>NZ_JBIWMX010000016.1:0-198280 GCF_044766925.1 Nocardia sp. NPDC101769 | reverse complement strand
GTTCGGGCGCGCGAAACCAGACCTTCTCCGAAAGCGAATCCTGTTGAGTGACTGAGCAGCTCGGCCAACCGCATCACGAAATTTGTGCCAGATCCATTTTTCACGTGCTGCCGACACCGATGTCGTCTCGGCTGGTGATGCTACGAGGTGAGGGCGCGCTCGGGTGGGTTTGGCTAGGCGGTTGCCGGGTTGGCGCGACACGGTTTCAAAGGTGTTGACGGCGTCAGTAGCGAGGCGTTATCGTTTCGGCCGTCAACTGCAGCGAGATCCCCTGAAATCGCTGTTACCACTGGTTTTGACTTCGCTTGATCGATGTGAGCAGGGCCTCCACGCCCCGGAGGCAGGGGTTCGAGTCCCCTTAGCTCCACCCATCAATGCAGGTCGGGCCCGGCATTTTGCCGGGCCCGACCTGTTTGTATTGCGCCGACCCCGCGCTTACCCCACGGTTTCGATTCAATTTCTCTTTGAGTCGTGGAGTCGGGCGGTGTGGCCGACCTCCGGGTCGTCCCTTTCTGCCACGATCGCAGCCCGCCGAGCTTCTCCGGCATTCCGAAAGTCCTTGAACCCGGGCAGGCGTATGCCGAAAGTCGTTCCATGTCAATCTGTTGCAGGCTATGCAGGTGAGAAGTGGTCCGGCGCAGCGGTTTCGAGCTCATCGTGAAAGCGACCCGACCGAGATGTCGCAGGTTCGATTCCCCGGCAGGACACAATGTGATGTCTCGAGACATCGGAAACTCCCCGAACCCTGTTCGGCCGCATCTCGGATGTTCTCCGCTGCTCCGGGGGTGTGCAGCACCTGATCGATCGTCCACGCGATGATGGTGGCTGTCGTGTCGTGTCCGGCGATCAGGAGCAGTCTGAGCTGGTCGCAGATGGCGTGGTTTTCGAAGCTGTCGTGCTCGGGTCGCAGTCCGAGCAGGATGTTCAGGATGTCGAGAACGTCGTCTCGCCGCGTTCCGCCGGCATCTCGTTCGCGGATCTCCTCCAGCACGATCTGGTCCACCGCCCGGTTGCGTGCCTCGATGCGCGCCGACCAGCGATTTTCATGGGGAACGCTGACGATCGAAGCGGGATTCAGCTATCCGAATCGACCGTGATCCTCCTTGCAGGGTACGTGCAGCTCGTCGGGCGGGTGTTGGCTTCCGGGTGACCGTGCCGCCGGATCGGTGGGCAGGAGGTGATCGGGTGCGTAGCGGGCACCGGACCAACGGCGCGTTGCGCCGTCGCAGTCGACCAGGTCCGGGCCGCCGAGCC
Organism: Nocardia sp. NPDC101769; assembly: GCF_044766925.1. Classification (NCBI taxonomy): domain Bacteria; kingdom Bacillati; phylum Actinomycetota; class Actinomycetes; order Mycobacteriales; family Nocardiaceae; genus Nocardia; species Nocardia sp. NPDC101769. The sequence goes on along the minus strand of NZ_JBIWMX010000016.1, from coordinate 197,026 downwards.
GAGTATCGAAACGGGCTGCGCAAACCTAATTCTGATCGACGATGTAGGAGAACGAGTAGGCGTCGAGCCGTCCGGCCAACACGCTGATCCGTTCGCCGGACCCACTGTTCTCCAACTGAATTCGTGCATGAGCGCGGCCGTTCACCGTTGATACGACGCTGTCTCCGCACAGCCCGGCGTCGCGTATTTCCCGCGATACCACCCGACGTACCGCGTCGTGGATCAGCGGCACCTTGTGCACCTTGCCGACGGCGGTGAGCGGTATCGCCGCGATGAGGTGCAGGAACTTCGGGGCAGCCGCCGGTTCGGGCGCGTGCGAGGCGGCCCATGCCAACAGGTCCGCCGACTGGGCCGTCGCACCGGAGCGCAGGACGACGTAGGCCGCAGGCACCTCGCCGGAATGGCTGTCCGGTCGCGGAACCACCGCGGCGGCAACGATATCCGGATGCGCGAGCAGCGATTCCTCGACCAGCAGTGGGTCTATATTGTGCCCGCCGCGGATGATGACATCCCGGGCTCGCCCGGCCAACGTGACAAATCCCCCGGCATCGACTCGGCCCAGGTCTCCGGTGATCAACCAGTCGTCCACCACGATTCCGGCCGGGTCGGGCTGCGCTCCCGCGGATCCGGCTCGGAGATATCCGCGAAAGACGCTGGGGCCTTGGATGGCGAGCACCCCGGCCTCGTCAGGTGCGCAGTCGCCGGTGGGCCGACCGTCTTCGTCGACCCGCACCGCCTTGATCCGCTGATACGGCAGTCGCAGACCTAGTGCACCGGGCCTGCTGCCGGTCACCGGCGCGAGCACGCTGACACAGGTGGCCTCGGTGAGGCCGTAGCCTTCGAGCATGGGCACCCCGGTGGCGGATTCGAAGTCCGTCCGGACTCGGCTGGGAAGTGGTGCGGCACCGACGATTCCTGCCCGCAAACTCGAGATGTCGACCCCGTCCGGCACTGCCGGAAGGGCGGCGTACACAGTTGGAACCGCCGAAAAGGTAGTGATCCGATACCGTTCCACAATCCGCCAGAAGTCAGCCATCGCCGCCCTGTCCCGATAGCCCAGCGGCCCTAGTGATACCACGGGTCGCCCGGAATGGAACGGCGCGAGAGCGGTCACATGCACCGCGTTGACATGGAACATCGGCAGTCCGGCGAGCACCACCGACTCTCCGGCGAAGACAGCGTGCTGTGCGAGTGCCCAAGCGAGGTACACCTGGTTCGCATGTGTGTGGGCCGCGACCTTGGGGGTGCCGGTGGTGCCACCGGTGTGGAAGTACGCGGCCACATCCGCAGGCCCGGGTCTCCGGTCGAAAGTGAGCTCCGCCGGCTCGGCGGCGGCCAGCTCGTCGAAGTCTCCGATCCATTGGGGCGGCGCGTCTTCGATCGCACCGCCGACGGAGATCAACGCATGCAGTTCGGGCAGCGCCGCGGCCACCGCGCAGGCTTCGCGCCACATTTCGGCATCGAGATCCGCTGCCGGAGCGACGAGTACGCGCGCGTCGGTGAGCCGGAAGATATCGACGATGTGCTCGACGGCGAGCATCGGGTTGACCGGGTTGGCGATGCCGATCGCCTGTGCGCCGAACAGCGCGGCGTAGGTGGTCCCGGTATTGGGCAGCATGATGCCGACGACACCACCCGGGGCGAGCCCCAGCGCGGCGTACAGGTTCGCGGCCTGCCCGACCCGGCGCAAAAGCTCGCCATACGACCAGGTTTCGGGCTGATCCCATCCGCGCCCGCCCGGCAGCAAGTGCAGCGCGGGCTGGTCGTGCCAACGATCGGCGGTGCGCGTGAGCAGGTCGTGGGTGCTGCTGGGTAGATCCCGACCGGACAGCGGTACGGACTCGATCCGGGCGAGTTGATCGAGCGCGGTCGCTACCTCGGATGGCGCGTTCACGCGCGCACCACCCGATTGCCGAGCACGCCGATTCCTTCGACCTCCACCTCGACGAGGTCGCCCGCGCGCAGATAGCTTCCGGAGAACACTCCGGCGCCACGTGGAGTGCCCGTGCAGATTACGTCGCCAGGTTCGAGGGTCTGATAGCGGGACAGGTGTGCGATCAGTTCCGGGATGGAGTGGATGAAGCTGCTGGTCCGATCCTCTTGGCGCAGCGTCCCGTTCACTCGGGTCCGGATGGCGAGATCGGGTGTCTCGGTGAATTCGTCGGCGGTGACCAGGCAGGGGCCCAGCGGTTTGAAGGTGTCGAAACTCTTGGCGATGCCGATCGACGCGGTGGGGTCGCCGGTCATGGCCCGGCGTTGGATATCGCGTGCGGACACGTCGTTGACGACGGTCAGCCCGGCCACGTGACGCCAGGCTTGGTCGATGGTCACGCAGCTCGCGGGGGTGCCGATGACGACAGCGACCTCACCTTCGTAGTCGACCTGTTCCGCGGCGACGGCCGGCAGCAGGATCGGATCGGCGGGGCCGGTCACCGCCGAGCCCGCGGTGACTTGCAGGTTCGGCTCGCTGGGCAGTGTGATGCCGGGTTGCCCCAGTGCCGCGAACATTTCCAGCGCCTCTTCCGCATGGCTGCCGTAGTTCAAACCGACGATCAGCACCTTCCCGGGACGCGCCACCGGTGGTCGCAGTATCGCCTGGTCGATGGCCTGTTCGCGAAGGGTTCTCGCAGTGCGGGCGGCATCGAGTCCGGGACCGCGCACCAGTGCGCCTACATCCGCGTAGGGCAGGTCGAGAACCGCGAGCACGCCGGATCGGTCCTCTCGCGCGAGCCCGTCGTCGGTGGTGTAGAGACGCATGTCGGACCTCCTTGTGTTCACCGGCGGTGCACCGGCCCCTTCTCTTGATTAACAGTTAAGAGCACGTCTTGGTTCCCAGTCAAGAGCGGGCTCTAGAGTTGCCTCATGCCCAAGAATCGCCAGGAGATACCCAAAGCTGAACGTCAGGCCGAACTGGTCACGCAGGCTCGCGAACTCTTCGCAGCGGATGGCTATCGCGGCACCAGCGTGGCGGCGGTCGGCCGGGCAGCGGGTATCGCGGCTGCGGCGGTGCACTGGTATTTCCCTACCAAGGACGACCTCTTCGCCGCGGTGATCGATTCGATCTTCGACGAGGCGAGCGCGCAGGTAGCGGCCGATCCGGGCTTGGCCGGCGATCCGCGCGACGAGCTGGTCGCCATGCTGCTGCGGATGGAGCCCTACCGCGGATTGCATCGGGTCGCCTACGAACGTATGGCGGAGTCCGCGGCGCTTCACACGGTCTACGAACGGATGCAGGAATGGCTGGAAGGACGCCTGCTCGCGGCCATCTCGCGGCGGGCCGGCAACGATGCGGACCTCGCGTCCATCGTCGATCTGGCTCATGTGCTGTTCGAGGGGTTGCTGGTCAGTGTTCGCCGCCTGGACCGGCCCACCGGTGAGTTGGTTGATCTGCTCATCACTTCGCTCGCGGCCACTGCGGAGGCCAACTGATCGACGCCTCTTGACTTTCATTCATGAGCGAGCCTAGCTTCTCTTGTATCGCATTCAAGAGAAGTTCCGGCTCAAAGGAGAGTCCGCTCATGGCATCACCCGCAAAACTCGCGCACGTCGTCCTGCGTACCGGTCGGCTACCCGAAATGGTCGACTGGTACTTGCGGGTTCTCGAGGGCCGCCTGGCATTCGGCAACGACATGCTGGCCTTCGTGACCTATGACGAGGAGCACCATCGCGTCGCGTTCCTCGCCACCGGCGCATCCCAGCGCCCCACCGACGCTCATTCGGGTCTGCATCACGTGGCCTTCGCCTACGACTCGCTCGCCGAGCTGCTCGGCACCTACCAGCGGCTGAAGAGTGCCGGTGTGCAACCCTTCTGGACGATCAACCACGGCCCGACCACCTCGATGTATTACGAGGACCCGGAGGGCAACCACATCGAATTGCAGATCGACAATTTCGCCAGCGACGCGGAGTTGACGGACTTCTTCGAATCCGGTGCGTTCGCCGCCAACCCCATCGGGGTCGAATTCGACGCGGACGAACTCGTCGCCCGTTTCGAAGCGGGCGAGCCGTTCGCCGAGCTGGTGCGGCGGCCGTGAGCGCGGCCGAACGAACCCCGGTGCTCATCGCCGGCGCGGGCCCGGTTGGTCTCGCGACAGCGTATGTGCTTGGACAACACGGTATTTCGAGCATCGTGTGTGAGCGATTCGGTGGGGTCAATCCGCATCCGCGCGCCCACGTGGTCAATACGCGCTCGATGGAGCTATTGCGCGCGTGGGGTATCGCAGACTCGGTCACGAGCGACGCGGTCGCGCCGGAGTGGATGCTGAATATCGTCTGGAAGCAGACGCTGGCGGACCGTGCGCTCGGCCGGATCAACCTTGCCGACCTCGATCGGGAACGAATCCTGCGGCGCGCCAATGCCTCTCCAGAGATGATTACGTCGTGTGCGCAGGACCGCGTCCAACAACGTCTGCTCGACGCACTCGGGGCGCAGGGCATGGCCACTGTCCGATTCGATACCCGTGTCGTCCGCGTCACCGATATCGGGGAACGAGTCGATGTCGTCGTCGAATCAGGCGGTGCCCGAGAAGCTTTGAGCGCCCACTACGTCGTCGCGGCGGATGGGGCAGCGGGCACCCTCCGCGCCGACCTCGGCATCGACATGGCGGGACTGCCCGAACTGGGGCAGCAGGTGAACATCTACTTCCACGCGGATCTGTCGCCCTGGACCGAACCCGATCCGGCCCTGTTGATCTGGATGATCAACGCCGAGTCGCCGGGTGTGCTCATCGGAATGGACGGCAAGCACCGATGGACGCTGAACCGGCCGTTCGACCCGGCTCGGGAGTCATTGTCCGACTACACCCCGCAGCGCTGTATCGACCTGGTACGCATCGCCGTCGGCAGCCCCGATCTAGCCGTCGACATCCGATCGGTGGGCACGTGGTCGATGGCGGCGCGCACGGCGGGAAGCTATCGCAAGGGCCGGGTACTGCTCGCGGGCGACAGCGCACACCAGTTCCCGCCGACGGGAGGTCTCGGCATGAATACCGGACTTGCCGACGCCGACAATCTGGGGTGGAAGCTCGCCGCCGTACTCGACGGCTGGGCGCCGGAATCCCTGCTGGACAGCTACGAAGCCGATCGTCGTACCGTCGCGCTGCGCAACAGCGAGCGCAGTGTCGGCAATGCCTTGAAGATGGTCGATGCCGGAATCGGGCCGCTGACCGTCGATATCGCACAGCGTCTCGACAGCGCTGATCCCGCGATCGCCGGGCTGGAGCGGGACCGGCTCGCCGCCGCAATCCCCAGGCACCGAGAGCATTTCGATGATCTGGACCAGGAACTCGGTTACGTCTACGGTCCGGTCGAGGCATCCGCCGATCCGATAACCACCGCGGTTGTCGGCGGCCGGTTGCCGCATGCGTGGACCCGCCACGAAGGCGTCACGGTGTCCACCCTCGATCTGCTCGGGCCATGGTTCACCGTGATCGCCGGTCCGAACGGATCTAGCTGGGCGACAGCACTTTCCGAGGCGATCGGCGAGATCCCATGCCGGGCCTTCGTGATCGGGCACGATGTCGACCTCGATGCCGGTCGGCTGGGCATCGGGGCAGCCGGAGCGATCCTGATCCGCCCGGACGGTCACATCGCCTGGTTCACCGATCGCCACTCCGATACAGCGGCAGCCGACCTTGCCGCCGCACTCCGAACAGCTTGCGGGTTCACGAATCCGTTTCCTGACGCTCCCACCTTGGAAGAAGTCATTCCGTGACGAATCAGATTGTGCGGGCCGCCCTTTCGGACCGATACACCCGGAGGTCCGGTGCCGTGCACCTCACCGGTATCCAGGCGCTCGCGCGGCTGCCGCTGGAATTGCGGCGCGCCGACCTGCGTGCCGGACGGCGTACCGCGGCCTTCATCTCCGGCTATGAAGGCTCACCCCTCGCCGGGTACGACACCGAACTCGCTCGCAATGCCGCCCTGCTGGACGAGCACGACATCGTCTTCCGGCCAGGAGTCAATGAAGAGCTGGCGGCGACCGCGGTGCAGGGCACGCAATTGGCGGCAACCCAGGACGACAAGCGCGTCGACGGTGTCATCGCGCTCTGGTACGGAAAGTCGCCGGGCCTGGATCGCGCCTCCGACGCCATCCGGCACGCGAACCTGATGGGCACGCATCCAGAAGGCGGCGTGTTGGCGCTCGTCGGCGACGATCCGGCCGCAAAGTCCTCCACCGTGCCCGGCGCATCCGAGGGGCTGCTGGCCGATCTGGGTCTGCCGATCCTCTATCCGTCGGATCCGCAGGAGGCCTTGGACTTCGGGCTGCACGGCGTGGCGATGTCGCGAGCGTGCGGGCTGTGGGTGGCGCTGAAAATCGCGACCAACGTTGCGGACGGATCGGGGACGGTGGATCTGGACCCCGACCGAGTCCAGCCCGTCCTGCCCGATCAGACCGTCGATGGCGTCGCCTACCGGCACGAGGTGACCGCGCAGGTGCTGCAGCCGACGCTCGGTGTGCTCGAACGCAGCCGCGAGGGCGCACGGCTCGAGATCGCGCGGCGCTATGCCGTGGCGAATGATCTCAATCGAATCACCCACAGCGGTGTCGGTGATCGGCTGGGGATCGTCGCGGCGGGCAAGACCTATCTCGATGTGTGCCAAGCCTTACGCATGCTCGGGCTCGACGAGGCCGAGCTGGCGCGCGGCGGCGTACGGCTGCTGCGACTCGGGATGATCCATCCGCTCGAGCCGTCGGTCGTGCGGCGATTCGCCGAGGGACTGGACGAGATCCTCGTGATCGAGGAGAAGCGGCCGTTCATCGAAATCGCGGTCAAGGATCTGCTCTACGGAGGCTCCGGCGCGCCCGCTGTCTTCGGTAAACGACTGCCCGGCGGCGCGGTATTCGTGCCCTCCGACGGCGAACTCGACCCGGACATCATCGCGGCGAAACTCGCCGCCCGGCTGTCGATCATCGGCGGGTTTCCCTCGGTGGACCGATGGCGCGCGAGTCAGCGCGGCACCGGAATCATCCCGCGCGCACTGCCACTCGTCACCAGGACGCCGTACTTCTGTTCGGGCTGCCCGCACAATATCTCGACCAAGACGCCGGACGGAGCGACGGTCGGTGCGGGCATCGGCTGCCACGGCATGGTGTCGCTGATGAGCCCCGACCAGGTGGGCACCGTCACCGGCCTCACCCAAATGGGTGGCGAGGGCACACAATGGATCGGCATGGCCCCGTTTCTCGAACGCACACATCTGCTTCAGAACCTCGGCGATGGCACCTTTCACCATTCGGGCAGCCTCGCCATTCGTGCGTCGATCGCGGCGGGCAGCCACATCACCTACAAACTGCTGTACAACTCCGCGGTGGCGATGACCGGTGGTCAACAGGCCGTCGGAGTCATGCCGGTGTCCGCGGTCTGTTCGGCAATGCTGGCCGAAGGCGTCGTGCGGATCATCGTAACGACCGACGAGGTGCAGAGGTATCGAAAAGTCGTGCTGCCCAGGGGCGTTCAGGTCTGGCACCGTGATCGCCTGATCGAAGCTCAGGAAACCCTGTCCCGCACAGCCGGTGTCACATTGCTCATTCACGATCAGGAATGCGCCACCGAGCTGCGACGTAAACGCAAACGCGGACTCGCGCCCACGCCGGCCGAGCGCATCGTGATCAATGAACGAGTCTGCGAGGGCTGTGGGGATTGCGGGCAAAAGTCGAACTGCCTGTCCGTGCAACCGTTCGACACCGAATTCGGCCGCAAGACCCGTATCGACCAGTCGTCCTGCAATATCGACCGCTCCTGCCTAGCCGGGGACTGCCCGTCTTTCCTTTCCGTCGTGCCATCCGGGGCACGCCGTCGCCCGGCGGGCCCTGCTATCGACCTGGATAACCTTCCCGCCCCGTCCGGAACCCTTCACGGCACCCACACCACTCGCATCACCGGCGTCGGCGGGTCCGGCGTGGTGACACTGGCGCAGCTGCTCAGTACGGCGGCCACGCTGTCGGGGTTGCGCGTGCGGGCGCTGGATCAGACCGGACTCGCGCAGAAGGGCGGAGCGGTCGTCTCCGACATCACGCTCTCGCGAGACCCGATCGAACAGGGCAGCAAGGCCATTGCCGGTGGGTGCGACCTCTATCTCGGATGCGATCTGCTGGTCGCCGCCGACCCCCGCTATCTCGCCGCCGCCGATCCCACCCGAACGGTCGCGGTGATCTCCACCAGCGAAGTCCCGACCGGACAAATGGTCACCGACCCGACCGTTGCTTTCCCCGCCGCCGGCCCGATTCGGGACCAGGTAGAGGCGAACACCACCGAGTCCTTCTTCCTCGACGCACGCAGTGCCGCGAATGCCTTGCTCGGCGCGGATCAGTTCGCCAATCTGCTGCTCGCGGGCGCAGCCGTGCAGACGGGTGCCTTGCCGCTGAAGCCTGCGGATATCGAAGCAGCCATCGTCCTCAATGGTGTTCAGGTCGAGGCGAATACATCGGCGTTCCGATTCGGCCGCCTGTCGGTCGCCGACCCGGTCGCCTTCGCGGCGGCCGTGGCCGAGACCGGCGGACCGGCCGAAACGCCTCACCCACTGTCGAATGCGGCGGCGGAGCTCATCGCGACCATCTCCACCGAGCCCGCATCGGAACTCCATCGCCTGCTCAGTATCCGGGTTCCCGATCTGATCTCATATCAGAACCTCTCCTACGCAAAGCAATACAGCACCTTCATCGCACAGGTAATGTGCGCCGAAACCGAAAAGCTCCCCGGCTCGACCGCACTCACCGAGTCCGTGGCGCGAAACTTGTACAAGCTCATGGCCTACAAAGACGAGTACGAGGTCGCTCGCCTCTCACTCGACCCCACGGTCCGCACCGCCATCGAAGCGGAATTCGGTCGCGGCGCCCGCATCTACTACCGCCTGCATCCCCCAGTGTTACGGGCCCTGGGCATGAAGAACAAGCTGGAACTCGGCCCTTGGTTCCGCCCCGTATATCGAGCCTTGGTCGCCCTGCGTCGAGTCCGTGGTACCCGGCTGGACCCCTTCGGCGCCGCCGTAATACGCAGAACCGAGCGCGCATTGATCACCGAGTATCGCGCCACCGTCATGGAGCTCCTCGACTCGTTGCGCGCCGACACCCACCCCCTCGCAATCGAAATCACCGAACTACCGGACATGATCCGCGGCTATGAGAGCATCAAAACCGCCAATATTGCGAGCTATCGCGCGAAATCCGCCGAACTCCTGCCCCGCTACCGCTTCGTCGCGAACAGGGGGCAATGAGTAGAAGGCCACGCGGGAGTGCGAATCCGCCGCGGAACCCCGCCCAGCACCACGAACGCATGGCGTGTCCCTCGAAGAACGCCTCCTGCCCACCAGCGGTCGATACCAGATGAACCGCCTTGCCCGAATGGGACATTCGTGACGAAAGCGGGAACCAGGTCGCCGGCTCCCCGCGCCGAGACATGTTGAACTCACCGAGAGGCCGCCTTTCCGAAACGGGAAGGGTGCACCGCCGCGAGGAGTTCCGGGCCTCCCGCATCATGCTCGAGCGCGCAAAGGCGAACGAGAAGATCCACTTCCGGCTCGACGCGGAAGTCGTTGTGGTACACGGCAACTCGAGTGCGACCAGCCTCACGCTGCGCAACACCCGCACCGGCGAGACCTCCGAGCTGGCCGCGACCGGCCTGTTCGTGGCCATCGGTCACGACCCGCGCAGCGAGCTGGTCCGCGGCCAGGTGGCGCTCGACGACGAGGGGTACGTGCTGGTCGAAGGATCCGGCACCGCAACGGATGTCGCCGGTGTGTTCTCCGCCGGAGACTTGGTCGACCACACCTACCGCCAGGCGATCACCGCGGCCGGCACCGGCTGCCGCGCGGCCATCGACGCCGAGCGCTGGCTGCCCGCGATGCGGCGCCGGTACCGGCACACGGCTGTTCACCACCGGAGCAGGGTCGGTGGATCCCACCCCGATGCTCGGTGACATCAACACCGCCGGAGCGGCCCTGCGCTCGTGGGTGCTGAACTTGCACAAGGAACTCGAACCCGAGGGCATCCAGGCCGCGCACGTGGCCATCGGGGCGTGGATCGGTGACCGCGCTCCGGAAGGCACCCCGAGCGCCTCCGCGGACCAGATCTCCCCGCTGTACTGGGACCTGCACGTCCAGCGCGACCAGGTCGAGAAGATTTTCACCCCCTGACCTGGCACGACCCCGGGACGGTCCCGCCCGGATGAAGGAGTTGCCCTGTGAATGTCGGCTTGTGGATCGTGGCTGGGGTATCGGCCGTTTTGTTCGCAGTGGCCGGGGTGATGAAGTCCACCCAGCCCAAGGACAAGCTCGCCGAGAACCTGCCGTGGGTCGAAGGCGCCTCCACCGTCACGCTGCGCCTGATCGGCGCGGCCGAGCTACTCGGCACGCTCGGGCTGATACTGCCGGCATGGACGGGATCGCACCGATTCTCACACCGATCGCTGCGGTCGGCGTGGCCGCGATCATGGCCCTGGCCATCGTCACTCATACCCGTCGCGCGGAACCCTCGGCGATCGTGGTCAACCTCGTGCTGTTGGCCGCAGCGGCATTCGTGGCCTGGGGGCGCTTCGGCCCCTACAGCTACTGACCAACCACTCGATCCGGTAGCGACATCACCGCATTCCGGTCCAGTGCGGCCGGTTGCGCGGCGATCGCCGACGCTGGGTGCCCTGCCACTCAGCTGTTGGCAGGCGCCGCGTTGGGACAACAATCGGGTGTGGGCGCAGACTCGATCCAGCCCCAACGGTTACCCCGCGCTTTCGTCGGCGAACTGGTGCCGGCGTCGGGTGCGACCGAGGGATGACCGCTCGCGGACCGGAAGGACATCGCCGACCGGTGTCGCCATTTTCCCTGCTCAATTGTCTACTCCGGCATCATGGACCGTCTCGACCGGAGTGGTCAGGGATGCTGCGTTGCCGCCGGCCGACTTGACGCCCTGACGACCGGTCATTGAGGTCGAGTAACTGATATGGAGGTCTTCCCGGGTCGCGCGGTGTAGAAGCCGGGCAGTTCGGTCCCGGCGGGAGTTCCTCAGCTTGCGCTGTATTTAGTTGTTGCCGAACACAATTCGCTGGGACCGTGACCGGCCGGTCCGGTCGTGTCCGGTGCCGTCGTGGAAGTGATCGTTGGCGTCGGAGCCGAAGGTGATACATCGGCAGACCGGGGAGTCTCATGAACCTCGTAGTGGGGGTCAGGGGTTCGAGTCCCCTTAGCTCCACTCCAGATTGGCTCGACGGCAACGTCGGGTCTTTCTTGCTTCTCTGGCACAGACTGTTCGCGGTGAAAATGATTGGTGGCCTTTCGATCCCGATCACTGTTCAGGGCTCGGGACTTCCCAGAGGGCGCTGACCGGCATTGCTAGCATCTTCGGTCCGAAGGGCAGGGTTTGCCGGCCGGTGTGGAGCACGATGCCGGTGAGGAAGTCCTCGCCGAGGCGTTCGGCGAGGTGGCGGAGGTGGCGGAAGTCGTCCGGTCCCACCGTGGAGGCGGCTTTGACTTCGATGCCGACGACTTCGCCACGTCGGTTCTCAAGTACGGCGTCGACTTCGACCCCGTCCTTGGTGCGGTAGTGGTACATCTCGACGTCCTCGGCAGACCAGGTTCGCTGGCGTGCGAGCTCCATTAATACGAACCCCTCCAGTAGCGGACCGAATCGGCCGTTGGGGCGCAACATATTCCGCACGTCGGCTCCGACGAGATTCGATGCGATACCGGAGTCGACGAAGGCTACCTTCGGGATCATTGTCGCGCGGTTGCTCAGGTTTCTGGACCATGCCGGTATTCGTTTGATCAGGTAGACCTCCTCGAGCAGCGTCAAATAGCGCTTGACCGTCGAGGCCCCGAGAGTGAGGTCGTTGCTGAGCGAGGTGTTCGCGAGCAGTTGCCCGGAGCGGGCCGCGACCAGTTGCAGGAGGGCGCGCATCTCGGAGGTGCGCTCGATTTCCGACAGTTGGCGGATGTCGCGAGTGATCAAGTCGCCGACATAGGAATCGAAGAAGGCCTTGCGTCGCTTGTCGGTGTTTCGCGCGACAGCATCGGGGAAACCGCCGCGGACGATCCGTTCGGCGTAGTCGGCGCGTGGCAGGGTCGTGGTGTGTCGCAACTTGTCTCGGTGGGTGAAGACGGCGTCGATGAAGGCGTCGGGTGTGCCGTCCATCTCGCCTTGGGAAAAGGGCCACAGTTCGATGGTCTCCATGCGACCGACCAGGGTGTCCGGTAGCGCTCGCAGCCCGAGTATGCGTGCTGAGCCTGTCAGCAGGTATCGACCCGGGCGTCCGTCTGCGTCCACTTGTGCCTTGATGGCCAGCAGCAGTTCGGGTACCCGCTGGATCTCGTCGACCACCATCAGGTTCGGCGAGTCGACGAACCCGTCCGGGTCCTCGAGTGCGGCCTGTCTGGTCAGGGTGACGTCGAGGTCGCGCCATTCTGCGTCGCGACCCTTCGAAACGAGGCGGACGAGGGTGCTCTTGCCGCATTGCCTCGCTCCATTGACGAGGACGACCCGGGTGTCGGCCAGCGCGTCGGTGACGGCGACTGCGGCCCGTCGAGGGATGACTCGGGTCTGCATGGTCATGCGCTCCGTTCGTCGAGTAGGACGAGCGCCTGTGGTCGCGCTTTTCCCCTGATCATAGCTAGTTCTTCCCTCTACGTCTGGTTGATTCGTCGCTATATAGCTGGTCGATTCGTCGCTACAGGTCTGGTTGATTTGTCGGAACATGGGTGGTTGATTTGTCGCTCAAACTGCAGTTGATTCGTCGCAATGGGACCGATGGATCGGTCGACCTGTCTGCCGCGCTCACTCACCGGCCGGATCGCGATGCCCGGTCCGTCGACCAGCACCGCGCGGTTCGTATGCTGGTCCGTCAGATCCACTCACTCACAAGCCGCAGGTCAAAGACCTGCGGCGTTGTGTTATCTGATCAGCGCTTGAACATTTCAGGCGGCTGGGGCCGATTCGTTTGCCGGATGGGTCAGGGTTGGCTCTCGGTGCTATGGCGCCAGGTTGGACAGGATCGCTAGTGCGGTCTCGGCCTGGGCCCGATGTTGGCGCGGCAGCGCACGCCAGGCGGAATGGTCGAACTCGAGTTGGGTGGCGAGTGCGGAAATTCGGCGCCGGTCGGAACCGGCGAAGGCGTCGCGTTCCGCGAACGGGTCCTCGATGCAGGCCAGCAGTGCCGCGGCATCGTGGAGATGGCGATCTCGATCGCGGGAATCTGTCGTGTAGGCGGCCGCTTTGAGGATCAGGGCGCCGAATGGGTTTGGCACGGAGATGTTTGCGACTGTCTCTGATTCGATCTCGATGCGTGCGTGGATGGTTCGGCGCAATGCTTGGGTCCCGCCCTCGATGCGTACCATGTCCCGGCCGCGGAGTCGTTCGACAACCTTGGGTGCCGGATGGTCGGCGATGAGGACATCGACGTGCTCTTCTGACGGGACACCTGCGGCGAGATCGACGGTTGTCGTCCCGCGAACGAACCGGTGCGCGGTGCTGTTGCGTGGGTCGATGGACGGCTGAAGTTGATAGCCGAGGCCTTCAAGGGCGGTCGCCGAGGCAGCCGGAATACCACGCCGGGTCTCGATGTGTAGCACGATGTCGACGTCGTTGGTTGGCCGAACGATGCCAATCCCGTGGTGGATCGTGTGCAGCTGAGTCATGAGACCACCGACGAGGGTCCAGGCGTTTTGCGGGAGTGCGTCGGCCAGTTCGGCGACATTGGGCCAGGGTGGTGGCCAGCCACCAGGCGGGGACGCGACATCGATTGTCGGTCGCGGTCGTTGCCCGCTCATCGGTAGGCCTCCAGCGTCTCGGTGAGAGCGCGTTGTCCGACTCCCCGGATGCGCGGATCGAGTGCGGTTGCGGCGTCGAGTGCCGCGACGACGACGCTTGTGGCAACGACCTTGCCGACCTGATCGAAGTCGAAGTCGGTGACGCGCAGCGTGACGTTGCCGGAGGGGTCATCCCGTAGCCCGAGGGTTTGGATTGTGTTGTTGAGCTGTTGTGCGGCGATATAGCCGTCGAGATAGTTCTCGTCGAGGTCGACGATGCCGAGAGCGTTCATGTCGGGACGCAGGACGATCGTGCGGAGCCGAGGCAGTGCGGCGCGGTGGGCCGTGAATATGCGCACGTGCGCGTGGTCGCGCACCCGTGCGATGAATTCGTTGGGGTCTGTCAGCTCCCGGAGCGTTCGCCGGACCCGAGAGACCTGAGTCTGCCCGAGCCAGTCGGCCTTCCCGCCGGAGAGAAGAGCGATCGCTCCCCAGGCCGTATGTTCCGCCCAGCCCCGGGTGCGACCTTGGCGTTGCGACATCAGATAGCGGTCCACCGAGTCACGCTCGAGCAGTCCGCGGGTGACCCGCGTCAGGTGTCCGGCATTCACGAGGCGACGAGCGTGTCGAACGGAGATGCCGAGCATTGCCGCCGCTGCGTCGAGGCTGATGAAGTCGCCTTCACTCATGACAGATAATGTCCCATTTCGGACCTATTCTGTAAAGAGTCGACGAGTCCCGGTATCGCTTGATTCGCGTTTGATTCGTTGTGGCGGACCTCAGTCGATCACCTTTGCTGCTGACACCGTCAATACCCGTTGGTCATCAAGGTGTCGGCCGGATCTGTTTTCGGGCTGCTGACCCGGACTGTCTTCATGGCCATCCGAGTTTGGTGGTGGGGTTGGTCCCCTTGCTCCCCTTTGTGGCTTGGAGATTCGGCCTGTTGGTTTCGTGTTGCGTAGCGCCGGTCTCGATCACTCGAACGTGATGATCGAGGTCGGAATTCAAATTGGCTGATCCGCGGTGTGGAATACGTTGCCAGGCAATGGTTTCTGTCCTCGATAACGCGGGTTGCGGCGGCGCGGGGTTTGTGGGTGTGCTGCCGGCGTAAGGCATTGTTCCGGTGAGAGGGACGGGTGCTCCGCGGTCGGTGGATGCACGGGAACCTGCTAGCCATGGACTCAGTGTGTGACGTGCGGTTGGAGACTTCTGTGCCTGGGGAGCGGGTGGTCGACTACAGGTTCACCCTCGCCGCCGAGCGGACGTTCCTGGCTTGGATTCGGACCTCGTTGGCGTTGATCGCAGGGGGTGTCGCTGTGCACGAGTTGGTGCATACGTTCGCGACTCCGTTGGTGCGGACGGTGGTGGCTACTGTGGTGATCGGGCTCGCCGCGGTGGTGGCGGCGGGGGCGTATGTGCGGTGGCGGTCGATTGACGACGCCATTCGTGGTGATCGCGCGCTGCCGGATTCGAGTCTGATGGTGGTGCTGACCGCGGTGATCGCGACGATCTGTGTCTTGGCCGGTGTGGCCGTGGCGATCGCATGAGCGATACCTGGCGGGATCCCGGATTGCAGGCCGAGCGCACGGCTTTGGCCTGGCGACGGACGGCGTCGTCGGCCACGGGGGTCGCGCTGGTCGTGGTGCATTTCTCGACACGGGTTTCGGGCTGGCGGGCCGGTGTCGGAGCCATGGTGCCCGCCGCTGTCCTCGTAGTTCTCGCTGTGTTCGCTCATTGCCGTGGGCGGCAACTGCGGACCGACTGTCGCAGCTCGATGGGGTGGGTGGCGCCCCTGGTCGCTGGATTCGTGGTGGTCACGGCGCTCGCTCTGGGGTTGTTGCTACCACTGTGACGTGAAACCTATGATTATGGACGTTCTGTCTATAATTAGATACGGTGTCTATGTAATGGTCGGATCGCCCGGCCTTTCTGAAGCACGGAACCGGAGGTGCGGCGATGAGCGCCGAGCGGCGGAACGTCCTGGTGTTGGTGTCCGATCAGCACAGCCCGAAAATTCTTGGCAGTAGCGGCAATTCGCTGGTGCGGACGCCGAACTTCGATGCGATGGCGGCGGCGGGCACGAGTTTCGACAACGCCTACTGCAACAGTCCGATCTGTGTGCCGTCGCGGGCCTCGCTCGCCACGGGGCGCTATGTCAATCAGACCGGCTACTGGGATAACGCCATCGCCTACGACGGTCGGATCGACGGCTGGGGGCATGCGTTGCAGCAAGCCGGTCGGCGGGTCGAATCGATCGGAAAACTGCACTACCGCAATGAGTCCGACCCGACCGGGTTCGATCGGCAGGAGCTGCCGATGCATATCAAGGACGGGATCGGCCAGGTGTGGGGATCGGTGCGCGATCCGCTGCCGCGCCGGGAGCAGGCACCGCTCATGGTCACGATTTCCGGCGGCGCCGACAGCGACTACACCCGCTATGACGCCGCGGTGACCGAGCGAGCGTGCCGATGGCTGGAGGAACCGTCGGCCAAGGCCGAACCGTGGGTGCTCTACGTCGGCCTGGTCGCACCGCACTTCCCGTATCTCGCACCGCCGCAGTTCTTCGAGCTGTACGACCCGGAGTCGATGCCCGACGCCACGATGCGTCCGGACCAAGGACACCCGCGCCATCCGTGGGTCGAACGGTACGCGCAAACGCTGCCCGGACTCGACGACGCCAACACCGAAGAAGAACGCCGTCGCGCCACGGCCGCCTACTACGCACTGGTCAGCTACCTCGACGACAATATCGGCCGCATCCTCGACGCCCTGCACCGCAGCGGAATGGCCGAGGACACCACCGTCGTCTACACCTCCGACCACGGTGATCTCGTCGGCAGCCGCGGGCTGTGGGGCAAGTCGCTGCTCTATCGCGAATCGGCAGGAATACCGATGATCGTGACCGGCCCCGACATTCCGGCCGGGCGGGTCAACCACACCCCCGTCAGTCTGGTCGACATTCATCAGACCGTCCTCGACGGTGCCGGAGTGCCGTTCGGCGACGACGATCGGCCCGGACGTTCGCTGCTCGACATCGCCCGTGGCGCAGACGAACCCGACCGTGTCGCGTTCTGCGAGTACCACGCGATGGGCGCGCCGACGGCCGCGTTCATGGTGCGCAAGGGCGATCACGTGCTGCATCACTATGTCGGCTACGAACCCGAGTTGTTCGATATGGCAGCAGATCCCGATCAGACTCGGGACTTGGCCACCGATCCCGCGCATGCGGCTGTCCTGGCGGATCTGGACGCCGAACTGCGCCGCATCGTCGACCCCGAAGCGGTCGATCACGCGGCGAAGAAGGATCAAGCGGCGCTCGTGGACAGTTTCGGTGGACCCGAGGTCGCGGCGACCATCGGAACCATCGGCGAGACACCGGCTCCGGCGACGAAATAGACGAATGGCTGTGGGAGGCAATCGAAGATGAGCGAACACTCGTGCTGCGGTCCCTCCCGCAGCCTCGATACGCCCGATCCTATTGCGGCACCGGCGTCAGCCGCCGCGCCGCGCCCGGGTCAGCGCCTGATCGATATCCCGGGCGGGACTTTCCTCATGGGTGCCGACGACCCCGACGGCATCCCCACCGACGGCGAAGGGCCGATCCGCGAGGTGGCCCTGCGGCCTTACCGGATTGCCGCCACCGCGGTCACGAACACCCAGTTCGCGACCTTCGTGAAGGAGACCGGCCATATCACCGACGCCGAGCGCATCGGCAGCGCCTTCGTATTCCACTTGTTCGTTCCGGCCGAGCAGCGGCACCGCTACCTGTCCCCGTCGCGAACCCCATGGTGGCTCGATGTTCGCGGAGCGTGCTGGCGATCCCCGGACGGCCCCGGCTCCGGCATCGGGGACCGCCCCAACCATCCCGTGGTTCAGGTGTCGTGGAACGACGCGACCGCCTACTGCGACTGGGCCGGCGTCCGGCTACCGACCGAGGCCGAATGGGAGCACGCCGCGCGCGGCGGCACTGTGCAGCAACGATTTCCGTGGGGCGACGAACTCGTCCCACGCGGCCGTCACCACGCCAACGTCTGGCAGGGTGTATTCCCCACCCACAACACCGCCGAGGACGGATACGTCGGCACCGCGCCGGTGAACGAATACGCTCCCAACGGTTTCGGCCTCTACAACGTCGTCGGCAATGTGTGGGAGTGGTGCTCGGACTGGTTCACCACCGAGCACCCGCCGGCCGCGCTGAACAGTCCGACGGGCCCGCCGACCGGCACCGCCAAGGTGATCAAGGGTGGTTCCTATTTGTGCCACCACAGCTACTGCAACCGATACCGGCTCGGCGCCCGCAGTTCCAACACTCCCGAATCTGCAACGGGCAACACCGGATTCCGTGTCGCGGCGGGGCCGATTTCCTAGCGCCCGGCGGTAGGCGTGCCGTCGCCGAGCCACTCCTCGGGCCCTCCGAGTGGGCCGAATCGACGCGCACGACCTCGACCGCGTTGCCGCGCAGGGGTGATCGGCCCCGCGGACGGGTGCCCGGCCGGACCGGCCGGGCACCCGGAGATCACTGCGTGAACGCGCCGCCGGTCGCCGGGGTGCGGCCGTGCTTCATGACCAGCACGATCAGCAGCGCGCAGATAGCCGCCGCCGCGCCGAACCAGAAACCGAGCTCATATCCCCTGTCGGCGAAGACATTCGGCAAGGGGCTCTGCTGCGGTGGCCGCCCCGCCACGCTGACGCTGGTGGTGATCGGGTGGGCGCTGACGAAGGCGGTGATGACCGCCGTGCCGATCGCCGTGCTCAGGCTCTGCGCGGCTCCCAGCATGCCGACGCTGATGCCCTGCTGCTCCGGGGGGACGGCTTCCACCATCAGGATCGGCATGCAGGCGTAGTAGAGCCCGAGTGCGGCACCGAACCCGAGGCTGGTGACCGCGAACACCTGCCAGGTATGCGGGAGCACGGCCAGTGCGACAGTGGTGGCGGCGAACAGAGTCAGCGCTCCGATCAGCGGCAATCGGGCCCCGACTCGGCGGGCGAGGAGTCCGGCGATGACGCCGAACAGCATGGCGACCAGCCCCTGCCCCAACCCGATTCGAAGCGCGAACTGCATGAGGGACAGGCCGTCACCGTAGGTGTAGCCCGGCGTGAGCGTCACGTGCACCAGTTCCGGCGGCAGCGTGTGCCCGGTCGCCTGTGCGACGCGCGCCAGTGTGCGCGAGACGATTGTCGGCTCGAGAGCGGATTCGGACGGTGTCTGCACCATGTAGGCGACGGCGTAACTGTGCACGCCGACCAGGCATGCCGCGAATACCGCCGTCATCAGCACCAGGCTGACCCGCGGCGCGAAAAGCAGCCGCATGTCCATGAGCGGGACGCGCGAGCGCAGCTCGACGATCACGAAGAGAACCAAGGCCACCGCACCGGCGATCAGCCAGGCCAGGGTGGTGGGCTTGGACCATCCCCAGCCGTTGCCCTTCGATACGAAGACCAGCACCGTGGCCACACCGCCGGAAAGCAGGACGGCCCCGGCGATGTCGACCCGGCCGGGCACACGCAACTTCGACTCGGGCACGACCAGAGCCGCCAGCGGCGTCATGACGGCCACGAAAACGAACAACACCCAGAACATCGCGCGCCAGCTGTGCTGGTCGACCAGGTATCCGGCCAGGAGCGGCGCGACGGCGGCGGAGAAGCCGAGACCGGTCGCCGAGATTCCGAGCCCGATCGGAACGTACTTGTGGGGCATGAGATCTCGGATGAGCCCGTAGGCGACGATCGCCATGCCCGCCGCGGTCGACTGGAGGCAGCGGCCGGCCAGGAACAGTGGCCAGCTGCTCGTGGTCGCGGAGAGCAGGCATCCGGCGGCGAACACGATTCCGCAGAGTAGGAAGATCCGCTTCTTGCCGTAGATGTCGCTGAGCTTGCCGATCACCGGTGACGCCGACGCCCCGATGAGCCCGAACACGATCAGCGACCAGGTGATGTTCGGCCCCGCCGCGGGAAACGATGGCGCGATCTTCTGGAGGGCGGCCGATACCATCGTGAACTGGATCGGTGCGACCTCGGTGTAGAGGACGATGACCGCCAGCACGGTGAAGATCCGTAGCCGCGACGCGTCGTCGAGCCGCCCGGTATCCGAGCCCGGCACGTCGGACGTGCCGACGGTGGAAGTTGTTGACATTGCACCTTCTTCGTCGAACGCAGGGAGGTTCCGCCAGGCTGCCCGCGAATCCCGCTGCTTCAGTGATGGTTTCGGTCAGCGGAACGGCGGTGGTGCGCCCATACGGCCTCGGTGGGGTTGTTCGACGGCCGAGTACCACTGACCGAAACCGCGGAACGAGTCCGGCTCTCGACTGGCTACCTTCCGTTCGGTCGAAGTGACCGCTCTCACATTCCATTAGCCAATCGAATGATTCGGCTTCAGAGGATCACCATGAATACACGCAGGACGACTGCTCTCGCCGCCTTCACCTCCGCCGCCGTCATCGGTGGTCTGGTGACCTCCGTCAGCGCCTCGGCCGCGCCACCCGCCACCGCACCCGCGGTGTCGTATTCCGCGACACCGACCGGGGATTCGGTGACCACCACCCTCGACGGTGGCACCTTCACACTCTCGCCCGACGGCGCCTCGGTGCTCATCCGCGACGTGGCCGGGCAGCTGCTGGACTCCTTGCCGACGGCGTTGCGGCTCGACGGCCATCAGATCGCAATCGATCAGCGGATCTCCCCGGACGGCCGCTCCCTGGTGTCGACGCCGGACTGGGATGCGGTGCGCCACGAGGACATCCGGCCCGTGGCCGCACCGCTCGAGAACCAGCTGGCCATGAACGACCTCATCAACTCGGTCAGCATCGGCAGCTCCATCGGCAGCTTGATCGGCACCGCGATCGGGGCGGTCGTCGGCGTCGGCGTCGGGTTCGCCATCGCGGGTGCCTCCTGCCTGGTCCTGACTCTCGGCTGCGCCCTGGTGGTGCTGCCGGTGGTGACCCTCGTCGGCGGCGTCGGCGGATTGGTGGGGCTGGCTCTGGGCGGCGGCCCGACCGCCGCGGCGGCGTTGTTCGACTACTTCTCGGTCCTGCGGGCCGCACCGGGGGAGAGCAAGTACGCGCCGTATCTGCCGAACCACGGTCGGCCCGCGGCGAGCGCGACGGAGGAAACCCGGTGACCGCCAGGCATATTGGGTCAGCTTCGGTTCGTATCGCGACCTTGGCCGCGATGGTGAGCGCCGGCATCGCGGTCACCACGGTCCCCGGCCGGGCCGACACCACCGAACCGGTGCACTACACGCTCACCGCGCTCGCGAACTCGGTGCAGACGGCCCTGAATGGCGGTACCTTCGCGGTGTCGGCCGACGGTCGGTCCATCGAGGTGCGTGACGACGCCGGGCAGCCGGTCGACGCGATTCCCCTGACCGTGTTCGTCGGTGACGCGCGTGTGCCGGTCGCTCAGCACCTGGACGACGAGAATCGAACGCTCACACTGACTCCGGACCTCAGCGCGGTAGATGTGGGCGCGCTGCGGCCGATCGCGTCACCGATCGAGGATCAGGCCGCGCTCACCGATCTGGCCAACAATCTCAGCCGCGGACCGCTGATCGGCACCGTCATCGGCATGGCCGTGGGCGCGGTGATCGGCGGAGTGCTGGGGTTGGGCACGTGCGCGGTGATAGGTCCGGCCTGTGTGGCGACGGTCCCGGCCGCCGTGGCCGTCTTCGCCGGGGCGGGCGGGCTGGCGGGAACGCTCGTGGGTGACGGCGTCGGCCTCGTGGACGGGGTGCGTAAGTACCTCATCACCCTGCAGTCCGCGCCCGGTGAAAGTCCCTACGCGCACAACGGATTGCTCGACCCGCAGGGCGCCGGTGTTCCGGACGGGATCCTGCGCCTGCCCAGCGGGTCGGCCAATGGGATCCGCACTGGATCCTCGGCGGGCTCCGCGCACCACTGAGGCGGATTCACAGCAGAGCGTCGTCGTCGAGCAGCGCCAGCACACGCGTGACCAACGCGTCGGCCGGTGCCGACGGCGACGCCTCGGCGGCATCGGGGTCCAGCCGCAGTGAGACCCGCCGCGCCGCGTCGACGACCAGGGGGGCGAATCTCTCTACGGTCGTGGCGGTTCCGGGCGCGCTCACCCCGAGTGCTCCGCGAACACCGTCGGCACCCCGGATCACCGTGGCTACACCGTAGATCCCAGGCAGATGCTCCCCGCTGTCGAACGCCAGCCCACCGCGGGCGCGGACCCGCCGCAGCTCCGCGTACAGGACCGGCAGACTGGTGATGGTCGCCGGTGTGCACGGCCGCAGTCGTCCCGCCAGCGCCGCCTCGGCTTCCTCCGGCTCGATATCGGCAAGCAGGGCCTTGCCCAGGGCGGTCGCGTGCGCGGGCGCGCGGTGCCCGACTCCGACCACTGTGGTCGACGGCAGCCTGGCGACCCGGTCGAGGAAGACGACTTCGTCGAAGTCGAGTACGCCGAGATAGGCGGTCGCGCCGGTGAACGCGTGCAGTTCCTCGAGCGCGGGCAGGGCCGCGACCCGCAGATCCTCGTTCGTGTCGTGGCCGCCGCCCAGGCGCAGCGCGCGCGGGCCGAGCCCGTATCCGCCGGGACGCTGTCGCAGCCAGCCCAAGACGGCCAATTGCTCGAGGATGCGGTAGCAGCTCGACCGTGGCAGTCCGGTGTGCGCGACGACCTCATCGAGACGCATGCGCACCGACCGGTCGTCGAACAGGTCGAGGATGAGCGTCATGCGCTCGAGCATCGACTGCGGCGGGCCTTCGGGATTCGGATTCATACCATCACCATGTCGTCGTGGACATCGAGGCCGAACGCCCATTGGCCGTAGAGCCGCAGCGCCGGTTCGGGTTGATTGACCATGTGGGCAGCGGCGGTTCGGACATCGCGCCACGTCCGCTCGAGGCTTCCGCCCTCGCGGACGGCTTCCGCACCGGCGCAGCGCATCAGCGATTCCAGGGCCGCGAGCGCCCGCTCGGTGGCACGCACCTGGTCACGGCGGGTCCGCAGCCGAAGTTCCGCCGAAACCGATGCGCCCTCGGTGATTACGGCCATCGTCTCGCGAGAATCCCGCTCCAACTGGAGGATCGACGCGTCGATCTCGCCCAGACCGCGCGCGACCGCCGCCTGCACCGCGGGATCGATGACCGAGCGCGCACCCGCCAGGCTGAAGGCGGCGCGGCGGCCCGCGCGTCGAAGATGGTCCTCGAACGCGCCCTGCACCGCTCCGACGATCGGCGTGCATGCCGCCAGGCTGTAGACGATGGAGAGCGGGCAGCGGCCGGGCGGATTCGCGCCCGCGGGCTCGAGCTCACGCGGCGGAGCGATTCGGACCCGGGAAGCGGGCACGTACACCTGGCGCGCGGTCACCCGCCTGCTACCGGTGCCGCGCAAGCCGGTGGTGTTCCAGTGGTCGCCCACCATCAGCTCCGAACACGGCACGACCGCGGTCGCGAGTCCGACCGGTACGCCCTCGGCGACCATTGTCAGGGCCGCCAGCGCGGCCCATCGGCAATGGTCGATCGCGGGCAGATTCGGCCATTCGCCGTCCAGCAGATACCCGCCGTCAACGGGTTCGAGCCGACCCGCCGGGGCGTGCGACGCGGATATCAGGGCCTGCGGTGACGATCCCCATATTTCTTGTCGCGCAGCAGGTTCCAGCAGGGTCACATGCCACGAGGCGGCACCCAGCATGGCGGCGACCCACCCGGTCGACGGTGCGGCCGCCGCGAGGGTGCGCACTCCGGCGTAGAAGCCGAGCAGGTCCGGTGTGGAGCCGCCCTCGCCGGGGTGCAGTAGATCGAACAGGCCGGTGTCGACCATCGCGGTCATGACCTGCGCGCTCGGCGAGCGATCGTGATCGGCGCGAGCAGCCTGCTCACGGACCACGGGAGTCAGCGCCGATAGCGCGGTCGCCACGTCGGCGTGACGGCTGCCGACTCCTGCTGTCGAGCGTTGTGGAAATCGGAACCCGGTAGCGCCGACGGGCGTGCTCGCGGTCGGGGTCGTCGGGGTCGTCTCGCTCACCGAAATAGCCCTCCTGCCAGTGATTTTCCGCTCCTACCGTCGGCTTCATGACCCATCAGACAGGAGCTACCCGTATGACCCAGGCACAGCCGGTTCCGGATGACACCACCTCCGCGGGTGAGACGGCGTTCATCGGATTCAATGTGGAGCAGATGACTCACCTGTTCTCGCGCGGCCACGGCCCGGTCGGTGAAGCGGAGATCATCGAAGCCGCGCCGCGCACCTACTACATCCGGCCCGGGACGGTCAATATCGCGCTGTTCGAGACCGACGAGGGCCTGCTCATGGTCGACACCGGGCTGGCCGGGGACGGTCCGGAACTGCTGCGGGCGGTCCGGTCGATCTCCGACAAGCCGCTGCACACCATCGTCTACACCCACGGCCACACCGACCATGCGTTCGGCCACTGGGCGTTCCTCGAGGCCGGTGAGACTCCGCGAATCATCGCGCACGAGAATCTGATCGGGCATTTCGAGCGCTACATGAAGACGCCGGGCCTGAACACCGTGATCAACAAGCAGCAGCCCGGTGGCACCGAGGGCAAGACGTGGCCCGCCGAGCGCACGGACTTCATCTGGCCCACCGAGACCTACCGCGACACACTGGAACTCACCATCGGCGGGGAACGGTTCGTGATCCGGCACGGTAAGGGTGAGACCGACGACTGCTCGTGGGTGTGGGCGCCCGAGCGCGGCGTCATCGCCGCGGGCGATCTCGTCACCGGCTATCTGCCCAACGCGGGCAACCCGCGCAAGGTGCAGCGTTATGCCGAGGAGTGGGCCGACGCCGCCGACGAAATGGCCGCCCTGCAGCCCGAGGTGATCATCCCCGGCCACGGGACCCTGGTCGTGGGCGCCGAGGCCATCCGGGACGAGCTGGGCGCCATCGCCGCGTACCTGCGCCACATCGTCGACCACGCCCTGACCGGGCTGAACGCGGGCGTGCTGCACGACGAGATCGTCGAGACGCTGCGCATTCCCGATCACCTGGCCTCCCATCCGCGACTCCCGGCCATCTACGACAAGCCGGAGTTCATCTGCCGCAATGTGATCCGCCGCTACAGCGGCTGGTGGGACGGCCACCTGGCCAACCTGCTGCCCGCGCCGGAACGCGACCAGGCCCTCGAGTACGCCGCGCTCGCCGGCGGGGCCGACCAACTGGCCGCCCGCGCGCGGGAACTCGCGCTGACCAACATCCGGCTGGCCTGCCACCTGGCCGAGACCGCCTTCTACGCAGACCCGGATGACACGGTCATCCAGTCGACCTATGTCGAGATCTTCGCCCGCCGTGCGGAAATCGAGCCCGCGCTGATGGCGAAGGTGATCTTCAGCGAGGTCTACCTGCGCGTCGAGGCGCGACGACAGTAGATCGACGCTGCCTGAGCCCCCGCGCCGCCACCACCCCAACCGGTGGTGGCGGCGCCGAGGCTGTATCGGAATCCTTCGGTCTGTCATGGTTTTCACTCGTCGGACTTTCCCGAGCGCGATCGTTGAACCTGGAGCCAGGTCAGGGCGATCAACACGACCACGGAGGGCTTGCCGAGCAGCATGGCGGCAAGCCCGAGCGCGGCAACCTGATTGGCCAGATACAGCGGCGTCAGCGCCACAACGTGCACGACCCAGTTCACGAACCACATGGCGGTGATGCGCCGATGCAGCCGCAGCCGACGTGCGGTGACCTCGCCCGCCGGTTCGATGCCCACCTTGCGGCACAGCCACAGCGTCACCGGACGTCGGCCGACCAGGCTGATCCCGAACACGATGGTCAGAACCGCGCATCCGATCACGGTGGGCAGGAAGAAGTCTCGGCCCTGACCGCTGAACTGCACGAACAGCGAATAGACCAGCACCGCGGCCACCGACACCGTGACGACCTTGACCGAATCGCCCCGGATCAGACGCACCAGCGCCAGGATCGCCGCCGCGGCGATCGCGGCGGCGATTCCGGCGTGCGCACCGGCGAGCTGATAGCCGACGAGAAAGGCCGCCACCGGGCCGACGGCGTCAGCGCTACGTTGGAATCCGTTGAGCTGCTTGAACTTCGCGAAGACTTCCGTCGCAGCCGACGCCGTACGACTCGTGTGTGTCACCTCGGACCTTTCTGTCGAGACCGGGTCACCGGTGCGGGCGGGTCCCGGCGATGGAAGCGCGTTCCATCACCCGGATCGCGGGCCAGTAGTCGCTGGAGGCGTAGTGCTGCACCGCGCGGTTGTCCCAGAACGCCACCGTGTGCGGCTGCCACTTCAGTCGCACCTGGTGCTCGGGGTAGTCGGCCTGGCGGCAGATTCGGTCGAGCAGTTCCGCGCCTTCGTCGCGGTCCATGCCCTCGATCTGCTCGACGAAGATCCGGTTGACATAGAGGTGCTTCTTGCCGGTCTCGGGATGCGCCGCCACGATCGGGTGCGCGACCGTCGGATGCGCGGCCCGCATGGCATCGCGCTTGCCTTCGGGCAACGCGTGCCCGAACGCCCGGCTGAAGTCGTGGATGGCGTCTCGCCCGTCGATGAGGCTCTTGGTCTCCTCGTCGAGTGAGTCGTAGGCGGCGTGCATATCGGAGAACAGGGTGTCGCCGCCGAGGGCCGGAATCTCGAGCGCATGCAGGATCGCGCCCGCCGACGGCTTCTCCCGCCAGGTCACATCGTGGTGCCAGCTGTTCTCGAATCCGCTGACCTGCGCGCTCTTCTGGAAACGGACCAGTTCGGGGTGATCGGTATTGGACGGGATGAACGGGTGGATCTCGAGCTCACCGAAGCGCCGGGCGAAGTGCACGTGCTGGGTGGAGGTCATGGGCTGGTCGCGGAAGAACAGCACCTTGTAGTCCCGAAGTGCTTGGCGCAGTTCGGCGATCACCTCGTCCGGCAGCTCGCTGGTCAGGTCGACGCCCGAAATCTCCGCGCCCAGGGTGGATCCCACCTGGACGGCATCGAAGTTCTGCCACCGCAGCGCGGTCAGCCGGTCGCGTTCGGCGGCCAGGTGGGTGAACGGTCCGGAGATCAGGGGCGATCCGGGCATCCGGACGGGGCGGACGTCGAGCGCGGCGGCGGGTTCCTTGTCGGCCACCACGATGGTGTCGTTCATTTCGGGATTCCTCTCGGATGGGCTGGGTGAACCCGCTGTAGTCGATCGACTACACAGCGGGTGTGCGCTAGTGTAGTCACATGACTACGAGTGGGGCAACCAAATCCTCGGGCGAGACCGGACCGGTGGGGCGTGACGAGGTCGTGGCAGCGGTGCTGACCAGCGCGGCTGATCTCTTCGCCGAGCGCGGTCCGGCCGCCACGTCGATCCGGGATATCGCGGATCGCGCGGGGGTCAATCACGGGTTGGTGTTCCGGCACTTCGGTGCGAAGGACAAGCTGGTGGCGGCCGTGCTGGCCTATCTGGGGACCGAGTCGGCGGCACTGGACGCCGACCATCCGCTGACCGCGGCCGACCCGCGCTGGCAACGTCACTGGGTCGTGTTGGTTCGCTGCATTCTCGACGGGTTCGACGTCGCCTCGCTGCAGGACCAGTTCCCGGTGATGTCCCTGCTGCTCGGGCAGGCGCGTCGCCACCATGACGATGAGCGGCGAGCGGCGATGGCGGTGGCGAATGTGGCCGCGCTCGAACTCGGGTGGAAGCTGTTCGGACCGTTCTTGCGCGCAGCCACCGGCCTGAGCGATGTGCCCGAGGCTGAACTGCAGCCGCGTATCGACAGCGAGGCCGCTCGCATTCTCCGGGGAGAGTAGAGCCAAGGCGGACAAGGGCTTCCGGAATGATCGGGCCGCTGGTTCGCCCTCTGCGCGGCCCGGCGGTTCTGCGGGCAGTCGGTCCCGCTGTCGGTCGCCTGCCCGGCCGATCGTCCAGGGTTCTCCATCATCACCGCGCGGGGACGCGGGATCAGGACTGTTCCGGACTGAGCGGCGCGGTGAGGGCAGCCGTGACCATCGCGACGAGATTCTCTTCGAATACCTTGGCGCTCAAGGGGATATCTGATCCGGTGGACAGGGAGCGCGCGCGGACCGACAGCATCGTCATCGTCAGCTGGAGAACCGACCGCACGCGTTCCTCGATCACCGCCTCGGGCAACTGGCCGATCGCTCGGCCCATCAGGCGCACTGTCGCCGCCATGGTCGGGTAGCTGAGCGACAGTGCGTCCAACTGGGACTGATCGAATCGATGCACTGACTGGGCGAGGATCTGGAGGTGGCGTCGCCCGGACTGGCTGTCGAGCAATTCGACCAATGGCGTGACGATCAGCGAAACGGCGTCCCGCACGGTCTCCGGGCCGGGGCCCGACCATTGCTCGAACAGCTCGGTCCTGCGTTCCTCCACACGGCTCAAATGCTTTTGCAGGATGGCCTCGAGCACACCCTCCCGGGAACCGAAGTGGTATCGCAGTGCGGACGGATTGCGTTGCCCGGCGCCTTGAACGATGTCGCCGACCAGCGTCGCGTCCACGCCGCGCTCCGCGAACAGCTCCTCGGCGACTTCGAGGAGTCGCTCTTTCGTCGACACCCTTTCGGAATTCATGGGCCTCAGGCTACCCTCTGCCTTGATAATAATACGGATTATTAGATGGAGGTTCGCATGACCCGACACCACACGTTCGCGATCGTCGCCGCCGCGGCATCGCTGCTGGCAATGACCTGCGGCGCCGGCGCAGCCTCGGCTGCCGATTCGATCCCGGACGTGGGCCCGACCGACACCTCGCTGATGCACAGCGACCTGTACTCGACGGACTCGATCGGGATCCCCGGCCCCGGCCCCGGCGCGCGGGTGCGCGCGGCATCGAGCCCGTCCGGACCCTGTGCGGCACCGTTCATCGGCAGTGATGGCATGCCGGTCGCGTTGTGTACCAGCTATGTCGGGCTCAACCCGCCGACCTTCCTGGCTCCCACGGTCAAGCTGTTCGACCCCGTGACCGCCCAGCCGGTCGCCCAGTTGCAGCTCGACAAGGGCAGCCTGCTGGGCAGCGCCTACGGCTACCTGGACAGCCGGGACCGGATCGTCGTCGCGGACGGGGCGAGTGCCATCGCGCGGGTCGCGCATCGCCGGACCGCGAACGGCTGGGAGTTGTATCTCGACCAGCGCATCGATGTGAAAAGTGCTGTCCCGGATGGTGACGAGCTCACTGCGATCGAGCCGGACTGGCAGGGGCGGATCTGGTTCGCGACGACCAACGGTGTGATCGGGACCATCGACGGCGACCGCGTTGCGTCGACCCACCTGCCCGCCGGGGAGAAGATCGCCAACGGTCTCACCCTGCGGCCCGCGGGGGCGTCCGTGCTCACCGATCACGCGCTCTACGAAATGACCGTCGGTGCCGACGGGGTGCCGACCACGGTCTGGAGCAACACCTATGACCGCGGCGTGGCACGCAAGCCGGGGCAGGTGAGCTGGGGTTCTGGCACCACGCCGATCTACTTCGGCGATACCGCCGACGAATACGTCGCGATCGTGGACAACGCCGCGCAGCCGAACCTGCTGGTGTACAACACCTCCGACGGCTCCGTGTACTGCAAGATGCCGGCCTTCGAAACCTCCGGACCCGGCACGGAGAACGCGCCGATGGCGTGGGGACACTCTCTGGTCATCGGCAGCACGTACGGCTACCAGATGCCGCCGGGCGCGGCCGACGGTCCGAGTGTGCCCGCCGACGCGCCGTTCACCGGCGGTATGACCCGCATAGACGTGACCGCCGACGGTTGCCGCCGGGTGTGGGAGAACAGCGACCGGTATGCCAACCTGCCGCATCTGTCGCGGGCGGACGGCCTGATCCACGGGCTGGCCTACGGCCCGCTCGCCGACCAACCCTCGACCAAGTCCGGTCCGGTGTACTACGCGGCCACCGACTTCAATACCGGTGACCGCGTCGAGACCGTCCAGGTCGGCACCTCCCCGCAGGATGATCTGATCCTGCTGACCGGTGTCATCGCCCCGGATGGAACGCTGTGGCAATCCACGAAGAGCCGCATGCTGGCGATCGGGCACTGAGATCGTGTCCGACGCGACGGAGATCGTTGTGAATGCCGTTGTGCCGGAACGAAAAGGCTCGCCCCCCACCGATCGGGTGATCGCCATCGTCGAACTGCTCGCCCGCAGCCGTGAACCGATGCTGCACCGGGTCATCGCGGAGCGGCTGCGGCTGAGCAAATCGACGACGTGGCAGATCCTGACATCCCTCGAACGAGCCGGATGGGTGTCCAAGCGAGACGCGCGCTACAGCATCGGTGACGGCCTCGCGACCACCGTGGCCCACGCGAGGCGTTGAGATACTCTCGGTGACTACGGGATTCAGGCTGGGGGCTCGCCCTCGAAGCCCGTCGCCCAGTAGCGGCCGCGCAGCGAGAGGGTGCGCAGCATTTCCGCGACCTGCTCCAAGGGCATTGGTGGTGGGTCGGTCTCGAGCCACCACTGCAACACGGAGATCTGCTCGCCAACCCAGGCGCGGGCCACGATCCCCAGATCGATCCGCGGGGTCAGCCCGAGATTGTCGGCGCGGGCGGTGAAAGCCGCTGTGGCAGCGGCGGTTCGCTCCTCGGTGAACCGCCGCAGCGCCCGTCCGTCGCCCTCGCCGCGCAGTATGACGCGGTAGGTGTCACGTTCCTCGGCGGCATGCCGGAACACCTCGAGCACGGGCTTGCCGGTAAATCCCACCTCGGACAGATCGGCGAGAGGCTCCAGACGTCCGTTCAGCTCGGCGATCACATCGGTGACCACCCGATCGAGCAGCGCGTCCTTGTCGGTGAAGTGCGTATAGAACGTCGCCCGGCCCAGATCGGCCCGCTCGGTGATGTCCTCGACGGTGACGTTCGCGTATCCGCGTTCCAATGACAGCGACACCAGTGCGTCGCGGAGTGCGCGCCGGGTACGGCGGACGCGGCGGTCTTCGGGTGGCACGGACGCCCCTTTCTCAACGTGATACGGGTCGCCTCAGCATAGCCGCCGTTGACACATCGACTGAAAATAGACAGTATGTCCAATATTGGTCTTTGTGTCATACGAGTGGAGGCTGTCGTGACCCGAGTGGTACGAAATGATGAAATGATCTGGGCGCGTGGGTTTCTCGACCCGGCGCACGTACGCCAGCACGCAACTTCGGTACGGGAAACAGGGCCGACTCGCTCGGTGTGGCGTGGCGAGACGGCACCATGGCGGTTGCCGCAATCGCCGATGGACCTGACCGAGCTGCCGATCGGATGGACCGGCGGGCGCACTATCACGCTCGCGTCGGCATTGGCCGAATCGGAAACCGACGCGCTGGTCGTCGTACACCGCGGCCGCGTTGTCCACGAGACGTACCTGCACGGCTGCCAACCCCATGAGCCGCATCTGAACGCTTCCGCGGCAAAGTCCTACCTGGGCCTGCTGGCCGCGATGCTCGAGCACGAAGGGCTGCTCCGTCGCGATGCGCTGACGGCTGAATACGTCCCCGACCTCGCGGGCACCGGTTACGGGGAAGCCACCATCGACCAACTGCTGCACATGACGACCGATGTGCGGTTCGACCGACGCCCGTACGATCGCATCCTCGAAGCCCACCGCTACTGGGCGGTGGTGACGCCGTCGCTGCGCCCCTACGGCTACACCGGGCCGACGACCATCCTCGATCACCTGGCCACCGCCCGGGCGGCCGGACCCTATGGTCGTGAATTCCGTTACGAGAACGGCAATGTCGAGGCCCTGGCGGAGGTTCTGCGCCGCATCACCGGACTGTCGACAGCGCAGTTGCTCAGTGACCTGATCTGGTCGAAGATCGGTGCCGCCGAGGACGGCTGTTACATGCTCGACAGCGCGGGCAACGAAATGGCCTGCGGTGGATTCGCCGCCACGGCAATGGATATCGCGCGACTGGGCGAAATGCTGCGTTGTGAAGGCGCGATCGGTGGCCGGCAGATCGTCCCGGGCGACGTCGTCGCCTCCCTCGGTCGTATCCCCGATGGCGCGACCGCGCGAGTCCAACTGCCGCGTGCGTCTGCCGATGCGCCCGGACAGCTCAGCTATCGCGACCTCTGGTGGCAGCTCAATGACGGCAGCGGCTCCTATATGGCCAGCGGCATTCACGGCCAGCGAATGCTGGTGTCGCCGGGACGCGATCTGGTGATCGTGCATTACGGCGCGCACATCCTGTCCCCGTCGCTGCCGCAGTCGCCGCTCATCCTGCTGTTCGCCCAGATCGCCGACGCACTGGCCACGACTTCGACCGCGGTGTGAGCGCCGAATGCAGAGAGGGCGTCGAATGACAACCCGAGCCGTCGGCTCCCGGCACCCGGCAGACCGTCGTCGAGGCAAGAACCTGGCGCTGCTGACGGCCTCGCACGCCTTCGACAACGCTGAGACCAGCGTGGTCAGCGTGCTTTTCCCATTGATCCGTGATGCACTCGGACTCTCAGCGGCGGCGCTGGGCGCGTTGGTCGCAGCCGGCAAGATCGTCGGTACGATCGCGGCGCTGCCATGGGTGTTTCTCACGCGGCGCTTCCCACGCAAGACCGTACTCGCGGTGTGCGCGGGATTCTGGGGCGTCTGGGCGATGGCGGCGGGGCTATCGGCCAATTTCGCGCAACTGATCGTATTGACCACCATCGCCGCCGCGGGTTTCGCCGGAGCCGGGCCGATCGCCCTGGGCATCCTCGGGGACCTCTACGACGACAGCGAGCGGGGCCGCGCGACCGGCGCCCTCTACGCTGGCACCGCGCTCGCCACCGGCATTGCGGCACCCCTGTTCGGTCGGCTTTCTGGATTTGAAAATGGCTGGCGCTACGGGTTTTTCATTTCCGGTGGAATCTGTGTGATCGTCGGTGTGCTGATCCTTGTGTTCCTGGACGAACCGGAGCCCGCGCATCGGCCCGCCGCGGCGGATGGTGAGATGACACCGGAGGAACGACATGCTCTCGGTTCAGTAGTGTCGAACGGCAGGGTGCGCCTAATTGGCGCGTCGCTGCGAAAGCTGTTCGGCATCAGGACCTATCGCTACCTGCTCGTTCAGCGGCTGTTCTCCGGACAGAGCATCATCATGAGCTTTGGCACGGTATTCCTGGTGCAGGACCGCGGATTCAACACGGCAACAGCCGCTTTGATAGCGCTCCCATTCGCACTCGGCTATATCGTGGGAACATTCCTCGGGGGCCGAGCAGTCGATGCCGTGCATCGGTCGCGTCCACGAAGTGGCCGTATCGCCCTGCTGCAAATCAGTCAGATCGCGTTCGCTGCAGTGGCTTTCACGGCGTTTGCAATTCCGTGGTCGTCTATCGCGGTGTACGTCGCCCTGTTTGCGGCAGTCGGGTTCCTCCAAGGACAGTACCCCGTGATAAACCGTCCGCTGATCATGGCGGTCGTGCCACCACCCCTGCGCCCGCTGGCCTTCGCGGTGTCGGTATCGGCCGCCGACGGCCTCGCCTACGCGATCTACTCCCTGCTCACCGGAGTGCTCGGCGACCAGATCGGTTTGGGCGCCGCGCTTCTGCTCGTCACGGTCGTTCTCACCGCCTCGAATGGCTTGGTTTGTGCCATCCTCTACCACCCGTACGCCCACGACAGTGCTGCTCTAGCCGAACAGCTGGCCTCGGGCGATGGCGTTACGGATGCCGTGCGGTGAGGAAGAATGCTGCGCACTGCTCGACGCCGACCTCGATCCAGCACAGCCGGCAGCGCCGAGGAGTATCGCGCCTACGACATGTTCACCCCGACAGTCGAATTCACCGACAGCGCCGATTCGTTCCTTCGGGTCATGGCTGCCTCCGGGCGAAACCCACACTGGGCGAACAATATCCGCGCCTGGTCGACATGCTCGAATCACTGCAATCCACGCTGACCCGGCGCGCGACATCGAAAGCAGGACGGCGATTATTCGGGTGTCGGTGCGGTCTCATCCGGTCATACCGTAACTCGTTCGGATCCATACACCGTCGATGAGACTTGGGATCAGGCATCACCGAGGCCGGAAGGCACGAGAAAGTCGCTGCGCTGGTGTACATCACCGCGTTCGCGCCCGACCAGGGCGAATCGGTGAACACGCTGCTCGCGTCGCCGACCTTGTCCGCAACGCGGCCGAGCCGTCTGGCCCAGCGGTCAGCGATGACGGGCTGTCGGCCACACGCTGGGATGGGGCCGACAGGTTTCGTTCGTATCGGGTCAGGGCCGTTCCTGGCTGTGGCCGAGGAAATTTCGGGGCATACCGACCGAATCGGATCGACGTCTGTTGACAGCCGCGTGAACGGCGGGCAACCATGGTTCATGCCATCATCTGACGAGGTCAAGCGGCTCGCGGAACTCACTGATCGGCTCGCGCAGCGGTTTCCGGCAATCAGCGTGTGGACTATCGCCACGATCGTGCACGAGGTCCACCACGGCTTTGATGGCCGGCCGGTGCGGGAATTCGTTCCGCTGCTGGTCGAGCGGGTCGCCGCACGACAGCTCGTGTCGGCCGTCCGCTGACCCCCCACCGCGATGCCGTCGGAATCCCCTCCCTGGCGGCGGCATCGTCAATCACTTTGGCGCAGAACGTGATTGCCGTGCTGGTCGCGATCGAATGTGACATACTGCCCGAATCGGAAATACGGGTAGTTGACGACGCAGGGGGTCGCGAACAACCATGAAGCATGGCAGTAAATGACGAAGACCAGCAGATCGCGGCACTCGTCCGACGCCTCGCCGCACAGTTTCCCACATTCAATACCGGCACCGTCGAGGGCATCGTCGCCGAAATCCACCGCGGCTTCGACGGCCGGCCGGTCCGCGATTTCATTCCGCTGCTTGTCGAGCGCGGTGCGCTGCGGAGGCTTTCCGCAACCGGCTGATATGAGCCGTCGGTGAGTGAGGATCCCGAAACCGCTCAGGCGCGCATGTTTCTCGCGGAACTCGAGTACTACGCCGAACGCCTCGTTCGCCGGCGCGGCCAGTGGCGAGACGACAACCCCAACCAGGCCATCGAGGTCGAACTCGCGCAGGTCCACCAGCAGATCGAGAACCTGCGCCGGCGATTCCCGGGATTGTGGCAGACATCCCGATGATTTCGAGCGATCGAACAATGAAACGGGATTCGGTGCGGGAACCCGGGCGCGGCTCCCGCGCTGGTTGTATCAGTTGGTCGCGGCTGCAGCCTTTTCGGTGGGATCCGCCACGCCGAAGTGGCTGATCATGACGACAGCCGATGTTCATCGGAGATCCTGCTTCAGGACAGTTCGGCGAGCGCGCCGGTGCCAGCTGGCCGGCATCGGCGAATGCACCGTGAACGAGGATTACTGTCGGGACGGACATGTGATTCTTTTCGGCGGCAGAAATCGCCGTGTTGCCGGTGGCAACCGGGTTGTGCTGTGTTCCTTCGAGTTTCGAACCCCGTGCACGATGATCGCCCCGCCTTGTCGACAGGAATCCGCCGGATCAGGACACTCCGCGACGAGGTTGTGCACCTTCCAGTGGGCGACTGTGGTCTCGGCTCACCCGGTCGGCAGGAATCCGCACCGTGATATCAGCTGCTGGAAGCCGGTACATGCCAGCCGATGACCAATGATGTCACGGCCGCCGGGATCACCACGTCGATGTACGCCGAGGGCAGGGTCCCGTCGAGTTCGAGCGTGACGAAGCCGTGCAGGGTCGCCCAGACCGCGACCGCGATGCGGTTCACCTCTGCGGTCGGGTACCGGGAGGCGTGTACGCGGCTGATCGCATCGACGAGCGGTGCCGCCGGGTCCCGGTCGCTCGGGGCGCCGCTGGGCGTGTAGGTCGTGCCGCCGCCGAAGATCACCGCGTAGAAGTGCCGCTCGTCGAGGGCCCACCGCCGATAGGCCGACGCCATCGCCAGCAGGTCGCTGAGCGGATCGTCACCCGCGGGCACCGCGACCAGAACCTCGAACAGCTGCGCCGCCAGGCGCTGGCGCACGGCAGCGAGCAGACCGTCCCGGCTTCCGAACAGGGTGTAGATCGAGGTCGTCGAAGCGGTTGCGGCAGCGGCGATTTCGCGCACCGACAAGCGATCCGACGAGCGGCCACGCAGCAGATCGGTCGCAGCGCTGATGAGGCATTCGCGCGTGGCGTCGTCGTTGGTTGGCGGACGTCCCATGGAGACGCAGTCTACCCGGCATGTAACACTGTTTCAGAACGATGTTCTGAAACTAGGGAGATCATAGTGACGTTCGTTCGACGAGGCTTGCGAGTGGTACGGACCACCGCCATCTACGTCACGGCCGTACTGGCATTGGTCGTGGTGTTCCTGGCTGTCGTGGTGCTGACCGGAGGGGCTGGGCGTGGATGGGCGGCATGGACCGTCACTGCCACGGTCGGCACGGCCACTGCCGGACTGCTGGCAGCCCGTCACCGTCGGCGCTCCGCCGTGCACGTGCTGATTCAGACGAGTCTGGCCTGCGCGCTCACCGCCAGCGCCTGCGTACCAACCGTTCCGACGAGTTGGCAATATCCTCCGGAACTGACCGGAGTTTCGAGCGAGCGTTGGACGTTGGCGACGGGCAGCCGTGTCGCTGTGTATCACTACGCACCGCCGGCGGGCGTCGCACATCACGGTATACCGCTGCTGTATCTCAACGGCGGTCCCGTCCGCAGCATCGCCCTGATCGATCACACGTTTCTGCAGCGGCTGGCGGGCGATGGCTTCGATGTCTACGCCTACGAGCAGGCCGGCGGCGGACGAAGCGATCCGCTGCCCATGCGCGACTACACCATCGACCGCTCGGTGCACGACCTCACGGCAGTGCTGGAGCACATCCCCGGCCGACGCGCCGACGTGATCGGGTTCTCCTCCGGGGCGGTGATCCTCACGCGAGCCCTGGCCGACGCCGCGAGCACGGTCTTCATCCATAGGGCAGTGATCGTGGAGCCGGGACCGATGGACGGACCCACAGCGCACGTGGCCGGCTGGACCGGAAGCGCTACGGCCGCCGGGATTGCTCCCCCACCCGGCGGTGCACGCTCGGTCTCGATGCCGCGCTATGCGGTTGCCTTCGGGCTGCAGCGGCTGGGGCTACTGTCTCCGCAGGATCAGATGGTCGGCCAGGCCGAAGCGGTCAACGCCTTCCGGGCCGCCGATCTCGGCAGCGACACCGCGAACAGCTACTGCGCGAAGGACGCCCAGCGCATCCCGGTCGAGGACAGCGCCGTGAACTTCTCGTTCAACCCGGCCGCCAGCCTCCGCATTCAGGACACGATCAGCCACTCGCCCTCGATCACTCCGCAACTGCGCGTATCCGAGGTACCGGCGATGCTGGTGATGGCCCAATGCTCGCACCAATTGCGGCAATGGGCGACGGCCATCCTGGCGTCCGATCCCGCGATTGCCCGGACCCAATACATCACCGGCGTCGGCCATCACATCTGGAACGGCCTCGACGACAACAACGACCGCGCAGCATCGGTGATCACCGCGTTCCTCGACGACGAGCCGGCACCGCTTCCCGACTACCCCACGGCCGCAGACATTCCGACCTTCCTCGGCGAACACCGGTAGGGCCGGTCCGGCGGCAGGGAACACCGCGGGCGGCTGGTGTGGAGACGAGTCTCAGGCCGGATAGGCGTCCTGGGGCTCGTGCACCGCGGGCCCGATCGCGACGTGTGCGAGCAACCCCGGTAGGTCGATGCCCAGATGCCGGGTGACCTCACACAGCGCGTTGTCCAGTGCCGCCCGGGTGGACCCCGGCTGCGGGTGCAGCAGCACGACGGTGCCCGCGTGGCGGATTTCGACGTGGCAGACCTTGTCACCGCGTGCGCACCCGGCGACCGGCCGCGGTGCACCGATGACGACATGGGCCTCACCGCCGCAGCGGCTGACCCTGCCGCTGATGAACATCTGCACTCCAGCACTTCCCCTCGACCGATTACAGGACCGCTCGATAGTTCGACGCCGCTGTGCCAGCGGATTGCTCGCACCGACGTAGCATTCCGGCCACACCGGCGATGGCGGCCATCACCAGCAGCGCATCTACTGCCCGACTCGTTGCTGTGCGATGACCTCGAAGCGCTGGTCGCGGCATCGCGGCGCACTGACAGCGCGGATCGTCGGCCGGGAGCAGGTTGTCGATGGTGGCGCGCCGGCGCCGGCGGATCCGATCGGGGACGGTGGTGTAATCGGCAGTGCGACTGTAGATGTCCGCGTCGAGGAGCTGGCGGCGGATCCCGATGCCGGCCCGGATGAGATCGGCGGCACCGCCCAGACCGGTCAACACCGGCACGCGACGGTCCAATGCTGCTCAGGCCGGGTGGATCAGAAGAGTCTGCGGGCCGATCCACCCGGCCGCCGAGCACGATGCACCGCTCGAGTTGGCGAAACGGGGCACCGGTTCCGGAGTCGTCCACTATGACCCCGGCCGGATGATCCGACGTGAGAATGCGGCGGGATAACCGCTGGATCCCCGCTACGCTCCACGATCAGCTCACCCACACCGCACAGTAATGAGATACCGTGCCGGAGCAGCCCGAATATCGCGCTGCTGGCACGAATCGAGAGTGCCCAGGCACGGAAGGTCGCAGATATCTCCGAATTAACTGCGAGATTCAGACCGGCCAGATCACCCTGCACCCGATCACTGACCGATCGTTTTCCGAACGATCTTCGGCCCTGGCCGAGGAGATGTGACTCGCCGCGGTGAATGGCGCTGTTCTCGCTGGGCCAGGTGGCGTCGATGGCGAGGACCGGAATCAGATTGCGTTGGTGAACATTCCGTTGACCGGTCCGTTCGAGGGGGCGGACAGAGCATCGCTACAAGATTTGGGCAGCGGACAACCGGTCGTGTTCGGTCACGGCTGGCCGCTCAACGCCGACGTCTGGGACGAACAACCGAAACTGGTCGCCGAGCACGGCTTCCGCGCAATCGCCCATGACCGCCGCGGACACGTGTCCTGGGTTACGTCCAGATCTGATGCTGAAGACCGCACTGTAGTGTGCGTTCGTCAACCAAGCTGATGCGATCAGCGAGGGCGATTACCCCCGAACGGGCCCCGTATCGATGTAGATCGGTACGGGGCTCGATTGGTCAGGTTCATGCGCGGTGCCATCCGGGGGCCGCATTGCGCTCGAAATATGAAGTGTCACTTCGACATAGTGCGACACGGGCCTGAGCGAAGTCGCAGACGGTTCGGCTGGTGTTTGCGCAATCCGTTCATGATGACCGCACGTGCCGGTTCGGGGACAGCATGCTGAGGTAGTGGTAGACGGCCACGACATCCTTTGGGGTGGTGCGGGTTTCGCCCCACTGGGAGGGGTCGCTCGGTGGCTGGGTGCCGGTGAGCCCGATCAGGTCGGTCATATGGCTCACAATGGCGGTGCCGCCCGTTGTCGAGCGGATCTAGAAAGCAATAACGCCGCTCTGGCGGAACTGAGCCGGGCGGCCGTGCCTATGGATTGGCACCACGATCTATCTGATGATCCTGGTGGCGATAGCGACGTGGATGATGTTCGCGATCAAATCACAAAGACACTGGGATCGGCCGGTTTCCACGCGTTGCCACCGACGGGGAGATCTCTACGCATCGATCGTCACGCCTGCCGGGATTGTGGTTGTCGACACACCGGGCGACGCTGCGCGCCTATAGGCGGATCCGATA
This sequence comes from Nocardia sp. NPDC101769, assembly GCF_044766925.1. NCBI lineage: Bacteria > Bacillati > Actinomycetota > Actinomycetes > Mycobacteriales > Nocardiaceae > Nocardia > Nocardia sp. NPDC101769. The sequence continues at coordinate 157,781 of NZ_JBIWMX010000016.1, read as the reverse complement.
ATTCGATAAGGCATGACGATCGTTCGAGTTCGACCGGGCCGACAGACGTTCGGAAGCGGGAGTGAGTTAGGCATGTAAACCCTTCCTGTGCAATGGTTTACCTTATTTTGGCTAGCCTTACGTTGCTGGTCAGGCATCGGAAAACCTATTAGCGTCGACCTCGTGCTATTGATGAACGACGGAAATTCGGCGGTCTTGCCGCACTCCGAGACCCACGGTAACGGGCTTGCCGCACGGCTGAATTGGCTGCGCGCCGGTGTGCTGGGCGCGAACGACGGAATCGTTTCCGTGGCGGGCATCGTCATCGGTGTGGCGGCCGCCACGGCAGATCGCGGCACGATCGTGACGGCGGGCATCGCGGGCCTGGCCGCGGGCGCGGTATCGATGGCCCTCGGTGAGTATGTATCGGTGAGTACGCAGCGCGACAGCGAGCGCGCGCTTCTCGAGATCGAGCGCCGGGAGTTGGCCGAGCAGCCCGAGGAGGAGCTGGCCGAGCTGGCCGCCATCTACGAGCACAAGGGCCTGTCCCCGGCGACGGCCCGGAAGGTGGCACAGGAACTCACCGAACAAGACGCGTTCCTCGCGCATGCCGAGGCCGAACTCGGGATCGATCCGCACGAACTGACCAACCCTCTGCATGCGGCGGTGTCGTCGGCGATTTCGTTCACCCTCGGTGCCCTGCTGCCACTACTGGCGATCCTCGCCCCGGCCGCCATCCGCGTTCCGGTCACCGCGGGCGCAGTGCTGGTAGCGCTGGCGTTGACGGGCGCGGCCGGAGCCTGGCTCGGGCAAGCGCCGGTGCGGCGCGCGACGATCCGGGTGCTCATCGGCGGCGCCGCGGCCATGGTCGTGACGTATGCGGTCGGCCATTTGATCGGCATGGCGCTATAGCGGTGGCATGCCGGACGCTACTGTCCAGAAGCACTTCAGCGTGAGCGGGAAGCCGGTCGGGCTCGGACTACTCGGATAGTCCTTGGCCGGTACCATTTTCGCGACCGACAGCAACCCGAATCTCCCGCCGTACACCGACCTCGGTACCGGCTACCGTCCAGATCGGCGGCACCGCGAGGACGGAGGGCGGCCACGGCCAGATGGTAGCCACGTAGTGGCCCGCCTGTAGCAGTACATCTCGTTCCTGCGATCCGTGCGTCACGGTGGTTTGTCGGTGGGTCGCCGTAGTGTTGCGTTCATGAGCATTTCGATGTGTCGGCGCGCAAGCCCGGGCGAATTCAGTTGCGCGGCCGGGGGTTCGGATAGCACTGTGTCTGTCGTAAGCGATTCACGAGAAGGGTCATGGGGAGTGACCCTCCGGGGGAAGGAATGAATGCCATGAACCGCAATATGATTCGCGGGGAACATCGCGGCCCGAGGTTCGCCAAGAGCAGTTTCAGTTACGGTGGCGGCGATTGCGTCGAGGTCGCGTACCACGAAGGCCGGATCGCATTGCGTGATTCCAAGGATCGGCACAGCCCGACACTGTGGTTCACGAAATCTGAATGGCGAGCGTTCATGTCAGGTGTGCGGGCCGGCGAATTCGATTTCGGCGAGTGACGGGTAGGTGGTGTCGCAGCGAATTCACTGCGACACCACCACCCCCACGTGCGGCCGACCCCTCGTGCGGCCGCTGGAAAATGGTCAATTGGTTGCGATGCGGTGGATTTCGTCCCGGAGCTCGGCGAGGAATACGCGGGCATCGGTGTCGAACACGGCCATTCGAGTCAAAGCCACCCAGCGGCGGCGATGGGCGTCGACAAGTTCGGGGCCGCGAGTGACCATGCTTCCCGGGATCGGTTCCGCGGAGGCGAGCGCGTGGTCCTCGTTCTCGTAGATGACGAAACCGTGCGGGATCGTGGTGCTCGCCTCGATATCCTGCGGAATCACCCCGATGATGACCGTATCGAGTGTCTCGATCGAGATGATCCGGTCCAGTTGGGCGAGGAGCATGCGATGCGGGCCGGGCCGAAAGCGCAGGGCCGCTTCGGTAATCAGGAATTCGAAGCGCTTCGCTGGGTCGTACAACACACGCTGGCGATCCAGGCGCGCGGCGAGCGCGGCCGCCAGAGCGTCGGGCGTATAGGGCGGATCGAAAGTGGCGAACACCCGGCGGGCGTAGTCGGTGGTCTGGAGCAGACCCGGCACCAGTGCGGGCTGGAAGTTCCGCACCACTTGCGCGTCCTCCTCGAATGCCCGTACGTCGTCCTGCAAATGCGTGCGGTCCGCGAGCGAGGCGGCCCAGTCGCGCACCTCGGGTGAGTGCGCCGCTTCAGTGAGAGCGCGTAACAAATGCTGAGAATCAGGTTCTGCCCCAACCGCTTTGGCCCAGTCGAGCACCTGCGGTAGCGGGGGAACCACGTGGCCTGCTTCGATCCGAGACAACGTCGACTGGCTGATTCCGACTCGTTTGGCCAGCTCCCGCCCGGAGATTCCGGCCATGTCCCGCATCCGGCGCAGCTCCGCACCCAACTGCTGACGCGGGCCCGACTGGCGCGCAACAGAATTCGCGGCGGCTACCGCCGCCGCAGTCGCGCCCTCTGCCGGTTGATTCACTGGCAACATGATGATTCAGATCGAATCATCTCGATTCATCCGAGTCAAGACTCGGCCGGTCACAACGTGAATCAGGCGGTCACCGTCCAGCGCGCGGACAGCTGACCGGCCCATGCGCCATTGCCGGACCCGACCTGACGAGACGTCTATCCAGCCACCGTTGGACCTGTACGGTCACCTCTCTCGGATGATCTGGGCACGATGGCGGCGGCGATGAATGTCGGTGCTCACCCGTTTCCTGGGTCGCGACCACCGTTGCCGCACCAACGATCTCGCCCCGATCGATCATTGCCGCTGCCTCGTCGATCGGGACCCGGCGCACAGGTCGGTCCTCCAACCCTGCTCGAGGGTCTCTGGTCGGTGGGCCGATTGCGTTGGGCTGGAAGACCCTTTTGTGCTCGACCGACCCCAGTCGTTCGACGGATTCCGTCGGCGCGGACGGTTCTTAGCGTTGGGCGGGTCACCGTTCTCGAGGAAAGGCAATGAGATGAACGCCCAAGCTGTACCGGACCGGGAGCTCACCGAGCGGCCGGAGGGATATCAGGGACCGAACCTGTCACCGGTGGGGCTCGAGCATCGGGCACAGTGGTTCGCGGATGGGGTTGTCGCGCTGATGGCGACGCTGCCGCCGAAGGACAACAACGGGGTCATCGTGGGCAGCGCTGCGGCGCTCGTGGTGGATGCGGGTATCACGCCGGCCATTTCGGCGCGGATTCAGGCGCAGGTGGCCACATTGACCGATCGGCCGGTGCGGTACCTGGTGAATACGACCTATCACGGTGATCACACTTTCGGCAATGCCGCGTTCCCGGATGAGGTGGTGGTGATCTCGTCGCGTCTCAACAAGGAGAACATGTCCGATCTGGACAATGAGAAGCGGCACCGGACCGGGAACATGTACGGCGCGGAGGCGGAGTTCGATGCGGTGACCCGGTGGCGTACACCGGATGTGGTGTTCGACGATTTCGCCGAGATCGATCTGGGCGGGCGCGTCGTGCAACTGTGGCAGTTCGGTCCGGGTAACGGTCCGGGTGACACCGTCGTGTATGTCCCGGATACCCGCACCGCGTGGACCGGCAACTACGTCTGCCACGCGGGAGTCGCGCCGATGCTGCTGCAGGGCGGGCCGGAGCCCTATCTCGCCTCCTTGCGGAAGATGCGGGAAGCATTGCCGGACATGGCGATCGTGGTGCCGGGGCACGGGCCGATGGGCGATGCTCGCGAGGCGGTCGACTGGTTGATCGGATATCTGGAGCAGTTGCGGGACGAGGTGGCCGTGGCGGTTGCCGCGGGAGCGACCCTGGAACAGGTTCAGTCGCGGGTCACCGATCCGTGGGCGGAGACTCTGGCACCGAGTCTGATTGCCGCGCTTCGTGATTACGCGGTTCCGGTGGAGTTCGCTACTCAGGGCCTGCTGATGCTGTGCCGGAATCTGCACCGGCTCAATGTGCTGGCGACCTACCGGAGCCAGTCCCGCTCAGCGTGATTCGTGGAGGAGTGCGGCCAGTTCGGCCCGCGTCGCAACACCGAGTTTCGGATATGCCTTGTACAGGTGGTAGCCGACGGTGCGGGGGCTGAGGAAGAGCTGGCCGCCGATATCGCGATTGGACAGTCCTCGGCGGCCAGCCACACGTCCCGGCCTTCCGGGCGAGCACACCCGCGCGAGCGCAGGGAATCGCCCTGCGACCGCGTCACATCGATGCGGACTGGCCCCCAGCCGGGTGTCAGGGGCTCGAGTCCCTTGGCTCCACCGAAAGGGTCGTTGCGCGAACCGATTCCGACGGGGCCGATGCTGCGGTTTCGCGGCACCGGCCCCGTTGTCGTTATCGGGTCGGGATGGAGATCCCTTGGCCTCCGGGATGACTCCGGTTTCAGACGTGGTCGACCAGGCCTATGGCACCCTCGGACACGGCGCAGTGCACGCAGCAGAAGAACCGGCCCTCTGACTCCACACCGTGACCGATGATCTTGCAGTTGCAGTGCTCGCAGATGGGTGCCATCCGGTGGATCGCACATTCGAAGCAGTCGAAGACGTGCCGCACTCCCTGAGCTTCGACGACGATCGGCATAGCGTAATCATTACCGCAAACCTCGCATGCGCTCATGGATCGCACGCTACTCCGTGTGACCGGCTCGGTGTCTCCAGTTCCGTTTTTTAGGCCCGTGACCAGCCGAGTCATGGTGCCGAGGTTGCCGCCTCGGCTACGCCGGCAGCCCGGCGCGGCGGCGGGCCACGGCGGCGACGGCGGCCCAGTCCTTGTCGCCGTCGCCGTGGGCGAGGGCGTCGAGGAAGGCGTCGCGCAGCACGCTGCCGAAGGGCAGCGGGACATTCGCCGCGGCGCCGGCGGTAAGGGCGAGGTTGACGTCCTTGAGGCCGAGCGGCAGCCGGAAGCCGGCCGGTTCGTAGCGGCGGTCGGCGACCATTTCGCCGTAGCCGGAGTAGATCGGACCGGGAAACAGTGTGCCGCTGAGCATTTCGACCAGGTCTGTGGGCCGGACACCGTGGGACTCCGCCAGACTGCATGCCTCGGCCATGGACTCGATGGCGCAGGCGATCAGGAAGTTGGCGCTGATCTTCGCGGCGTTGGCGTGGCTGGGGCGGGTGCCGAACTGCCAGGTGTGCCGGCCCATCGCGGACAGTAGCGGTGCTGCCTGCGCCAGCGCCGTCTCACCGCCGGCGGCGAGGATGTTCAGTTCGCCGGCGGCGGCTACCTGGGGTCGGCCGAGGACGGGCGCGCCGACATACCCGATGCCGTGCTCGGCGTGCAGGGCTTCGGCCCGGTCGGCGAGCGCGATCGAGACCGTCGCCATATTGAGGTGCACGGACGCCTTCGCACCGGCCAGCAGCGCCGGGTCGAGCAGCAGCTGTTCGACGACGTCGTCGTTGGCCAGCATCGAGACGACCGCCTCGGCGGCGAACACGTCAGCGAGGCTCCCGGCCGCGTCGGCGCCCTGCGCGACCAGCGCGGCGACCGGATCGGGAGAGCGGTTCCAGACCAGGAGCCGATGGCCGGCCCGAAGCAGGCTGGCGGCCATGCCCTGTCCCATCGCGCCGAGCCCGATGAAACCAACTGTCATTGCGGTCATCGCACATTCCTCGCTGTCGTCGTCGGCTGAACGGCGGGCGTCTCCGGGTCGAAGGCCCGTGGGCTGGGCCGGACGGACCGAGCCCGATTCATCGTCCATCTTCGTCCGGCATCGCCGCGTTCCATTCCACGGCGCGGTTTTCGCTGCATCAGCCAGAAAATCTCGGTCGGCTCTCTTCCCGGCACCAACCCGCATTCGCCTGCTAATTCGCAGTGGACCGGCGACATATCGAGGCGGCGCGCGCCGGCCCGGCCCGGCGGTCGGTCGAACGGAGCACGGTGGAGATGGCGAGCCTCGCCGGCCATCACGGTGCTTTCCGATCGGTCTGCCAGGGTGTCAGAGCTCGCGTGCCGGTGTGGGCAGCGCGAATTCGAAGATTGCGCCGCCGCCGTCCGCGCTGTGGACGTCGAGGGTGCCGCCGTGGGCGTGGGCGACCCACCGGGCGATGGGCAGACCGAGCCCGGTCGAACCCGCATTGCTGTGGAAGGCCTCGAAGATCGAGTCGCGGTCGGAGTCTACGAGTCCCGGTCCCCGGTCCGCCATTATCACGCGGCCGCCGGCGACCGTCACGTGTACGCGTGCGGGTTCATCCGGCAGATGGCCGTGCCGGACCGCGTTGTCGAGGAGATTCCGGATCGCCCGGCACAGCAGGGTGGGGGCGCCGTTCACGACGGTCGGTGCGGTCGTCGAGGTGAATATTGCTGCGTCGGAGTCGATTTCCTCGATCAGATCGAGGACGATCTGATCGAGGCGCAGTGGCTGGGTTTCCATCTCCTCGATACCCGCGGTGAGCCGGGCCCGGGAGAGCAGATCCTCGACGATGTCGCCCATGCGACGGGACAGACGCACGGTGCGGTCGAGCAGTTCGGTGCGCTGGTCGGGGTGATCACGGGCGGTTTCGGCCAGTGCGCACAGCGCGGCGATCGGCGCGCGCAGGTCGTGTGCGACTCCGGCGAGAATGTCCTCCTGTCTCTCGACCGCGCGAATTCGCGCCGGCAGCAGTTGTGCGGTGAGCAGGTAGGTCATGAGGCCGAACGACGCGATGAGCGCGGCCGTGAGACCGCAGGTGAGCGCGGTGATCTGGCGTTGCCGGGCGTGGTCGGGACCCAGATCCGCCCATGCGATGGCGGCTCCGCCGAAGTGGTCGTACCGCCAATCGTCGACCGGCGTCGCCACCGCGCGGACGGCGCCGCCGGGGTAGGGAATGGTCACCTGTACCGGCACCCGCGTGTGGACCGCGCGGGCTCGCTGTCGGCCGACAAGTTCGGCGCGGGTTCGGCCGCTTCGAGCGCGCCGGTCGGCTTCATCCTCTTCTCCGCCGAGATCGCCACCCGACTGGGCTGACCGAGCTTCTGGCGTTTCGCGGAGATCGAGGGTCTCAGGGAGTCGTGAAGGTACCGAGCCCCGAGGACACGTTGACGGCTACGCCGTCGGCGGTGGCGGCAGCGACGATCCGGCCTGCCCCGGTGAACACCGGCACCGGTACCGGGGCACAGTCGCAGGGCTGCTGCGCTGTTTCTCGAATTCCCATGTCGATCACACCCGATGCTCCGGTCGTCAGGTTCACCCATCGGATCCGGGCTGCCGAGTCGAGCATGCTGCCACCGTCGAACGGTGGTGGGGTGGCGACACCGAAGGTGGTGACTCCGGGTTGGTCGCCGACGGTCGCCGTCAGGTAGATCGTGAATTGCATTGGGACACCCCATGATTGGGATACTTCAATCAATGGGAACTGGAACGTGGTCGTCTCCGCGGCGCGAGCGACGGCGTGCTGCTCCAGCACCACCCCACCCGCCATTGCACCCGCGAGACCCAGCCTGCCGACCACGCCTGCAACCCGGCGAATCACATTGTTCGTCACTGGCCCTCCTCGCAGTCGATTCCGGCGTGCATCGAGTGATTCCTGTGTGCATCGAGGTCGGCGGTGCGCTGACGACTGCCCTGAACCAGCACCCTGCCAGTAAACAACCCGAGATGCGATATTCACGGCATCGCCTCGCGCGTCGCCGCAGGGCAACCCGGTCGCGGTGCAGAGCCACCGACGCCCGCTAGGAATTTGCTCGGCGGCGGGACACAATAAGTGCAGGATGACTGTTCCAGAGCGATCTGTCGTGTTCGACAGACCCACCTCGTCTGCGCTGATTGGGGCGGAACTGACATGCACCGAGACGGTGAGCGACCGAAGCGGCTCAGTGTTTCCGCGCTGGCGGCGGTAGCCAATCCGTCGTACTCGCGAATCGATACCTGGAATCTGCTCGACGACGCGTGCCGTCAGCTGGCCGATGTCGACCATGCCGGTCAGGACACCACACACGAAGCCGCCGTGGTGCGACGTCTCCTCGATCGTCTCGGCGCCTACGAGCGGTACTGGCTGTATCCGGGAGCAGAGAGACTGGCGGCATTTCACAGATATGTCGCCGACCTCGCCACGGCGCGGCTCGCCGAGGAGGTGTCGTTGGCCGTGCGCCTGCTCTCCGAGTACGGCGACCGCACAGCTCTGTTCGACACATCCGCGACATCCGCGCCATTGGCCGATCAGGAACTCGTGGCTCGGACCAAACAGCAGCAGTTCTATACCGTCGTGCTCGGCGACGATTCCCCGCCCGAGGCTCCCGAGAGCCTGGCGGAGAGCCTGCGGGCGCTTCGCGACCCGTCCGACGATGTGCAGTTCGAGCTGCTCGTCGTCGCGAGCATCGAGGATGCCATCACCGCTGTCGCGTTGAACGGCGAGATTCAGGCGGCGATCATCCGGCATGACCTGCCGCTGCGTTCACGCGACCGGGTGCCGTTGATGAACACGTTGCTCGGCGCCAACGAGGACGTGGTCGTGACCGACCGTACCCACGACTGGGTCGAATGTGGTGAGTGGATCAGGAAGCTGCGGCCTCATATCGACCTGTATCTGCTGACCGACGAGTCGATCGCCGCGGAGACCGAGGGCGAGCTGGACGTCTACGATCGCACGTTCTATCGGCTCAACGATGTCACCGACCTGTACAGCACAGTGCTCGCCGGCATCCGGAGCCGGTTCGCCACACCGTTTTTCGACGCTCTGCGGGCCTATGCGGCCGCACCGGTCGGCCAATTCCACGCCCTGCCCGTCGCGCGCGGCGCCAGCATCTTCAACTCCAAGTCGCTGCAGGACATGGGCGAGTTCTACGGCCGCAACATCTTCATGGCGGAGACGTCGTCCACCTCCGGCGGGCTGGACTCGCTGCTGGACCCGCACGGCACGATCAGGGCGGCCATGGACAAAGCCGCCGCGACGTGGTGCGCCGATCGGACGTACTTCGTCACCAATGGAACATCCACCGCGAACAAGATTGTCGTGCAGGCCCTGACCCGGCCGGGCGACATCGTTCTGATCGACCGCAACTGCCATAAGTCGCACCATTACGGCCTGGTGCTCGCCGGCGCGTACCCGATGTACCTGGACGCGTACCCGCTCGCGCCCTTCGCGATCTACGGAGCGGTGTCCCTGCACACCATCAAGAAGGCGTTGCTGGACCTCGAGGCTGCCGGGCTCCTGGACCGAGTGCGCATGCTGCTGCTCACCAACTGCACCTTCGATGGCATCGTCTACAACCCCCGGCGGGTGATGGAGGAGGTCCTGGCGATCAAGCCGGATATCTGCTTCCTGTGGGACGAGGCGTGGTACGCGTTCGCGACCGCCGTGCCGTGGGCACGGCAGCGGACCGCGATGGTCGCCGCCGAGCAGCTCGAATCGACATTGTCCTCGCCCGGGTACGCCGAGGAGTACCGCCGGTGGAGGGCGTCGATGGAAGGCGTGGACCGTGCCGAGTGGGTCGACCACCGGCTGCTTCCCGACCCCGGGCGCGCGCGGGTGCGCGTGTACGCGACGCATTCCACCCACAAGTCGCTGTCGGCGCTTCGGCAGGCGTCGATGATCCATGTCCGCGACCAGGACTTCGCAGCCCTCGTCCGCGAGGCGTTCACCGAGGCGTTTCTGACTCACACCTCGACGTCGCCGAACCAGCAACTCCTGGCGTCGTTGGACCTGGCGCGCCGGCAGGTCGACATCGAGGGCTTTCAGCTGGTCCGGAACGTCTACGACATGGCGCTGGTCTTCCGTCACCGGGTCCGCAAGGACCGGCTGATCGGTAAGTGGTTCCGCATCCTGGACGAGGCCGACCTGGTGCCCGAGGAGTTCCGGGCCTCCGAAGTCAGCTCGTACCGGCAGGTCAGGCAGGGTGGGTTGGCCGAGTGGAACGAGGCGTGGCGGTCCGATCAGTTCGTGCTCGACGCGACACGGGTCACCCTGTTCATCGGTAAGACCGGCATGAACGGATACGAGTTCCGCGGGAAGATACTGATGGACCGGTTCGGCATCCAGATCAACAAGACCTCGATCAACAGTGTGCTGTTGATCTTCACGATCGGCGTCACCTGGTCGAGCGTGCAGTACCTGCTCGACGTGCTGCGGCGGATCGCCACCGACTTCGAGCGCAGCGAGAGCGCGGCAGGCAAGGCCGATCGCGCCCTGCACCTGCGCCGCGTCGACGCGATCACCAAGGATCTGCCCGCGCTGCCCGACTTCAGCGAGTTCGACACCGCGTTTCGTCCCGACGGCGCAAGCTCGTTCGGCGACATGCGATCGGCCTTCTACGCCGGATACGAGGAGTCCGACCGCGAACACGTCCTGCTCGGCGAGGCCGGGCGCCGGCTCGCCCATGGAAAGACCCTGGTGTCCACGACTTTCGTCGTCCCATACCCGCCCGGCTTCCCGGTGCTGGTTCCGGGGCAGGTGATCTCACGGGAGATCCTCTATTTCCTGGCCGAGCTCGACGTCAAGGAAATCCACGGCTACAACCCCGACCTCGGGTTGTCGGTCTTCACCGAGGCCGCGCTCGCGCGGCTCACGGCCCGGCGCCTGGGTGCCGCCGCGGCCAACGGTGCGCCGACTGTCGCTCCGACGCGCGTGTCGGCCACCGTCGGAAAGGTCTCGTGAGCCGTCCGACGACGGAACGGGCCGGGCGGGGTGGTCGCGGCTCACCCGAGGTTGCGATCAGAGGTGCGGGTCAGTCTTGCGGGGTGTCGGTGTAGCGCTGGAGATAGAGCGGTTCGCCGAGCTTCTCGAGGAGGTCGAGTTCGGTCTGCAGGTAGTCGACATGCTGCTCTTCGTCCTCGAGGATCTGCTCGAAGAGGCGAGCCGAGGTCGCGTCGCCTCGCGAGCGCATCAGCTCGATGCCCTGGCGAAGCCGGTTGACGGCGTCGATTTCGATCTGTAGATCGGCCTGTAGCTGTTCGGCGACGGTCTGTCCGATACGCAGCAGGCCGAGTTTCTGATAGTTGGGAAGCCCGTCGAGAAACAGGATTCGATCGGTGAGGATTTCCGCGTGCCGCATCTCGTCGATCGACTCGTGACGGGTGTACTGGGCCAGCTTCGGAAAGCCCCAGTGCTCCTGCATCTTGGCATGCAGAAAGTACTGGTTGATCGCGGTGAGTTCGGCCGTCAGCTGGTCATTGAGCAGTGCAATGATGTCCTTGTCGCCCTTCATGAGCGTGATAGTGGCACAGATCACACGGGGTGGCGAGGTGTGAGCGTGCGTGTCGGCTCAGGCCGCCGACGACTCGACGCCGGACGAGGCCCGGGCCTGGCTGAAAACCTCCGCCAGTCGCGTCGCGCAGTTGCCGCAGCCCGGCCGCCAGCCGCACGCGCGCTTCACCTGTCGGATGGAGTGGGCGCCACTCGAAACGCAGTCGTGCACATCGTCTTCGGAGACGGCGTTGCAAATGCAGACATACACGGGCGGGCCTCGCTGGCGGGAGTGATTTTCCGAACCGACCTACCATCTAGAGGTAAGCCTCCCCTAATTTATAGCACCGTATGGGGGAATCGGGAAGCCGGCAAACTCGGTGTGGCCGCTGCGCGGGTGGCGCCGACAATGGTCCTATGACCGCCAGTGTCCAACTGCGCGTGTACGCCGAGCTGAACGACTTCCTGCATCAGGACGTCCGATACACGGCGCAGCCTCGGCCGATCCGTCCCCATCAGACCGTGAAGGACGTCGTCGAGGCTGCCGGTATCCCGCATACCGAGGTCGACCTGATCCTTGTGAACGGCGAATCCGTCGGCTTCGGCCACCACCCGCAGCCCGGCGATCGGCTCGTCGCCTACCCGATGTTCGAGACGCTGGATATCGGGCCGCTGACCCGGGTACGTCCCCATCCGCTGCGTGATCCGCGTTTCGTCGTCGACGTCAATCTCGGCGGGCTCGCGCCGCTGCTGCGACTGATGGGACTCGACGCTCGCTGTGAGTGGGACGCCGACGACGCGACTCTGGCCGCGACAGCCGCCGCGGAGAATCGCATCCTGCTCACCCGCGACCGCGGACTTCTGAAGCGCCGCAACGTAACTCACGGCGTATTCGTTCGCTCGGACCGGCCATTCGATCAGATAGTGGAGGTGATCCGCCGCCTCGACCTGGCCGATCGGCTGGCCCCCTTCACCCGTTGCCCGCGCTGCGGCGGCCTGCTCGCCGACGTGCCCAAGCAGGACATCATCGATCGGCTCCAACCCCTCACCCGCCGCTATTACGACACTTTCCGCCAGTGCCCGGATTGCGGCCGGATTTATTGGCAGGGTTCGCATCAGCCCCGCCTGAACTACCTCGTCGCCCGAATCCGCGCCGCGATCGGATCGGCGTAGAGAGCCGGGAAAAAAAACTTGCCATCGAATTGCCCGCATGTATTGACTCCGGGCAAAGGTGGAGGAGACTTGTGTATACACCGAAACACCGGAGAACGCCGCAATGGCGATGGAGACGTCCATCAAAGTGAGCGGTGGTACCCACAGGATTCGGCCAGGCCCCCGGCAAGTCGATTGGAAAATCGAGTGGTCAGCGACGACTGGGACTCGAGATTTCGATAGAGACTACCGGGGACTGATCTGTTCGGGGGCAAATGTACGACGGCGCGGCGACCATCGGGGTCGCCGCGCCGTCCTTTCTCCAGTGGCGTCGCGCTCACCCGCACGACCGGATGCGCCGCGTCGACCACAACCTCGTGATGGCTCGGCACGGGCATCGGATGATCGCTGTCGGTTCATCGCCGCACAGCCGCCGACCCCGCCGTCGCCGACGGCGCGTCGCATAGTGGCAGCTGCCCGATCTGCCACATGAGCACAGCAAGCTGGATCGGGGACGAGCGCCCACCCTGAACCCCGTTGTGTCACTTGTTCGTGATCGTGTCGTGTGGAATGTCCGGCTGGGGTATACCTGCGGTATACGGTTTTCAGATTTCAGCGCCCAGGGGGCTTGCCGATGTCGGGTCAGATCGATCTGCATACCGACGTGCCGCACTCGGCTCGTATGTACGACTACTTCCTCGGCGGCAAGGACAATTACGAGGCGGATCGTGCTGCCGCGGAAAAGGCGTTGCAGGAGTTTCCGGCGGTTCGGGTAACCGCCCGCACCAATCGTGAGTTCATGCGGCATGCCACGCGTTTTATCGCCGGGCAGGGGATTCGGCAGTTTCTCGACATCGGCACGGGTATCCCGACGGAGCCGAATCTCCACCAGGTCGCGCAGGAACTGGCGCCGGAGTCCCGGGTGGTGTACGTCGACAACGATCCGCTCGTATTCGCGCACGCACGAGCACTGCTGGTGAGTTCACCCGAGGGCCGCACCGCCTACGTCCAGGCCGACGCCGCGCGCCCGCGGGACATCCTCGCAGCGCCGGAACTGCGGGAAACACTGGATCTTTCGCAGCCGGTGGCCGTCTCCCTGATGGCCCTGCTCCATTTCGTGCCCGGCGACGTCCGCGAGATCGTCGAGACCCTCATGGAACCGCTGGCACCAGGTTCCTACCTCGCGATCTCGCATGTGACAACGGACTTCGACGACGGCGACTCGGATCCCGACGGCATGGCCCGCCTGCTCCAGGTCTACATCGACCGCGGAATTCTCGTCCGGCCCCGCACCCGCGCCGAGGTCGAGCGCCTGTTCGACGGCCTGAAACTGGTGGCCCCCGGCGTCGAGGTGATCCACCGCTGGCGGAGCGAGGGCATCGACCATCCACCCGGCCACGACAAGGTCGTGTCGCTCTACGGCGCCGTGGGCAAGAAGCTCTAGTGCGTTCTCGCGGGCGACCGAGCCCAGCCAGGCCAGGCTGGGTTTCACGTCGAGAGCGCGAAGGTCGAGAGCGCGAGGATGGGGTCCCGTCGGTGTCAGTGCGCTGACAGCGGTTCGCCAGGACGGTCTCGCAGACTGGGGCAGGGCGGCGTGCGGAGCGTCGGTGGCCGTCCGGTTATATGAAAGCCGTTCCACCGCACCGACATCCGTACCAACTGAAGGAGTCAACCGTGCCGAATACCGCGCACCGCATCGCCCCGATCGCAGTCTTCGCCTCCCTCACCGCCGGATTGGTGGTCGCCGCGCCGCAGGCCGCGGCGCACACCATCACCGCGGTCACCGTCGCCCCCGGTCTGGGCGGCGGCTACGGCACCGGCTGCAGCTACCAGGTGTCCGCCACCGTGGACGAGGACGCCTACCGGATCACCTTCATCGACAACGACTATCCGATCCGCGGCAACCAGAACCTCCAGGTCTCCGGCAACACCGCCTCGCTGGCCTGGACGCCGTCCACCACCGGCACCCACGTCATCACGGCCCTGTTCACCACCGGTGACCAGGCGCCCGCGACCACGACCGTGCAGGTCGGCGGCGCCGGGGTCAACCTGGGCAGCACCTGCTTCGCCCAGTAACACCGGACGGGTTCGTCCTGCCTGCCTCGCAGGTTCCGAGAGATACTGCAATCCCTGGCACCAACCCGGCCGTTGGGCTGAACAACTATGCTGAACAGCAGCGTTCACTTCAGCTCAACGATTGGCAGGCATGGTCGACCGTCTCGAACCCGAGGCCTTCCTGATTCTCGCGGAGGAACGGCATTTCGGGCGGACGGCCCAGCGCCTGCGATCGACCACGGGCGCATCGGCCAGACCCCGCAAACTCGAGCGCAATGTCGGTGTGCCGCTGTTCGAACGCGCCATCCGCCGGGTGCGGCTCACCTCGCATGTGCGCGAGGTAGGGAGGTAGGCCGGTGGTTGCGGTATCGGCGGGGGAGGAGTTCCGCGTGCAGGTCGAGGCGACCGACAATGTCCGGCTGCCGCAATCGATACTGCGGCACGCGGTTTCGGCGGGACTGGAACCTCGACAGCTCACCCGGGACTCGGGGGTACCCGCGTGGACGCTGAGCGAGGGCGAGGAGTATCGCGTGCCCAGCGCCGGATACCTGCGCACGTGGGAGGTGGTCGAGCACGGGCTGGGTGACCCGGATGCGGCGCTCGAGATCGCCGAGCGGTACGTCCTGGGCCAAGTGGGTTTGTACGACTACCTTTTCAGCACCGCGCCGACGCTGGGGGCGGGGTTGGAACTGTGCGGAACGTACCTGGGGACCATCACTACGAACTTCCGAATGGAGCCGGGCCTCGAGACCGAGGAGGAGGTCACCTTCGACATCGGCATGATCAATGGCGAGGGCCGGGGCCGGGAGCTGGCCGCGCAGTGGGGTCTGGCGGCGATCTTCACGCGCAGCAGGCTGGTCATGGACGGGCCGGTGAACCCGGTCCGTATCGCGTTCCACCAGCGGGCCCCGCGCAACCACGACCGGCTGGTCGAGTTGTTCGGCACCGACGCCATCGATTTCGGCGCGCCCGCGGACAGCATCACGGTCAGCACCGCAGATCTGGCCCGCCCGCTGCGCACCGCGGACCCGCGGCTGGCCGAGATCCTCCAGCGGTACGCGGCCACCACCCAGCCCGTGGCGCCGCCGCGCGCCGCCACCTGGACCGACCATCTGGGCCTGGTCATTTCGGCTGCCCTGGAGGAGGATTCGGTCACCATCGACCAGGTCGCCGCCCGCCTGTTCCTGAGCCGCCGCTCGCTGCAGCGGCGACTGGCCGAGCACGGCACGACCTGGCGCACCGAGCTCGAGCGCGCCCGGCGCCAGCGGTACGAGCAGGCCGTGGTGTACGGCCCGCTCACCCGGTCCGAACAGGCGGAATTGCTGGGTTACAAGGATCTTCGGTCGGCTCGCCGCGCGGTGGAACGGTGGCAGAACTGACGGCGCTGTCGTCGGGATTGGCACGTTTTTGCCTTGTGATTGGCGCGATCAACCCTCGTCGACGGACCGGTCGTCCCATGAAACTGACGGGTGCGGGGAGTCGAATCGAGTGGGTTGATGTCGAGCGAGGGACGTGTGGGACAGATAACGCTCCTTGGTGGAGTGGGCATTTCGGCCGATGGGCAGACGAAACGGGTCGGTGGCCCGCGGGTGCGCACGTTGCTGGCACTGCTCGCCCTGCAGCCCGGCCGGGCGACGACCTGTGACGCGCTGATCGGCGCCATCTGGGGTGACAGCTTGCCGGTCGATCCGGCGAATGCCCTGCAGACGCTGGTGAAGCGGCTGCGCGCGGTGCTGCCGGAGCACGCGGTGGTGGAGTCGGACGGCGGCGGGTACCGGCTGCGCGTCGCGGCCGACGACATCGACGTGCATCGCTTCACTCGCCTGGCCGAGGAGGGCATCGGCCGGTTGGCCGCCGGTGATGCCGGCGCCGCCGCCCGGACCCTCGATATCGCGTTCGGCCTGTGGCGCGGTCCGGCCTTCGCGGACCTGGCCGACCATCCGGACCTGTACTGGCACGCGGACCGGCTGAACCAGCACCGGCTGCACGCGGTCGAGGCCCGCGCCGACGCCTATATCGCGCTGGGACGGGGACGTGAGCTGGTCGCCTCCCTCGAGGCGGAACTCCGCGACGAGCCGTTGCGAGAGTCCTTGGCGGTGCGGGTGATTCACGCGCTGACCACCGCCGGCCAGTCCGGCCGGGCCCGGGAGGTCTTCGACGCCACCCGCACGCAGCTGCGCCGTGAACTCGGCGTGCCGCCGTCCCGGGAGCTGGTCCTCGCCCTCGACCGCGGCGACAGCGCCGCAGCTCCGGCCACGCCCGCCCTGCCGGTCCGCCTGACCAGCCTGATCGGCCGGAAACCCGACCTGAACCACGTGGCGGCCCTGCTGTCCTCGACCCGGCTGCTGACCCTGACCGGTCCCGGCGGGATCGGCAAGACCAGCCTCGCCCTGGAGGCCGCCACCCGCCTGGCCCCCCGCTGGCCGGACGGCTGCCGCCTGATCGAGCTGGCCGCGATCGGCGACGCCGCCACCGCGGGCGAGCACCTGCTGGCCGCACTCGGGCTGCACGCCGACCCGAATTCGGTGCACGCCTGCCCGATCCACCGCCCGGCCGTCGGCGCCGAGGTGCTGCTCATTCTCGACAACTGCGAGCACGTGCTGGATATCGCGGAGCTGGTCGCGGACACGCTCAGCCGCTGCCCCAACCTGACGGTGCTCGCCACCAGCCGCGAGCCCCTCGGTATCAATGGCGAAACCCTGTTCCCCGTAAGGCCTTTGGCGTCGCCCCGGCCCGGATCGGCCCCTGCCGAGGCCCTCGGCTCGGCCGCGGTACACCTGTTCCTCGACCGAGCCCGCGCCGTCCGATCCGGCTTCACCCTGACCGACGAGAACTGCGAGACGATCGCCGCCATCTGCCGCCGCCTGGACGGCATCCCGCTGGCCCTGGAACTGGCCGCTGCCCGCGTCCACACCATGACCCCCGCCCAGATCCTCCGCCGCCTCGACGACCGCTTCCGCCTGCTGGCCGGTAAACGGTCCGCCGTGGAGCGGCACCGCTCCCTCTACACCGCCATCGAATGGAGCTGGGACACCCTCGCCGCCCCGGAACGCCGCCTGGCCCAACGCCTCTGGCTGTTCCCGGACGGCGCGACCCTCGAAACCCTCCAGGAGGTCGGCCCCGGCGACATCCTGGCCCCGCTGAGCCGCCTGGTGAACAAATCCCTGGTCGAGTTCGACGGTCGCCGCTATCGAATGCTGGAAACCATCCGAGCTTTCGTCGGTTCCACCGTCTGCTCCGAACAGAGCGTCGCGTAGTCACCGAGATCGCATGAGCCGGTACAGCATTCGATCAGACCGTCGCGGGTGAATGTTCCTCGTCCGAAGCGGCGGTCGTGGGCAGGGTGAAAACGGCTGCGACGCAGAGGATGCCGATGGCGAAGCAGGCGAGGGTGTACCAGAGGTTGCCGATGGGTCGCCGTTGCTGGTGACTCCACCGGTGGCGTCGAGGAAGTCGGAGAGGCCGGTGGCCCACAGGACGGCCATGACGAAGAGGTAGACCACGCTGTAGGCGCGGACGAACTGGTTGTCGTAGGCGGGGCCGGCCGATCCGGGCTGTCGCCGGCGGGTCCACTGGCGGTACGTCAGCGCGATCGCCGCCAGGGTGAGGACGATCAGTTCGAGTGCGTAGACGGTGCCGCGGACCGTCGTGCTGGTGGCTCCGAGCACGGTGGCGGGCAGCGGGAGGATGAAGGTTCCCAGTGAGGCCAGCAGGCCGATCACGATGGTGCGCCAGACCAGCTGGAGGCCGGTGAAGCGCTCGCCGCCGTCGACGCGGCGGCCGACGAACCAGTACACGCAGAACGCCAGCGACATCGGCCACAGGGCGGCGAAGACCACCACGCTCGGCAGCGGTACCGAATCGAACATGGGCTGGTTGAGCGGGTTCGAGGTCGACCACTCCCACCAGCGCAGCTGCGGCCCGATCTGATCGAAGATCTCGTAGAACGCATGGTGCACGAACCCGACGCAGGCCGCTCCGGCGATCGCACCGTAGGTCCGGAAAACCCCCAGCATGCGCACGATCTCGTATGCGAGCGTCGCCATGAACGGATAGATCGCCACGATGTAGAGCGGCAACCGCCCCCACAGGAAATCCACCGTGAAGACGTTGTGCGCGAACATCGTGTCCACATGCCCCGAAATACCGAACGCCGCAGGGAAATACAGGGGTGGCTCGATGATGAACAGGTACGCGGTCGCGCCGAACCACAGCACCAGGTTGGTGGGATCGCCGTGCCGGCGCAGCCGCACGATGGCCCACACCAGCGCGAGCACCGAGCCGAGGATCACGGTCAGCTCGAGGACGGGCAGCGTCCAGTTCTCCAGCGCCAGTGGGTTTCTTACCTCGACCAGCCCGCCCGCCCTGTCGCAGGAGAAGCCGAGCGATCGGGCGAGCTGGTCGAAGGTGGGTGCGCAGTGGCCGGCCATCAGTTCGCCTCCGCCCCGGTCGCCGCCGCGGTGTACCAGCGTGTGACGTCGTACCCGTCGTGGTAGCGCTCGAACCACACATCGGCCAGCGCCGGCGTGTTCTCGTGTGCCGGATCATAGTTGGGCAGCTGGCTGCGGATGATGCCGCGCAGCGCGGTGAGCTGCTCGCCCAGTGGCAGGTCGTAGAAGGCCCGCGGGCCCGGGCCCGCGTAGGGCAGCGCGAAGCGGGGCAGCAGTTTGCGCAGCAGTTGTTGGTAGCGGTAGGTGGCGAACATCGACATGGCGTCGATCTTCCGATCCTCCAGTGGCACATGCTTGTTGAACCCCGCGCAGGCGATGCGCACGACCCGCAGCACATGCCGGAAGATGGACGGCGCCACCCGCATGCGGTAGAGATCGCTGCCCACCAGCGAATCGAAGATGATGAGCGCGGAACTGCGGTGCTCGACCTCCTCGACGAAATGCCAGATGAACAGTGACGCGACCCGGTCGTCCCCGGGCCGGAACAGCGACGCCTCGTTGTCCAGCATGAGCTTGAAGACCGAGGTGAAGGTGGTTTCCAGATCGGCGGTGTAGGCCAGCCGGTACCTGAGCGGTGTCTCGGCGGTGAGCCGGTCGAATTCGGCGACCACCTCATCGAGGGTCTCCCGCAATCCCGGGTAGGCGCGGATCAATCCGCGCACATGCTGGCGGTGCGCGGTCGAATGCTGACCCTCCTGCCGCATGAAGGCGTCGGCCTCCTCGGCGACGGCGGGGTCGGTGAATTGCGGTTTGGCCTGCGTGATCATCTGCACGATCATCTTCTCGAAACCGATGGCCAGGAACGACACCGCGTTGGCCATGCTGGAGAAGGCCGGGTTCTCGGGATTCCAGAGGAACGGCACGTCGTGTTCCTCGAACGCGAAAGTCAGCTTCCGCACCATCAAATCCGTCATGTCGGTGGACTGGCGGCACTACGGCTACGACGACGAATCCCTGCGTGAGCTGGTGGAATTCTTGCTGCGCACCATGCGTCGTTCTTCGTCTCGCCGGGCAATCCGCCGCGCGAAGACGCGGAGTTGCGGCGATACCTGCGCCGCTGGATGGGGTCGGCGATCATCGCTCAGGCGAGCACCGTGCCGGGTGCGCCGAACGGGCGGTCGTGAGCGCGCCAGGTCATTCACTAGGCTGATCGGTTGTGTCGAATTCACGCTCGATGGAGGTTTCCCGCTCCGGTACAACGCTTTTCGTGCTCGGACTGGGTGCGGTGCTGGCGTTGGCGCTGGTGTTCACGACGGTCGATCCCTGGCTGGAGAAGGCGGGAATTCTCGCGGGCGGGCTCGATGTGCACATCTACCGCGAGGGCGCCTGGCGTTTGCTGCACGGGCATTCGCTGTATCGGGACGAGACCGTCGGCGGGCTGCTCTACACCTACACGCCGTTCTCGGCCATAGTGTTCATCCCGGGTCTCGCCGTGCCCGCGGCCTGGATCACCAATGCGTTCCTGCTGGTGAATCTCGGTGTGCTGTATGCCTGCGTCCTGCTGTGCTGGCGGATGCTCGGCTACCGGATGAGCACGCGCTCGGCGGGTATCGGTGCGCTGCTGGCGATTACGTGCGTCTTCCTCGAACCGGTGCGCACCACGCTGTTCTACGGGCAGATCAACCTGGTGCTCATGCTGCTGGTGCTGTGGGACTTCGCGCGGCCCGAGGGCGGGCGGCTGCGTGGACTCGGCGTCGGGGTGGCCGCCGGGATCAAGCTGGTGCCGGCCTTCTTCATCGTGCAGTATCTGGTGCTGCGCCAATGGCGTTCGGCCGCGACGGCGTCGGTGACGCTGGCGGCGACGATCGCCCTGGCCTGGCTCGTCTCGCCCGGTGATTCTCGCGAGTACTGGTTCTCGACCTTCTTCCGCTCCGAGCGCATCGCGCCCGATGTCGAGCCGGCCAACCAGTCGGTCCGCGGAGTGCTCGCGCACCTGACCGGGGGCAGCGAGCCTGTCTGGCTGTGGCTGATTCTCGCGGGCGTGTCGGCGGGTGTGGGCCTGACACTCGTTGTCGTGCTGGACCGCTGTGGCGAGCGGCTGCTCGCGGTCACGCTGGGCGGGATGACGGCCTGCGCGGTGTCGCCGTTCTCGTGGGGGCATCACTGGGTGTGGTTCGTCCCGCTGCTGGTCCATCTCGTGCACCGGGCGCAGACCCGGCCGCCGTGGTGGTTCGCGGCGGCGCTGCTGTTCGTGGCCACCGGGGCGTGGACGTACCAGTGGACCCCGGATTTCGCCTCGGTCGGCGTCTTCGTCCTGCCCAAGCCCTGGCATACCGAGCCGATTCTGGAGAACGCCCACGTGGTCGTGTATGTGTTCGCCCTGCTGTACGGCCTGTCGGTGGCGCGCCGCGCCGAGGTCGAGCGGCCCCGGTCATCGGTCGCGGATCCGATCCCCGTCGGCTGACACGCACGGGATTCGCTGCGGGTCATGTTCGACCATCCGATACTCGATTTATTCATCGTGATTTGCAAGAGCGTTGCGGTACCGGGGACAGGATTGTCCGGGAAATTCATGGCAAACTCGCTGCTGGGGTGAATGGTACGGTCCGGCGGCGAATTTTGTTCCTTTCCAAGGCATTTCCCGGACTATTCCGGCAGGAATGGATTTGCTTGCCATCCGTCCAGTCTCCGGCAACGAATAGGTGATCAGCACAGTTGCCGGTTCGGGTACGAACCCGCTGGTAACGGTTATTAGTTCAGAATTTCCACGAAGGAGAAAAGGCCCATGATTCCGCACTTGATCGGTGACTTCATCGACGCCGTGAATACCCTCATCGCGAAGTGGTTCCTCCCGTAGAGCCGCCGGCCCGGGGCGGTCCGCCGCCCCGGCCCCCGATATCACCCGTGCTACCGTGCCCCGGAACAGGAGGGTGCACATGGTGAAAAATGTTGTGGCACAGGTTGTGGGCGGACTCAATGCCGGTATCGTGGCGCTGACCAAGCTCCCGGTGATCGGCCCGCTCATGGGCCGCGGATTCGTCGTCATCACCTACACCGGCCGCCGCTCGGGCAAGACTTTCTCCACGCCGGTCAACTACTGGCGTTCGGGCGACGAACTCGTCATCGGCGTCGGCATGCCGGACAAGAAGAGCTGGTGGCGCAACTTCCAGGGCGAGGGCGGGCCGATCTCGTTGCACCTGAACGGCATCGACCGCACGGGGCACGCGGTGACCCAGCGCGACAATGGCCGGGTCTCGGTGCGGGTCACCCTCGACGACAAGGCCTGAGCTCCACCGCGGCCGGGCCGTGTCCCATGCCGGCAATACAGTGGCCGCATGGACATCTGCGTGTTTCTGTCGGCCGCCGACCTCGACGATCGCTACACCGGGCCCGCCCGCGAGTTCGCGGAGTTGATCGGGAAGGGCGGGCACACGCTGGTGTGGGGCGGGTCCGATGTCGGGTTGATGAAGATCGTTGCCGACGGGGTGCGGAACAGCGGCGGCAGGCTGGTCGGGGTATCGGCGGAGTTCCTGCGCGGCAAGGTGCGTGACAATGCCGAGGAGATGATCATCACCGCCGATCTGGCCGCGAGGAAGGCGAAGCTCCTCGAGCTCGCCGACTGCGTCGTCATCATGGTCGGCGGCACCGGGACCCTCGACGAGGCCACCGAGATCCTCGAGATGAAAAAGCATGGGATGCACCGGAAGCCGGTGGTGCTGCTGAACACCGCCGGGTTCTACGACGGGCTGATGCAGCAGTTCGAGCGCATGGAGGCGGAGGGTTTCCTGCCGCTGCCGCTGACCGAACTCGTGTACTGCGCCGACGACGGTGCGCACGCCATGGCCTATCTCGAGAACGCGGTACGACGCGGCTGAGCGTCTCCCCGGGCGGATTCGCGTTGCCTCGCCGCGGGGTCCGTGCCAGCCTGGTTGCAGTGGGACACCTGCCCGGGCATGTCGATCTGCGTCCGGCCGGGTGCTCGAGGAGGCAGCCGTGAAGGACCGGGCAGGACTCGAGGAGCGCTCGGCGCTGCGCGTCACCGTCGATTTCACCGATGCGGCCCATCGGTCGCTGGGGGTGGGCTGGTCGGTGGACGCCGCAACCTACCGCCGATTCGAATCAGCGCGAATCTTCCTGGTGGCGCTCGGTTCCCGGCCCTGCCGGACCTATCTGGGGCTGGTCGACGGGCAGGACAGGACCTCGATCCAGCTGCCCGAGGCGCTCCCCGCCGGCGCGTACGCTATCGATGTCGACGCCTACGGCAGTGCGAGCTGGGGCGACGGCCGACTGGATGCCCGCGGGCGCAGCCCGGTCTTCACCGTCGAGCCCGAGGCGGCCGAATCCGCCGGTGCCGATTAGCGCGGTGCGTCGGGCAGCCCGGGGCGGGCGAAGTCGACCGGCCCGAGGAGGTCCGCCACCTGGCACAGTTGCCCCGCGAACCAGGGAATCAGGTTCGGGTCCTTCAGTTTTCCGCCGGGCGCGAAGGTGAGCAGTTCGTTGCCGACCAGGCTCCACTGCGGCACCGCGCCCGCGATGTGTGCGGCGACCAGTGCCGGTCCGACCATGGCCTTGGCGTGCGCCGGGGCCATCGCATCGATCCGGAAGCGGGCGTCGAACAGCACATTGCCGGTGGCGGTCGGCTTGTCGCCGAACAGGGCCCGGCCGAACTGCGACATCAGTCCGCGCTGCCGCACCGCGAGAGCGGGCTGCGGCCGGTCGAGCAGCACCAGCGCTACCAGGTAGCGGTGCGTGGTGGTGGTCGTGGATTCACCTGTGCTCGAGGTGGTTTCGTACGAGTACTCGGCGACCGTCACCCAGCGCCCGCCCACTCTTCCGGTCAGGGTGACGCCGAGTCCGTGGCGATTGCGTCCGGGGAGCCGCGCGGTCCACGGCGCGGCCGACCGTTCCCGGAAGGTCCAGCCATTGGCCACCGCCCAATCTCGCAGTCGCGCCTTCCGATCCCGTTCGGCCAGAATCGTGATGGGCAGCAACACCACCAGCGGGATCCCGAACATCACACCGAAGACAAGCACCGCCGCCTCCATCCCCCGTCCCCTTCCATCGGCGTTCGGTCCTGCGGGACTCGAACTGTTCGCGGTGCCAGCCTTCGTGTGAAACCTTCCGGTTCGCTTAACAGATCATTGGGCCGCAGCGGTATTGACATCTTGTTGAGGAACTCTTCAACATCTTGTTGAATGTGACTTGTGACGCACCCGACCCGCATTCGTATCAGCTGGCCCGCCAACCGCCTGACCGCGACCCTCGACGACACCCCGACGGTGCAGGCGCTGCTCAACGCTCTGCCGATCACCGCTGTCGCCAGCACCTGGGGTGACGAGGTCTACTTCGAGACCGACGTGAGCGTCCCGCGCGAACCCGGCGCGCAACAGGTGGTCGAGCCGGGAACAGTCGCCTTCTGGACTGATGGCGATGCCCTGGCACTCCCGTTCGGCCCCACCCCCGTGTCCCGCGCCGGCGAATGCCGTCTGGCCAGCCCCTGCAATATCCTCGGCCGCATCGACGGCGACCCGCGCCTACTCGCCACGGTCCGCGGCGGCGACCCGATCCGCGTCGAACTGGCCTAGCGCATTCCGATTCGCCCCAGTGCCGCAATCTGATTCGGGGGGACCGGACCCGTCGGCAGCGGCTATGCTGCTCGGCGAACCGCCGCGCCGGGAACAGGGGAGCGGGGGAGGATCGAGGGGTGCGGCCGGGTTCGGCCGTGGAGTGAAAGGCACAACAGGATATGCGGGGTGGATGGGCCAAGCGGGGCCTGGCGGGAGCCGCGGTGGCCGTATTGCTGCCGTTCGGGGCGTTGACGGCCGGATCGGCTGCGGCGGACACGAATCCGGATGCGTTCGACTTCTATGTCGACTCCAGCATGGGTTCGATCAAGTCCCGGATCGTGCGCGCGGCCGACGGAAATACCGACCGAGTGGTGTACCTGCTCGATGGCGAACGCGCGCAGAATGATTACAACGGCTGGGAGATTCACACCAGCATCCCGGCGGCGCTGGCCAAGTTCAATATCAATGTGGTGATGCCGGTCGGCGGCGAATCCAGCTTCTATCAGGACTGGGATGCCCCGAGCAGCTTCGGCGGCGCCAATCCCGACGCGTCGCTGTTCCCGAGCCGGGATTCCGGTTCGGCGGTCGCGGGCTGGGACGAGACCTCCGGCAAGTCCTACACCTATCAGTGGGAGACCTTTCTCTCCCGGAACCTGCGTGATGCGCTGCGAGATCGACTGGGGTTCAGCGACTCTCGCAATGGCATCTTCGGACTGTCCAGTGGCGGTAGCGCGGCCCTGCTGATGGCGGCCTACCATCCCGACCAGTTCAACTACGCCGGTTCGCTGTCGGGCTACCTGTACATGTCGGCGCCCGGCATGCGTGAGGCCCTGCGCCTGGCCCTGCTCGCGGCCGGCGGCTACAACATCGACTCCATGGCCGCCGCGGGCAGCGCCAAGTGGCAGCGGATGGACCCGTACGGCTTCATCCAGCAGCTGATCGACAACAACACCCGCCTCTACATTGCCGCCGGCAGCGCCGTCCCCGCCCAGCAGGACCTGTCCTCGGCGGACGCGGTCATCCAGGGCATGCCCCTGGAAGGCATCGCCCTGGCCAACACCAAGGCCTTCCAGTCCCGCCTGCAGTCCCTCGGTTACGACAACGTCAGCTACGACTTCCCGAGCATCGGCGTCCACAACTGGGGCAACTGGGAGCAGGTCGCCAACCGCATGCTCCCCGACATCGCTCAGCACATCGGTAAGCCCCTCCCCCCGGGCGCCCAGCCCGCCCAGCCCCCGGCCGACGCCCCACCCGGCGGCCAGCCCCCGAACGGCGGCCCGCCCGCGGGAGCCCCAGCCCCGCAAAACTGACCGCACCCAACCGAATCAACAGCGCCAGAACCGAAAGACCCGCCGCCGCCCGAGTATTCGGACGGCGGCGGATCTCTTCTGCGCTACCCGGTGCAGCAGGCCGGCGGGCGGATCATTCTCGAACTCTGGGTGCCGGCCGGAGAACTGGAACAGTTCAATGCGCACCTGGTGGGCCCGATCGAAGTCGTTCACGAATTTCGTTGATGCACAGCCGGGTCCGGGCCGGAAGACCCGGCTCGGTCGAGTTCTAGTGGGTTTGGGTGGGGTCGGGGGTGGCCTCGATGGGGGTGTCGTTGGTCCAGCCCCAGCGGGTTTCGACGTGGACGGTGGCGGTGGCGGGGGGTGCATCGACGTAGGGGGTGAGTTTCTGGAGTTCGCCCCAGTCTCGGGTCCAGTCGTGGTCGAGGTAGGCGGGGACGGGCTGGGAGCGGAGAAGAAGGGTGGACCAGCCGAGGGGGCCGCCGCCCGCGTCACCCTGCCAGGTTTCGGAGACCTGGGCGTTCAGCTTGTCGGGGAGGATGCGCCAGGCGGGGAGTTGGGCTACCCCGTCTCGATGGTCGAAGGGGTGCTGGCACGGGAAGGCCAGGCCGACATGGAAATCGGTCAGGACGGGGGCGTTGTGGCCGACGACGGTGTCGAGGGTGGCCAGGTGGGGCAGGCGGGGTGGGGTGAGGGCGAGCCATTGCTTGCCGGTCGGGTCGTCGATGGTGGCTACCAGGCGAATCGCGGTGGTCCGGGCTGGGATTCGGTCCAGGGGGATGGGCAGGTTGCGCCAGCCGGGGGCGCCGCCGACGGTCGGGGGCGCCAGAGTCCCCAGGGGTTCGATGGTGCCGTCGTCGGCCCGGTGGGCGAACTCCAGGTGCAGTTGAGCGCCGTCGATCCGGTGGCCCTGCTCCTCGCCGGCGATGCGGCCGGCCACGGTCAACACCAGTACGTAATAGCCGGAATCCCGCTGTGCCGCGGCGAGATCCATCCGATACCACTGGGTGGTGAGATGCGCGGGCTGCGGCTGATCGGTGGTGTAACTGCCCAGGACGGGCGTGAGCTTGGGGTCGAGGCCATAGGGCAGGGCGATGGTGCTGCCGTTGATGCCGGGGTCGGCCTTGGGTCTGTCCGTGGGGCCACCGCCGGGCGGGGGAGTGCCGAGTTGCTGGCCGCCACCGCCACCAGGACCGCCACTCCCCCCGCCGCTGCTGCCACCGGGACCGCTGCTGCCGCCGGGGCCGCCCTCGGGGGCGAGGTCGCCGACGCCGTTGGCGGTGAATCCGCTGTTGTCCGCGGCGAGTCCGTCGGCTGCGGTGCCGGCGTAGGGCGTGAGGAGGGATTCCTCGGGCTTGGTCTCCACGAGCACGTCATCGGCCATGGAGCAGGGTTTCCCTTGCAGGGCATGCAGATTCGACAGCGCGACCGAGTACGCGGGGTACTGTGTCCACGCCGCCGAGGCCATGGTCGCTACTTCGAACAGCACCACCAGGGCGGCGGCGACGGTGAGCGGCCGGATGGCGATCCGATCGAAAACCCTTGCCGCCGCGCCGGTTCCGGTCGGTCGATAGGGCTCGCGGTAGTACTGCCAGGCCGCCGCCAGCAGGCACAACGCACCCAGCCCGAGGATCAGCGAGGCGACGCTGGTACCGCCCACCACGGGTGCGCGATCCGGCCAGCGCACGCCGTAGCCGGACACGTACCACCATCCGTTGGAGCCGGTGAAGCAGAATGCCACCAGGATCAGCACCGCCGCCGCGAACAGCGAGCGCAGGTACGGCAGCCGGATTCCCTTGCCGCCCACCGCGACCGCCGTCACCGCGGCCAGCGCACCTGCCAGCCCGGCATACACGCCGAAGTGATGCGTCCACTTGGTCGGTGTGAAGGCCATGAGCAGCGGTGACATGACGGCGATGCCGAGCACCCGTGCCACCGGCCCGCGGGCGGTCTCCGGAATCCGGCCACCCTTGCGCAGCGCCACCGCGACGCAGACGGCCAGGCACAACAGCATGGCGAGCACGCCGAAGCGCCGCGATAGGGAGCCGTCCGGGGTCAGGGAGAGCAGCGAGATCCAGCGGGTCGGTTCGTCCGGCCAGGACAGGTTGGGGCCCACCAGCTTTCGAACCCGGGTGGCCTCGGCGACCGCCGCCAGGGTCTGATCCGCGAAGACCACCGTCAGGACCAGGGTGCCCGCCGTCAGCACCGGAGCGATGCGCGCGAAACAACCCAGGAGCCCGCCGTTCTCCGCGCGCACCTGGGTGAGGAGAATCCGCAGCACCCGTCGTGAACCGGCGAAAAGTGCTGCCAGGCAGATCAATCCGGACGGTCCCGCCGCCAGCGAGAACGCCGCGATCAGCACCGCGACCGCGGCGGGCAGCAAGCGCCTGGTGGCAATCGCACGCTCGATGGAGCACCAGGTCAGCAGCGCGCCGAGCGCAATCAGGGGTTCCGGGCGCAGACCGTTGTCGTACGGCAGCCACAGCGCCAGGAACATCAGCACGGCCGCCCACCGCGGACCCGCCGCGGCGCGCACCCGGGAACCCAGGCGCGGCAGCACCTCCCGGCTGATCACCCACCAGCACAGCACCGCGGCCAGCAGCGCCGGTAACCGCATCCAGACGCCGGCATCGGTGACCCTGGTCATCTGCGACAGCAGTTCGTACGGCCACCCGAAGGGCGCTTCCGCCACCCCGTACCACCGGTAGTAGTTGGCGGTGTAGCCCGCGTATTCGGACACGCGCGCCATCGTGAGGATGTAACCGTCGTCGGAGGTATTGGCCCCGATCACATGCCAGACACCCAGCGTCGCGAGCGCGACCGCATCGGTGAGCGTGAACCGCCACCAGCGCGCCGGCAGGAACCGCCGCCTGCGCCTACCGTCCGCCACATCCATGAAATACAGGCAGACCAGCGCGATGAGGGTGCACAGCACCGCGCCCGCCATGGCCGCCAGCTTCAGTGCGCTCGGGCTCGACGAGAACCGCGAATCCACCTCGGCGTGCAGCTTGGCATCACTCAGCCGGGTCCGATCCAGATCGGTGTACACCCCGACGATCTGGGGCCGCACATCCCGCGAGACGGTGGTCCGGAACGGCGAACCGTCCGACCTGGTCAAGCCGGTCAACTCCGCGGTGGTGACCTCCGCACTCGAATGCACGACCAGCGCACCGCAACCGGCGTGCCGCACGAGATTCGGATTCGACCCGCTCCCCGCCCCGGGCCCGGCAGGCGTACCGGGATCGGTGCTACCGGCGGGCGGCGGTGGCGCATCCGGCGGCGGCGTCGAACCCGGCGGCGGAGTCGCTCCGGCAGGCGGATTCGCTCCCGGCGGCGGTGTGGCACCGGGCGGCGGAGTTGCTCCTCGCGCTGGATTCGAGCCCGCTATCGGTACGGTTCCGGGCGGCGGCGTGGCCCCTGGCGGCGGTGTGGCTCCGGGCGTGGGGTTCGCATTGGCGGGCGGTGTGACTCCGGGTGTCGGGGTCGTGCCGGATTGCGGGGTGACGCCGGAGGGCAAGGTGATGACCGGGTCGGAAGCTGTTCCGACGCCGGTCATCTCGAAGACGGAGGCGGTGAGCAGCGGGAGATTGCGCAGGGTCACCGAGAGAGTGCGGCCGGTGCCGGGTCGGTCCTCGACGCGGGCGATCAGACCTTTGGCCGCGGCGCCGGGAGCCTGTGCGGGCACCGTGGACAGCACTGTCCCGCTGGGCATGTCCCGCAGCACCGCGCACGGCACGCTCATATCCATCGACAGCGGCACGTAATCCACCAGCGGAGCGGTCATCTGAACCGCCTGTGCCTGTGGCCAATCGAGGCCGGCCCGATCCTGCCGAACCGGCAGCAGCGGTGTGAGAACCGCCAGCAGAACACCGAGCACCCCCGCCACGAGGGCGATCAGTCGAATTGGAAAAACTCCCCCGGAAACTGAACGCACGAACGCCGATGCTAGCCATAGCCTCCGCGAAACTCATTGCGGAATATTCGGACCGGCACGGTTTCCGGTGGCGGCCGACCCGTATCTTCGCAGTTCGAGCGGTGATCTTCGAAGATTGGCCTATCGTTTGTCGGGGCATTCGATCGGTGGACAGAGGACGCGGGAACCGGACTCAGGAGTCGTGATGGCGGAGGGGCTCGACAGCGGCGGCGTGGTACGGACCCTGGTGCCCGCCCGGATCGATCGATTGCCGTGGTCGAGATTCCACACCCGGCTGGTGGCCGCGCTGGGAGTGGCGTGGATTCTCGACGGCCTCGAGATCACGGTGGCCAGCGCGGTCGCCGACACCCTCACCAAACCCGAGACCCTGCACCTGTCCTCGACCGCGGTCGGACTGATCGCGACCGTGTACCTGGCGGGTGAGGTGGTGGGCGCGCTGGTGTTCGGCAACCTCTCCGATCGCCTGGGCCGGCGCAAGCTGTTCCTGATCACCCTGGGCATCTATCTGCTCGGAAGCGGGCTCACCGCAGCGACTCTCGGCAATGGCGCTGGCTGGGTGGCCTTCCTGTACGTCACCCGCTTCATCGCGGGCACCGGCATCGGCGGCGAGTACGCGGCCATCAATTCCGCCATCGACGAGCTGATTCCGGCCCGCTATCGCGGCCGCGTCGACATCGGGGTGAACGGAACCTATTGGGCCGGAGCGATAATCGGCACCCTCGGCACCTACATCCTGCTCAATCACCTGAGCCTGTCGCTGGGCTGGCGGCTGGGCTTCCTCATCGGCCCGGTGCTGGGCCTGGTGATCCTGTTCGTCCGCCGCCATCTGCCGGAGAGCCCGCGCTGGCAGATCATGCACGGCCGCGCCCGCGACGCGGAGGAGTCGATCGAGGAGATCGAGCGCGAAGTGGAGGCGACGGGGGCGTCGCTGCCGCCGGTCGACGAATCCCGGCTCATGGAGGTGAAGCCCGCCGATCGCATCGGGTATCTGGCGCTGACCCGGGTGCTGTTCCGCGAGTATCCGCAACGCGCGATTCTGGGCGCGAGTCTCATGATCAGCCAATCGTTTCTGTACAACGCGATCTTCTTCACCTACACGCTGGTGCTCGGCAAGTTCTACGGGGTGCCGTCCGGTTCCACGCCCATCTATCTGATCGCCTTCGCGGCCGGAAACCTGGCCGGGCCGCTCATCATCGGGCATCTCTTCGACACCATCGGCCGCCGTCACATGATCGCGGGCACCTACATTCTCTCCGGTGTGCTGCTGGCGATCTCGGCGGTGCTGTTCTACACCGGGGTCCTCAACGCGATCACCCAGACCGCATGCTGGTGCGTCATCTTCTTCTTCGCCTCGGCCGGCGCGAGTTCGGCATACCTCACCGTGAGCGAGATCTTTCCGCTCGAGGTCCGGGCCAAGGCGATCGCCGTCTTCTTCGCCATCGCACAGTGTTTCGGGGCGCTCGGACCCGTCATCTACGGTGCGCTCATCGGTGACGGCTCACATCCGGTCCGCCTGTTCCTCGGCTATCTGCTCGGCGCGGCGGTCATGATCGCGGGCGGCGTGGTGGCCCAGCTCCTCGCGGTGGATGCCGAGGGCCGGTCTCTCGAGGACATCGCCCTGCCACTGGCGGCCACCCGGCGCGAGGGCACGGCCCGGGCGGAGGGCGCGGGTTCGCCGTTCTCGACCTGAGTTCGGCAGGCCGGCACCGGATCTCAGTTGGCGAGCGACTTCATCCAGTCGAGGACAACCGCGCGGTAGTCACCCGTATTCGGCGCGAGATTGATGGCGTGGCCGCTGCCGGGGAGCACGAAGGTGCGCAACTTCGCCCGGGGGTGAAGTACGGGCGCTCGGCCGCGTAGAGGGTGGCCGTGTCGGTGCAGGTGCCGAACCCCGGGCCGCAGGTCATCCGATCCCGGCTCCCGTTCACGATGAGCACTCGCGCCGTGATGAAGCTGGAGGGCGATTCTCTGACCCGCGCCGGCGTGCTCGGGTCGAAGGCAGGGACGTGGGCGTTGGCTGCGACGAGTTCCACATTGAGGTTGCCGAAATTCACTCTGCCACTGGCGAACCCGCCGTAGTCGTCGTACTTCCAGGCGATAGGAAGGCCAAGCGTCTCGGTCAGCAGGGCGAACCCCGCGGCTGCGTCGGTCACAGGAGCGAAGACATGATCGATCCGATCGACCAGGGCTCTCGAATCCGCCATCAGAAGACCGCCACGAAGAACAACACACTGGTGGCGGTCGCCGCAGTGAGTCGGCCGAGATTGGAAGCGTGGAAGCGGCGGATCTCGGTGCGGACATCATCCGGTGTGGCTTCGGCGAGACGCCATTTGTCGACTGCCTTGTAGATGGGCAGGTTGAAGACGGCGGTCCAGATGAAGAAGCCGAGGAGGAAGACCCCGCCGCCGGTCAGCGCGCATACCTTGGCGGTGGTGTCGGGGGCATGCAGGAACGCCATCCAGATGGCGCTGATGATGGGGATGATGGTGAGTGTGGACAGGACGCGGTTGGTGCCCGCGTGTTTCAGGAAGTCCTGGAAGCTGCGCGCCGCGTCCGCTTCGCTCTGCTGATTCCACAGGCCGCGCATGACAGTCAGCAATGTGGTCATCAAGCCGACCAGCATGGCGGCCGAGAGAATCGCCAGGAAGGCAAGGGTCCGATACATTTTCGTGGTCCTATCTGTAATCGTAGGCACGCCAATTGGCGAGCACGCGTTCTTGAATGTCGGTGGGCCAGCCCTTTTCGAAGCTGCCATTCACGGGACGTCCGCCGTCCGGGTAGTGGTCGGCGAGCAGGCAGTTGTAGATGACCTTGCCCGCCATGTAGGTGTGCTTCTCTTGCTCGTCGCTCCGGGTGCGCCGAGCACCCGGAAACCGGTGCCCTGATAGTCGGTAATGTTGGTGAAAAGCGGTGCAGGTGCACACAAGTCGTAGGAATGCCGGATCACAGCGCCGATCTCCAACTGCCAGTCCACCTCCTGATCGATGGTCTGGACCTCGCCGCTGGCCTCGAGCGCGGTGATGAACTCCCTCAGGCTCTCAGGTGTTCCATGTCAGTCCTTCGCGTTCGGGCGCGGGATCCTCGCCCCAGTACGGCAGGTCGGGCACATCGATACCGAGCAGATCGAGGGCCCGACCGGCGGTGTGGTCGACGATGTCATCGACGGATCCGGGACCCAGATAAAACGCGGGCACCGGCGGCATGACGATCCCACCGGACTCGGTGACGGCGGTCATGGCGCGCAAATGCGCCATGGTGAGCGGGGTTTCGCGCACCAGCAGCACGAGTCGGCGCCGTTCCTCGAGGGTGACATCGGCGGCGCGGGGGAGCAGGTTGTCGTTGTTTGCGTAGGCGATGGCCGACAGCGTGCGGACCGAACAGGGTGCGATGATCATGCCCGCGGTCCGGAACGACCCGGACGCGGTGGCGGCCCCGACCTCGGCCGGGCGGTAGGTGACATCGGCCATGGCCGCCAGATCGCCTGCGCTGAGGTCGGTTTCATACAGGCGGGTCTGCTGAGCGGCAGCGGTCGCTACCAGGTGGGTTTCCACCTCGGCCTTGCGCGCCAGCTCCAGAATGCGCATACCGTAAGCGATGCCGGTCGCACCACTGATGCCGACCACCAGTCGTTTCGGGGTCACGGCCGTGTCCGTAGCAGGTCGGTGGTGAGCGAATTCAGTTCCACCGCACCGTTCGCGCCGACGACGACCGTGCCGCCGATATTGGCCAGGCGACCATTGAGCACACAGTTGGGTTCGAAGGCGAATGCCATGCCCTCGGCCAGCGGGAGATCGGTGCCGATGGTCGGCACCTCGGCCAGCAGCCCGTACTCGGCGGCCTCGGGCAACTCGCGCATCCCGTGGCCGAAACCACTGACGGTGCCATAGGGATTCAGGCCGTGCACCAGCGATCGGGTCGGCATCGCGAGGGAACACGACGATCGCGCCGGGGCGCTCATTGGTGAAGTAGACATCGGGCGCGTACGGCGCCGGGCCGCCGCGCTCGTGTTCGCCGTAGATGACCAGAGCATCAACGCCCTGCTCGTCCATCAGCTCGCGGGCCAGCGTCCAGCGCCGATCACGTTCGCTGAGCGAATAATTCGGGCACATGCGGGTTCCTTCCATTGGTTCGGTTCGACCTGGTAGGAACGCTATTTGTGGTAGGGGACCGGAGGATTCAGTCGTACGACTGGTCCGTAATCTGTCGTTCGTTAGGTAGGGTCCGTCGAGTGCTTCACGGGCGTGCCGAAGAACTGGCGCTGATCGATCGACTGCTGGCGGACGCGGTCACGGGCCGCAGCGGGGCGCTGGTGCTGAGCGGACCCGCCGGCATCGGCAAGACAGCATTGCTCGACTACGCGGCGGCGCGGGCCGACGGGTTGCGCGTGATCCGGGTGGCCGGAATCGAACTCGAGGCGGAATTGCCTTTCGCTGGACTGCATCTGCTGCTGCGCCCGGCCCTCGATCACCTCGACTCCCTGCCCGAACCGCAGAGCTCGGCCCTGAGAGGCGCGTTCGGACTGGCCGCGTCCAAGACCGGTGATCGCTTCCTGATCAGCCTGGCCGTACTGTCCATGCTGGCCGAACTGGCCGAGGACGGTCCGGTGCTGTGCCTCGTCGACGACGCCCAGTGGCTGGACCGATCCTCCGCGGAGGCACTGGCTTTCGCCGCCCGCCGACTACATCGCGAGGGCGTACTGCTGCTGTTCGGCGTACGCGGCGTCGCCCAGCCCATGGCCGGGATCGAGGCGCATGAACTCAGTGGCCTCGACCGCGCGGCCGCCACGGCCCTGCTCGACGAGCGGTATCCCGACCTGGCGCCGCAGGTGCGCGCCCGAATGCTCGCCGAAACCGAGGGCAACCCGCTGGCCCTGGTCGAATTGCCGTCCTCGCTCAGCGCGGAGCAACGCACCGGCGGCGGGCCCGCCGTGCCCTACGACTTGGCCGTGCTGCCATTGTCCGCTCGCGTGCAGACGACATTCGGCGCACGCGCCGCCCGGCTGAACGAAGCCGCGGGCACCCTGCTGCTCGTCGCGGCGGCCGAACCGACCGGGGAACTGTCGGTAGTGCTGGACACCGCCGCCGCGTTCGGCGCGACCACCACGGACCTGGCGGCGACCGAGGACTCGGGATTACTTGTGCGACATGGCGATCAGGTCAGCTTCCGGCATCCGCTGGTGCGTGCCGCCGTACTACGCGATGCCCCGCTGCATCGGCGGCTGGCCGTGCACCACGAGCTGGCCGAAACGCTGCGACGCAGCAATCGCCCCGAGGCGGTCGACCGGGCGACCTGGCATCGTGCAGTGGCCTCGACCGGACCGGACGACACCCTCGCCGACGATCTGGAGGCCGCCGCCGACCGCGCCTTCGAACGCACCGACCATGCCGCGGCGTCCGCGGCCATGGAGCGCGCCGCCGGACTGACCGTCGCCGCCATCCCGGGCACCCGGCGCCTCATCGGCGCTGCCGAAGCGGCCGCGCTCGCCGGTGACCTGCGCCGGACCCACACGCTGGTGCGCCAGGCCGGGCGGAGAACGATCAGCGCGACCGACACCCCGCGCCTGGCCATCCTGCAGGCCGTGGTCGAGGCCGAATTCGGCTCCCGGCACACCGCCGCTCGCATCCTCACCGACGCCGCCGATCAGGCCCCGGACGCAGCCGCCGGCCGGATGCTGGTCGACGCGGTACGCAATGGGTTCCTCGTCGGCGATGCCTCACTCACCA
The DNA here is from genome assembly GCF_044766925.1 of Nocardia sp. NPDC101769. Classification (NCBI taxonomy): domain Bacteria; kingdom Bacillati; phylum Actinomycetota; class Actinomycetes; order Mycobacteriales; family Nocardiaceae; genus Nocardia; species Nocardia sp. NPDC101769. The sequence goes on along the minus strand of NZ_JBIWMX010000016.1, from coordinate 122,539 downwards.
TGCGCGCGGCCACCATGCTGCACCGTCGCCTCGGCCCCAACAGAGTGACCGAGGGGCTGCTCGGGCTGGCCCGAATGCTCGGCGGTGACGACGAATTCGGGCTGCCGCGACTGCGCGCCTGCGCCGAATTCGCACACGCCCACTCCGCCGAACTCACCCAGGACGAGCGGATGAACGGCGCCGCGATGGGCCTCATGACCGGTTTCGACCGCGAGGCCCGCGACCTGCTCGACACCCTCGTCGCCGAAGCACGCGAACAGTCGACGCTCGGCACACTGCCGATGCGGCTCTACTACCTTGCCTCGGCCGAACACGCCACCGGCCACACGCGCGACGCGATCATGCACGCCGAGGAGGCGCTCGCACTCGCGCAGTCCATCGGCCTGCACCACCAGATGGACGGCCCGCGATGCGTTCTGGCGTGGAGCGCCGCGCTGGCCGGAGACGAGACGCGCTCCCGCGAACTCGCCGAACCCGCCCTCACGGCCGCACTCGACCGCGGCGAGTCCGCGACCGCCGCCCTCGCCACCACCACGCTCGCCATGCTCGATCTCGGTGCGGGCCGCTATGACCTGGTGCTCGATCGGCTCGAATCCGCCGCTCGCGGAGAGATATCCGGTGACCGTATCGCCGTGCCCCCCACAGCCGCCGTCTCCTTCACACCCCTCCGTGTGGAAGCCGCGGTGCGCATCGGACAGACCGGCCACCTCACCGAACCCCTCGACCGGTTCCGCCGTTGGGCAGCCGCCAGCGGATCCCCCTGTACGCAGGCGGTGTACGAGCGCTGCCTGGCCCTGGCCGGGCCCGCCGACGCGACCGAGGAACATTACGATGCTGCCGAGCGTCTGCACGACAAGGGCGGGCGGCCCTTCGAAAGGGCCCGCACCGCCCTGCTCTACGGCGAATGGCTACGCCGGGACCAGCGCAAGAGCGAAGCCCGCACCCGGCTGCGCGCCGCCGCGGAAACCTTCGACCGGCTCGGCGCGCACCTGTGGGCCGAGCGCGCCCGCGCGGAGCTGCGCGCGACCGGCGATACCAGCCGCCGACGGCCCACCGCCTCGGTCCTGGATCTGCTCACCCCCCAGGAACTCCAGGTCGTCCGGCTGGCCGCGCAGGGACTGTCCAACCGGGACATCGGCGGCCAGCTCTTCCTCAGCCCACGCACCATCGGTTACCACCTGTACAAGGCGTATCCGAAACTCGGTGTGGCGACGCGAGCCGAGTTGGCCGCCCTCGTGCACGACTCATTTAATCGGAACAGCTCCGATAGGTTGCGAGCACATTGAGCCGGTGCAGATTCCGGCACGGCATGAGCAGGCCCTGGGTGGCGAACTCCACCGGAACCGCGTAATCACGAAGCGCGGCAATCAGACCCGGTGCCAGCCGCCGATCTCCTCGTCACAGATCTGCGGGTCGGTGACGATCGCCAGCAGTTCATCCAGCAGCGCTCGGCGGTCTTCTCCTGTCTTGCCGCATTCGGCCAGTTCCTCGCGCATCCGGTTCTCGGCGGCACTGAACTTCGCCGACAGCGCCTGGTCGAACAGCGCCACCACCTCATCGAGCACATCGGCGGCCGACTGCGCCAGCACGGTCAACAAGATCGGATACCGCCGCTGCGGATCACGACGTTCCAGAGCTTGACCGGTCAGACGGCGGCCCAACGTCGCCAGGAACCGGCGGCGCTCCGCTGGCAGCACCGACATGTCCAGGGTGCCGGCGCCCAGGCCACGCGCAAACCCCAGCTTCTCCCCCCGCCGATCGTAACAATCCGCGGCGCTCGCCAGAGGGAATCGCGCAGCTCATCGGCAACCTGCCAGGCGTCGGAAAAAGCCCGCGAAACCGGCTCGCGGGTGCTCGATCTCCGCGCCCGGAAGCGCTGGAATGGTGCCCATGACTCGAATCGGAGCCGAACGGGTACCGGTGGGAGCGGGACCCCTGACGCGGGCGGCCGTGGTGGCCGTGGCCCGGCACGGGGCGCGGGTGGAATTGGACGCGGAAGCGCTGACGGAGCTGGCCCGGGTGCGTCGGCACATCGACGCGCTGGCACACAGTGATCGGCCGGTCTACGGGGTGTCCACCGGGTTCGGGGCGCTGGCGCTGCGGCACATACCGCCGGATCGGCGAACCGACCTGCAACGCTCGCTGATTCGCTCGCACGCCGCCGGGGCCGGTGCGCCGGTCGAGGCGGAGGTGGTGCGGGCCATGATGCTGCTGCGCTTGCGAACCCTGCTGTCCGGGCACACCGGGGTGCGGCCCGAGACCGCGCTGGCGCTGGCCGGACTGCTCGACAGCGGGCTGATTCCGGTTGTGCCGGAATATGGTTCGCTGGGCTGCTCGGGCGATCTGGCCCCGCTGGCGGCGGTGGCGCTGGCGCTCATGGGGGAGGGGTCGGTGCTCGGTGCCGGCGGGCCGCGCCCGATCGGGCCCGCACTGGCCGAACACGGGCTGACGCCGATCACCTTGGCGGAGAAGGAGGGCCTGGCCCTCACCAATGGCACCGAGGGCATGCTGGGCATGCTGGTGCTGGCCATCGAGGACCTGCGACGGCTGTTCGATCTGGCGGATCTGACCGCGGCCATGAGCGTGGAGGCGCAGCTGGGCACCGACCGGGTGTTCGCGGCGGATCTGCAGGAGCTGCGCCCGCATCCCGGGCAGGCGGTGTCGGCGGCGCGCATGCGGGCGGCGCTGGCCGGGTCCGAGATCGTGGCCAGTCACCGGGGTGAGGACTGCCCGCGTGTACAGGACGCGTATTCGCTGCGGTGCGCGCCGCAGGTGCACGGCGCGGCGCGGGACACCCTGGACTACGCCGAGACCGTCGCCGCACGCGAATTGCGGTCCGCCATCGACAATCCCGTGGTGCTCGCCGACGGCCGCGTGGAGTCCAACGGGAACTTCCACGGCGCGCCCGTCGGCTACGTGCTGGACTTCCTGGCCATCGCGGTCGCCGACGTGGCCGGCATCGCCGAACGCCGCACCGACCGCATGCTGGACGTGCACCGATCCCACGGGCTGCCCGCGTTCCTGGCCGCCGATCCGGGTGTGGACTCCGGCTACATGATCGCCCAGTACACCCAGGCCGGGGTGGTGACGGAGCTGAAGCGGTGGGCGGTACCGGCCTCGGTGGATTCCATACCCTCCAGCGCCATGCAGGAGGACCACGTGTCCATGGGCTGGACCGCGGCCCGCAAGCTGCGGCGCGCGGTGGACGGGCTGACAACCGTGCTCACAATCGAATTGCTCACCGCCGCACGGGCATTGGACCTCCGCGCACCCCTGCGGCCCGCGCCGGTGACCGCGGCGCTGCGGGATCTGGTGCGGGCACGGGTGCCGGGACCCGGGCCCGACCGCCACCTCGCACCGGATATCGCCGCCGTGGCCGACCTGGTGCGGTCGGGTGCGGCGGATCACCTTCTCGACAAGGGGGTTTCGTCATGACCCGAACCGTCCGGGCCGCCCGCGGCGCCACGCTCACCGCCCGCACCTGGCAGACCGAAGCGGCGTGGCGCATGCTGCACAACAATCTGGATCCCGAGGTGGCCGAGCGGCCGCAGGATCTCGTCGTCTACGGCGGGACCGGCCGGGCGGCCCGGGACTGGCCCAGCTTCGACGCCATCGCGCGGACCCTGCTCGATCTGCGCGAGGACGAGACCCTGCTGGTCCAGTCCGGCCGGCCGGTCGGCGTGCTGCGCACCCACGAGTGGGCGCCGCGCGTGCTCATCGCCAACTCGAATCTTGTTCCGGACTGGGCGAACTGGCCGGAGTTCCGCAGGCTGGAGGCGGCCGGGCTGACCATGTACGGGCAGATGACGGCCGGGTCGTGGATCTATATCGGCACCCAGGGGATCCTGCAGGGCACCTACGAGACCTTCGCGGCGGTGGCCGCCAAGCGATTCGGCGGCACCCTCGCCGGAACCCTCACGCTCACCGCGGGTCTGGGCGGTATGGGCGGGGCGCAACCGCTGGCCGTCACCATGAACGGCGGCGTGGCGCTGTGCGTCGAATGCAATCCGCGGCATGCCCGCCGGCGGGTCGAGACCCGGTATCTGGACGAGATCGCCGACGACATCGACGACGCCCTGGACCGGGTGCTCGCCGCCAAGGCCGAACGGCGGCCACTGTCGGTGGGGCTCATCGGCAATGCCGCCGAGGTACTGCCGGAACTGCTGCGCCGCGAGGTCGAGGCGGACATCGTCACCGATCAGACCTCGGCCCACGACCCGCTGACCTACCTGCCGATCGGTGTCGCACTGGAGGACTGGGACGACTACGCGGGCCGCAAGCCCGACGAATTCACCCGCCGCGCCCGGGATTCCATGGCCATCCACGTCGGCGCCATGGTCGGCTTCCTGGACCGCGGCGCGGAGGTCTTCGACTACGGCAATTCCATTCGCGGCGAGGCGAAGCTGGCCGGGTACGAGCGCGCCTTCGACTTCCCGGGCTTCGTGCCCGCCTACATCCGCCCCCTCTTCTGTGCGGGCAAGGGCCCGTTCCGCTGGGTGGCCCTGTCCGGAGACCCGGCCGATATCGCCACCACCGACCGCGCCATCCTCGAGCTGTTCCCCGAGAACGAGTCCCTCGCCCGCTGGATCCGCCTGGCGCGGGACCGGGTCGCGTTCCAGGGCCTGCCCGCCCGCATCTGCTGGCTCGGGTACGGCGAACGACGGTCCGCCGGACTCCGGTTCAACGAGCTGGTCGCCGGCGGTCGGGTCGCGGCTCCCATCGTGATCGGACGCGATCACCTCGACTGCGGCTCGGTCGCCTCGCCGTACCGCGAAACCGAATCCATGGCCGACGGCTCCGACGCCATCGCGGACTGGCCACTGCTCAACGCCCTGGTCAACACCGCGTCGGGCGCGAGCTGGGTCTCCATCCACCACGGCGGCGGCGTCGGCATCGGCCGCTCCATCCACGCCGGTCAGGTCACGGTCGCCGACGGCACCCCGCTGGCCGCCCAGAAGATCGACCGGGTCCTCACCAACGACCCGGCCACCGGTGTGCTGCGCCACGTGGACGCCGGATACCCGGAAGCCGAATCGGTCGCCCGCGACAAGAACATTCGAATTCCCCTGTGGGAGGGCTGATTCGGCGCCTCAATCCAGGTCGATGCGGACGGTCAGGAGGTCGGTGCCCATCACTCGTACGGCTGCGCTGTTGGCCCTCGGGAGGGTGCGCAGCCGGGCGATGGGGTCGTCGTCGGGTAGGAGGTGGGCGGTGCCGGTGTACCAGCGGCCGTGGAGGCGGAGGCGGACGCGGGGGTCGGCTTCGATATTGCGGATGTACTGGGAGCGGGTGCCGAATTCGGAGACCAGCCAGAAGGACGCGCCGGAGCGCCGGCCGCCGATCGGGGTGAGGCGGGGGCGGCCGCTGACCCGGCCGGTGGTCTCCAGCAGGGTTTGGATGGGTAGGCGGCCCAGGATCGGGTTGCCCACCCTCCGCTGAAATGTTGTGACCATGGCATGTTGCAGATCGCGTCGGCTCGGCATGGGCCGACGCTAGCACCGGCCGCGGCTCACCGGGCCAGTTGCAGGGCCAGCGTGGCGGCGGCGGGGGCCAGGTACAGAAGGGGGAAGGGGGTGGTCTTGTAGGAGTGGGCGCGGATGGTGGTGGCCGCGGCGCCGGTGAAGTAGAGGATCAGGCCGATGGCGGCCGCGATGCCGAGGGGCGGGAGGAAGAAACCGGCCACCAGGCCCAGCGCACCGGCCGATTTGGCCAGGGCCAGCCAGTTCCACCAGGTGCGCGGGACGCCGTAGTCGATCAGCGGATCCACGACGAACTGCTGCTCGGTGAACAGGGAGTAGCCGGAGAAGCCGATCCAGAGGGCCGAGACGACACCGACGATGTGGTACGCGAGGTTCATGGGAGCCACGTCCTTTCAGGTTTGCTGTGCTCTTACCTGAATGACGAAGCGGGAGCCCGAGGAGTGACATCGGGGTCAGGGGAGATGGGATTGCAGGAAGGTGAGGGCGTCGGGCAGGGAGGCGAGAAACGCGCCGCTGTGGTCCTTGCCGGGGTAGGCCGTGACGGTGACGTGCACCCAGGGGTTGTGAGCCTGGAGGGCGGGACCGTACGCGGGGGTGTCGGCCGGAGGTACGTCGATATCGGCGGTGCCGTAGCCGATCATCAGGTCGGCGGGGACCAGGTCCTCCTGGTAGGAGACCAGCGATCTGATGTCGGCCTCGAAGGTCGGGGTGGGGTTGTCGGGATCGGCGACGAGCGCCTCGGGACGGCGGCCCTCGGCGGCGGCCACCAGATCCGAAAGGCATTCGGTGGCAGCCTTTTCCACGTACTGCCTGCCGAAGTCCGACAGGTACGGGGTGACGGTGCCGGGCGCCAGTTCCTCCAGCGCGGCGAGATAGTAGCCCGCGTAGCCGACCTGGTTCTCGGAGCCGGTCGAGCCGCGGCGGAACATCTCACGCAGGCTCTTGGCCGGATTCGTGCGCAGGCCGGTGGCGATCACGCCGGTGAGTCCCCCGACGGCGGACGGGTTCCGGGCGTACAGCGCGGCCGCGCTCATGACGGCGTGCGCGCCCTCGGACTGGCCGATGAGCACCCAGTGCGCCGACAGTGGGACGGGCAGACCACGGACCGCCGTGATCGAGTCGAGAATGGAGCGGCCCTCGACCGCGGCGTTGTAATAGCTGAAATTGCCGCCGGTGCCCAGACCCTGATAGTCGGGAGCCAGCACGGCGTAGCCCTGGTCCAGAATCTGGTTGAAATAGCTGCGATTTCGATCCGACTGCGGCCGATGCGAGGGCGCGCAGTCATTGCCGATCCCGGTCGTGCCGTGCGCCCACACCACCAGCGGCCAGCCGCCCTCCGGCGGCAGCCCGGACGGCAGATACAGCGCCGCGCCGGCCCGGGCCGGATTCTCCCGCTGATCGACCGTGGTGTAGGTGAAGCCGACCGACTCCGCGGCCTTGTCGAAAGACCATGCGCCATTGAGCAATTCGATCCCATTCGGCCGCCCGAGATCACTGCTGTCGGCCGCGGCCGGCGTCGCCGTCACGGTCAGGGTGGCGGTCAACGCGGCACATGCGCTCACCGTGCCCGCGGCCAGTGCGGCCTGCCGGACCGCGGCTGCGAACCTGCGACGAATCGGCATGGCCATCACTCCCTTTCGGTGGGCAACGCCCCGACCATACCGTCCGCAACGCACCCCGGACGGGCGCTCGAGCACGATTGGCGCGCCGCGACCTCGGTGGTGGTGTCGTCGAAGCCGGCCGTCACTCCATCCCGTGGGCCTGCGCCACCAGATCGAAGAACACCCAGACGCCGCCCTTCTGATACGCGTCCGGTGTCTCCGATCCGCCCAGGAACGGGTACGGGGTGGCGATGTAGACCTCGTCGTCGGCGAGGGGGCCCAGGCGCCGGCGGATCTCCGCGACGTGCCCCGGCTGGAGGACATAGGTGATGACGTTCGGATCGAACAGGACCCGGCTGACGAACTCGGTGATCTCGGTGAAGACGCCGTAGGGCTTCACGCCGGGGCTGTACGGATCGAGGATCCCGTACTCGCCGGTCCGGCTGCTCATCAGGAACGCGCACCCCAGATCCGAGTAGCCGACCACCGTGTCGAACTGCGGATAGTGTTCGGCCCAGGCCGGCATCACCCGGTCCATACGCTGGTCGCCGATCAAACGGAAGGGAACGCTGGTCACTGCGCCCATCCAACCAGACCGGCGGCCGGGACCGATCCTCGACAGGTCCGGCCGCGCCGCGCGAAGATCGAATCACCCGTCGCAGTGGAGGTGCCCGTGACCGAAGAATGGCGCAAAGTCGCTGAGCGCGTCCGCAACTGGGGCCGCTGGGGCGACGACGACCAGCTCGGCACCCTGAACCTGCTGACCCCGGACCGTATCGCCTATGCCGCCACCCGGGCGCGCGCTGGCCGCACCATCCAGCTGGGCATCCCGTTCGACGCCTACGGCCCGCAGGGCTCGAGCGGCTTCCGGCGCAACCCCATCCACCTCATGGCCGTGGACGGCGGCGATGCCGACCTCGCGACCGTCCTGGACGGCTGGGGTGGCCGGAACGAGGCGCAGGTGGCGGGCATGTACGCCGCCGGCCCGATGCGCTACAACGACGACTACATCATGATGCCGCTGCAGACGGCCACGCAGTGGGACGCGCTCTCCCACGTGTACTACGACGGCCTGCTCTACAACGGCTTTCCGGCCGCGGCCGTCACCAGCTTCGGCGCCGCCAAGCTCGGCATCGAACACGTCGCCGAGCGCGGCGGCGTGGTGGGCCGCGGCGTGCTGCTGGACGTGGCCCGGCACCACCACCTGGATCGGCTCGAGGCCGGGACCATCGTCACGCCGCGGGACCTGCAGGCGACGGCGGACGCGCAGGACGTCGAGCTGCGCCCCGGGGACATCCTGCTGGTGCGCACCGGCTGGTGGACCCGCTTCCTCGAAACCCGCAGGCCCGCCGAATGGTTCGGCGCCAGTCCCGGCCTGAGCTGGCGCTGCGCGGAATGGCTGCACGAGCACGACATCGCCGCGGTCGCGGTGGACAATCCGGCCGTCGAGGTCATGCGCCCCGAGGACGGCGTCATGATGCCGCTGCACATGCTCGCGCTGCGCGACATGGGGCTGCCGCTGGGCGAGATCTGGGATCTCGAAGCCCTGTCTCGCGACTGCGCCGAGGACGGCGTCCACGACTTCCTGCTGTGCGCGCCCGCCCTGCGGATTCCGGGTGCGGTGGGTACCCCGATCAGTCCGATCGCCATCAAATAGACCGGCCGGGAATACCTTTCAGAACGCCGCCAGAACCAGCGCGGCGATGAAGACCACCTGCACCAGGCCCCGCAGCGGCAGCGGCATCGACTTGATGCCGAGATCGGCGCGAGCTGCCCGGACGTTGGCCGGGAACAGGAAGACCAGCATGACGGCCAAGCAGACGGCCGCCAGGGGCGCGGCCCATGGGATGAGCAGGCCGATGGCTCCGGCCAATTCGAGGACACCGGTCAGGGTCACCAGGCCCGCCGGATTGCGCAGGCGCGGCGGAACCATGGCGATCAGGCCGTCGCGGCGGGGCTGGAGGAAGTGCGCCGACGCGGTCAGCGCGAACATGGCGGCCAGGCCGATCCGGGCGGCGTGTGGCCAGGAGTTCAGCCAATCGGTGATATCGAGCCACCCGGCCAGGCGGGCCAGACCGGAGACGACGACCAGAACGATGAGCGGTGCCATCGCGGACTCCTCTGGGGGAGAACAATCTTGACGGGGATGTGAATGATCATCGGCGACCGACCATTCCGGATACCCACGATGGCAGACAACCCCGGACGTCGGGGCCAGGCTCGGCGGTATGGGCCCGAAACCCGGGCCGGACCGGTAGATTCGGCACCGCTCATGGTCAAAATTGGACAGCCCATCCGGACATTGCGGTACGCGCCGACGGCCGGTTCCCCCACCGGTCTCGAACTGCTGACCTTCGACCAGTTGCGCCGGATGCCGGTGGCCGCCGGACACGAGGTGATCCGCGGCGACTTCCACGTCCTGGCCCGCTGCACCGCCGGAAGCGGGCGCACGACCATCGATTTCGTCGCGCACGACCTGGCCGCGGACACCGTCGCCTGGATCCGCCCCGGCTGGACCCACCGCTGGGATGACATCGCCGAGCTGAAGGGCGATCTCATCCTGTGCCGCCCGGAACTGGTGCCCGCCGCGGCCCTCGGGCACCTGCCGTCCCCGGCCACACCGCCGGTGGTAACCGCGAATCCCTTGACCGACTCCGCCTTCGAACACCTGACCAGCGAATACGCTGTCGATCCGCCGAATACGGCCATCCTGCACCACCTGCTCAGCGCGGTGACGCTCCGGCTGGCCGCGGGCCTGCCCGCCCTGCCCGACCCCACCGACCTCTTCGGCCGTTTTGCCCGCCTGGCCGAGCGGTACCACGCCGAAACCCGCGAAGTCGCCTGGTACGCGGCCCAACTCGGCTACTCGCCGCGCACCCTCTCGCGCGCCGTGCAATCGGCCACCGGCGCCACCGCCAAGCAGTACATGAACGCCCGTGTCACCCTCGAAGCCAAACGCCTGCTCGCCCACGAGCCGGTCACCACCGCCGAATGCGCCCGCCGCCTCGGCTTCGACGACCCGGCCAACTTCACCAAGTTCTTCCGCGCGAACACCGCCACCACCCCCACCCGCTTCCGCCTCGACCTCACCGGGCAGTAGACCCGGCCCGAGGCACAGCGCACCGCGACCCCGGCGGCACGTTGTTCGAGTCCGTCGAGCCGGGCCCGGCTCGGACAGCCGGGCCGACCTCGCCGATGGAAGATCGTTTCGGGGAATTCTGTGATCACCGGGCGATTCGTGTGTGATCTGGCGGATCGTCGCGTTAGGTTGGGCCGGTGCGGGTGGAGATGACGAGCGATCCGGCGGAATTCCAGCGGCGGGTGGCCGGGTTTCTCGGGCGTGATCCCTTGCGACACACGGTGATGTCGACCGTCCTCGTCCATGAAATCGCCGGTCCCACCATCGCCCGTGAGCCCTCCTATTTCGCATCGGTGCACACGGATGACGTTGTGGGCGTCGCCATGCGGAGCGCCGGGCGCGGAGTGTGGTTGGGGCAGTTGCCGATCGATGCGGTGCCGCTCCTGGTGACCCGGTTCGCCGAGCTCCTGCCGCAGATCGACGACGTGCACGGCACCGAGGCTGTGGCCGGACCGTTCGCGGCGGCGTGGAGTGCGCTGCGCGGCAGGGCCTATCACGCGGACCACGGTGCGCGGCTGTACCGGCTCGGGCCGATGCGCCCGCCGCTCGCGCCCCCGGGCTGGGCCCGGCCCGCCACCGCGGCCGATATCGAGATCAGCGGGCGCTGGCTCGCCGAGATGGCCCGCGAATTGGACGATGCGCACCTGGCCATGAGCGAGAAGGGAATCCGCGCCCGTATCGAGGCCGGACGCTTGTGGCTGTGGGAGGACGACGGGCAGCCGGTGTCCCTGACGGCGCACCAGGTCCCGGTCGGCGGCTGGGGCCGGATCGGGCCGGTCTTCACGCCCCGGGCCGCACGCGGCCACGGCTACGCCTCGGCACTGGTCGCGGAGGTTTCCCGGCGGCTGCGCGAGACCGGGGCCGAGGTCTGCCTGTACGCCGACATCGACAATCCGACCTCGAACAAGATCTACCGCGCCATCGGATTCGAGGCCGTCATCGATGAGGCGCACTACGCCTTCGAGTGATTCGCGGCCGGCGGTCACCGCCGGAACGGCCGCCTAGAGTGGGGTGCGATTTCCGGGAACTACCGCTAGGAGGGACGACCGTGGCCGCTGAACTGGTCGAAGGCGAACTGAGCGTCGATGGATTGCGCCGGACCTTCGGTGTCCGCCCACCGCAGCGGAAGCACGCGCCACTGGTGCTGGCGCTGCACGGAAACCAGGGCGCGACGACGACCGAGCGGCTGATGTACGACTGGACCAGCTTCGCCCGGCACGCCGACGAGTGGGGGATCGGGGTCGTCTACCCGGACGGGTGGGGAGGCTGCTGGGCCGACGGTCGCGGGGTCACCACGGCGGATGAGGCGGGCGTGGACGATGTCGCCTTCCTGCGGGCCGTGATCGACTGGTGCGCTGAGCAATTCGGTACCCAGGACGATCGCGCGGTCGTCACCGGCATCTCCAACGGGGCGTTCATGTCCCACCGGATGGCCCTCGAGGCCGGCGAACGGGTGGCGGTGTTCGCCGCCGTCGCGGGCGGGCTGCCCGAGGCGCTGACCGCGATCCGGCCCGGGCACGCGGTGTCGGCCATGCTCATCAACGGCGACGCCGATCCGGTGGTGCCGATCACCGGCGGCTACTCGCGCCATCTCGGTCCGAACGGCGAATCACGGGGCGGCACCAGGGGATTGGCGGAATCGGCGCGTTACTGGCGCGAGCTGGACGGCTGCGCCGGGCCCGGCGAGACCGTCACCACCGACCAATCGACCCGCACCACGGTGAGCCAGGGCGTAGGCGGCACCGTGGTATCGGAGTGGACGGTCTTCGGGGGCGGCCACACCTGGCCCGGCACACCCGTGCCGGAACGCTGGGCCGGCAGCCCGGGCTCGGCGGTGTCGCTGGAATTCGATGCCGCCGAGCAGATCTGGCGCTTCGCCGAGCCGCTGCTGCTGTCCGCGGACGCCCGCAAGCTCTGAAGAGCTCTATCCGCCGAAGGAGAACGGAATGGCGATCATCGGCAGACTGCTGCGGAACCGGCGCGCCGCGCCCGAGGACCTGGCCTGGTGCCGGCCGAATCTGGCAGCGGGTGACGTCTTCGAGGTGACCAGCTCGGATTTCGAGCACGAGGCGGCGCTCGATGTCCGGCACGCCATGAAACGGGTCGGGGGACAGGACCTGTCGCCCGCGCTGGCCTGGTCGGGAGTCCCTGCGGACACCGCGCAGCTGCTGCTGGTGGTGGAGGATCAGGACGCGCCGTTCGGCGGTCCTTTCGTGCACGCGCTCGCAATGCTCGATCCGAAGATCGGTGAACTGCCCAGTGGCGCACTGGCTCCCGGCTCCACAATCGACGGTGTCGAGGTGCTGCGATCGAGCTGGGGGCGCGGATACATCGGTCCGGGGCCGGTCCCGGGACACGGGCCGCACCGGTACGTCTTCCAGGTCTTCGCGCTGACAGAACGGGTCACCATCCCCGGCGGCGGCGCTCCCGAGTCGGCCAAGCCGCGGGTGGTACTCGCGGCTGCCAGGGCGCACGCCCGGGGCCGGATCGACGGTTTCTACGAACGTCCCTGACGGGATACGACAAGAACCCCGGCATGACGAAGAGCCGCAGCCCGATGGGCCTGCGGCTCTGTGCTTTTCGGATACGACTGTCAGTTTGCTTTTCGGATACCACAGTCAGTTGGCGGTGTTGACCGGTAGCGACAGCACCACCTCCTGCTCGTTCTCGGGCAGGTAGTGGACGTTCACCACGCGGCCGACCTGGACCATCGAGACCGCCGCCGGAGGCAGGAACTTCTCGGTGCGCGCCTCGAAGCTGCTGCCGTCCGGGCGGGTGACCACCAGCATCAGATCCAGCCGCGAGTGGCCGTCGCGGATCTCCCCGGGCACCGACAGCGACCGCACCACGGCCTGGGCCGCGATGCCACGCCGGGCGATATCGATCTTGGCGGGGGTGGTGAAGCCCTTGCGGATGTTGGCCGCGTTCATGGCCTCCTGTGCCGCGGAGGTATCGCCGGACAGGTCCACCTCGACCTTCTCGAGTCGGTCGGGCAGGTAGCGGACCGGCAGCACCACGCCGGGCCGCAGCAGCGCCAGCTGGGTCAGCGGCACGATCATCTTGGCGTGCGAGGCGAAGACCTTGCCGTCGGCGCCCTCGACCCGGAAGTCGATGCGCACCTGCGGCTGCTCGTTGAGGTAGACGCCGGTCTGGCGCACACCCTCGATGGTGCCCAGGCCCACCATGCCATTGCGGAACTGGGAGCTGTTGTTGCCGGTGAAGGCCGACATGATGCCGTCGCCGGTGAAGGCGAAGGCGATGGGGACGATGGTCAGGGCGATGATCGGCAGGGCCATCTGCGGGCCGACCCAGCCGAAGACGCTGACGGAGGTGAGGCCGTGCCACACGTAGTAGCCGATGGCCAGGACGCCGAGGGCGAGTGCTGCGTAGCGGATTTGGTTCTTCATGAGCTTTCCGGATCAGAGAGGTGGGGAGAAGAGCCCGCTCATGCCCGGCGGCACGAGCGGGGACAACGGGGCCCCGCTTCGGGGGCCGGTGGACGGACCGGCTCAGCCGCCGACGATGGTGCTGCAGGCGAAGACGATCTCGAACTTCTCGGTCTTCGGGCCGGCCATCGGGTTGGACAGGTCGGGGGTGCCGACGCCCTCGCCGGTGACGGTGAAGGTGTTGCCGCTCTTGGTGACCTTGGCGTTGCCGCCCGGCATACCGTTGCCGAAGCCGAGCGCGTACGGCTGTCCGTTGTCGCCGCCCTTGGTGCCGGTGATGCCGACCGCCTGCACGGTGGTGTCGCCGGTGATGGTGGCGCTCGCGCTGAGCGTGCCGTAGGTGGAGTTGCCGCTGTCGGTCAGTGCCAGCGCCAGGTTGCCGGCCTGCTTGGCGCAGGTGGTCTCGAACTTGGCCGTGATCGCCTTGCCGTCGACCGAGGCCGACGACGCGCCGCCGGCGGGGGCCGCGGAGCCCGGAGCCGAAGTGGCCGCGGCGGAGGTGGCCGCGGGGGCGGCGGTGGTCGAGCTGGACTTGGAGCTGCTCGAGTTGCTGGAGCAGCCGGTGACCAGCAGGGCCGCCGCGGCGGTGGCGGCGAGGACGGCGGTGGTCAGGCGGACGGGCTTGGAGTTCATGGTCATTCCTCGTTCTCGGGATGGTGGCTCCGTGGTGGAACCGATGCCAGAACCGTAGAAATCGGCACCCGGCCTACCGATCCCAACTTCCGGCACGCGAAAGCCGGTGACACTGGGCTAACCTGGGCGAATGCGACGACCGCGGGCCATGGTGCTGGATGAGGTGTGGCGCCGCCTCGACGGCGTCGAACCCTTGAGCGGACCGCACGGTGGACCCCTGCGGCGGACCGTCAAACTGATCCTGGATCCGCTGGTCATCCGCCCGGTTCAGCACCCGCAGTGCGCGGGCTCGATGCTCTCCGCCGACGGAGCGGTGTTGCTGGCCACCCGGATTCACGCCGCCGCCGATGTCCTGCGCGCCACCGCGGTCTGGTTCACACTGCTCAAGCAGACGCGCCGCGCGCTGCGGATCACCGAGGGCAATGCCCAGGACCTGTACTTCCAGCGCTGTTTCGAACTCGCCACCGTCTCGGGCGTGCCGGACCCGGTCGGCGACCGGGCCGCCGCGGAAGCCGCGCTGCGCGAGATCCACGGACTCGCCGCCGGCCGCACCACCCAGGCGCTCAAGGAGTACCTGTCCGAACCGGCCCGGGTCGGCGAGCTGACCGGACTGATCCGGACCGCCTGGCGGCGGCGCCCGCTGACCGAGGTGCCCGACCACTCCGAGCTGCTGGCCGGACTCCTGGAGGACTGCGCCGCAACCAGACTCGACGGCGCCGGTGGCCCCGCCGATCTCGACGCCGTCATCGACGCATCAGTGGGCACCCACACCGGAATCCGGTTGTGGCTCAATGAAATAGGCTGCACCGCACAGGAATTCGGCCTCACCCTGTACCCCCTTCCGCTCCCGCCCGAGGTCGGCTTCTCGGCCTCCACCGCCACTCTCGGCCTGCCCCTGGACCGCACCATCCACGAGCGCATCTTCACCGTTCTGCAAGCATCCAGCGAACGGTCCGACCTGCCTGCGATCCCCGAACTGGTCGCCGCCGAAATCGCCCGCGCCTGCGCCCCCTGGGCGCTGCTGGACGAATCCCTCCGGGTGGCCGCTGCCGCCGGTGCCACCCTGGCGGTCAACCTCCGCCCCCTCGGCGCAGCGCTTCCCATCGGCTACGACCCGGACGGCGACGCCGCCCCCACCCCCAGATCTACTGTCACCCTGGGCGGTGCGGCCACCGGTCTGCTGGGCGCGGCCGTCGGCCTGACCGGCACGGCCGCCGGGCTGCTCGGTACCCCCGCCGGGTTGCTCGGCGGTTCGACCGGGCTGGCGGGTACCGCGGCCGGGGTGACGGGCGTCGTCGCTGGATTGACCAGTGCCGCAGCCGGTCTGACCCGGCCGGGCGCACCATCGAGCGCTGCTCCGGAGGAGTCCGCGCGGATCGGCGGGTCGGCGGCGGGCCCGACCGGCAAACCCGTGGGATCGACCGGAGCTCAGAGCCCCGCCCGCTCGGTGGATGAGACGGGTGGCGCGGCCGAATCGGCCAGCGCCCGCTATACGGCGCCCGGTGCGATCGGGGGCGGCGGTGCCGCGGCGCGGTTGATCAATGGACGATGGCAGCGCGAGGCCTATGTGTTGCAGGCGCGGCGAATGGCGGTGCGGGTGGATGCGATCGACGGTCCACTGGGGGCGATAGCGGCGGATCTGCGCGTGCCGTGGCGTTCCTACCTGCGCAGATTATGGGCGCGACTGCACGGGCGGGACGTGCGTGAGTTCCCCGTGTACGCCGCGGACGAGCTCTGGGATCTGCTGGACGGGGTGGCCCGTTCGGTGATCCTGGATCACCGGATGCGGGTGAAACGGGCCCTGGCCGCCGGCGCGGCGGCCGAGCCCGGCGATCGGGAATCGAGAGTGGGATGACGAACTCGGCGGTCACGATCCATCGCTACCCCGACGGGTTGCGTGGCATAGTCCCGGTCGGCGACCCGGCCGCCCTGCACACCGCCCCTGGGCCCGACACCATGGTGCTCGAGGTCGTCGGCGGCCACCTCATCTGGAGTGTGCTTGCCGGACAAGAACTTCCGGCGGCCCTGATCGACAATGTGGATGCCGCGCAGGAATGGGTGTGGGCGCTCTACGGCGAATCCGCAGCCCTGGCCCTCGACTCCGTCCGGCCGGGCGGGCCGGTGGCGACCGCAGACGATCAGCCGGCACCGGCGGTCGCCGCGGACGAGCGCCCGGTCGACGTGCCCGCCGCTCCCGTGCTCCAGTCCCAGGCCGCCAGCGCCCGCCGACTCGCATACGCGCACTGGGCATCCCGGTGGTGGCCGGCGTCCACCCTGGACGGCATCGCCGACCTCGACCCGGCGCTGCTCGACCGCGATATCGCCCTGCTGACCGAGGAGTGCGAACTCCTGGTGGACGGCGCGGACGCGCTCGCCCCGCGGGTTTCCGCCTACCTCGAAACATTCCTGCGCGCTTCGGATTACGCCCTCGCGGCCGGTGACGAGGCCCGGCCCGGCGGCACCCTGGTGCTGGCTCGCGGCACCGGCGGGTGGGACTGGCGCCGCTGCCCGCCCGGGCTGGTCGACGCCTCCGAATCCGCGGTGTCCTGGCAACTCGTCCGCGAAGCCGGAGCGACCAGCGTGGCCATCGCGGTGGCGGCGCACCCGGGCCTGCCCGATGCGGTTCCGGCCCACCTGCGGCCCTGGGCAACCATCGATACCGGCCGTGGCGAGCTCGGCACCGAACTGCGTGCCGCCGACGACTCCTGGATCGGCGAATTCGCGCTGTCCGCACCGGCTTCCGCCGTCCGTGTCGCCATCCACGTCCCCGGTTTCGGACCGGATCCGGAGGCCGACCCGGGATCGGCCGGGGAACCCGCTGCGGATTCCGCGGCCGCCCTGCGCCGCCGGATCCGCGACTTCGCGGCCGAGCGGCTCCGCACGGCGGCCGAACCGGGCATCGGCGATTCCGGCCCGTTCGCGCCATTGCTCGCCGAAATCGCGGCCGCAGCGGGGGATTCGGACTTCTGACATGCCGAAGGATGACTCGGGCGGCGACACAGCCGAACAGTCGGAGGCACCGGCCCCGACCGCTGACGAGACCATGAACGCGGAGAGCCCCCTGCTCCGCGCGGGAGCCGAGGCGTTCGCCCGCGGCGAATTGCGGGAGGCGGTGCGGATTTTCGAGCGAGCCGTCGAGGCCGAAACCGGGGATCTACGGCTGTGCGCCCTGGTGGACATGGCGATGGTGACCGACCGGCTGGGAGACCACGCGACGGCGGTGGAGCGGTTCGTTGAAGCGCTGGAAGAGATGTCCTCCGACGCGCCGCGGGGGTATCCGGGCGCGTTGATCGGGTTGTCGCAGGCATTGCAGAATCTCGGGGATCTGGACGGGGCGCAGCAGGCTCTGGAACAGGCTCGGACCGCGCTGGGCCGGGAGGACGCGCCGGGGGATCTGCGGCTGGCCTGCCTGGTGTCCTTGACAGCGGTCGCGATGCGTCGGCAGCAGTGGTGGCGGGCGCTGGACCTGGCGGGCGAATCACTGGAAGCGGCACGGCGTTTCGGGCAGCCCGAGCAGGCCGGGCAGCCGCTGATGAACCTGGCCGCCGTGCATTTCGAGACCGGCCAGTGGGAGCTGGCACAGGATTTCGCAGGACAGGCCCTGGCCGCCTTCGAAGCGGTCGACGACATCGCCGGGGTCGCCGAGACACGGCAGAGACTGGCGCTGATGTACGCGCGCACCGGGTCGTTCGATGACGCGGAACCGCTGCTCGCCGCCGCGCAGGAGTACTTCGAGGTGGCCGGGGTCGCACACCGGGCCGGAATCGGGCTCAAGGTCATGGGGCTCATCGCCGAGCAGCGCGGACAGCAGGAGACCGCCCGGTCTCGCTACCGCGAGGCGCTGCGGCGTTTCGAGGAATCGCAGGCCGTGATCGACGCTGCGGATGTCCGAATTCGACTGGCCACCAGCGCATTTGCCTCGGGACAGTTCGAGGATGGGAAGTCCGAACTGGCCGCCGCGCGGGCTGTCTACGCGGTCCGCGGCCTCGGCCTGCACTGTGCCCAGCTCGACTACTGGTATGCAGAGCTACTGGAGCCGCTCGTCACGCAGGTGCCCGGATTGCTGACGCGGGCAGTGGATCTGGCGATTCCGGCGGCGCTGGCGCTCGATGCCGTCCGCTACGAGCTCCCCGACGGAGCACAGCGCGATTCGTGGCACCGGCGCATCGTGAATCCCGCGCTGCGGCTCGCCTTCCGCTACTCCTATCTGGCCGGTGATGCGCGACTGGTCGCCGACCTCATCGAAAATCACTGTGCGGGAGCCATCTTGGATATCAGCAAGCTGCCGGCGGAACCACCCGCGCCGCTCGATCTGCTCCAGCCCTTCGAACCGCCCTCGGAATCGGCCGCCGCCGTCCAGGACGCACTGCAACTCGGTACCGCACTCGCCGCGGTGGCGACCGGTGCGGGCCTGCCCGTCAGCCCGCCGCCGCGGGTTTCCGTTCCGCCGGACGGGCATATCGCCCTGTCCGCCTGGCTGGACGCCGCCGAACAGCGCTACGGCCGTCGTGTCCGCTCCGAGCGGGTGATACCCGCATGACACCCACCGTCTGCATCCGCATGGCCGATGCGGGCGACCTCTACGTGACCTGGCGCTGGACCGACGAGAGCGCGCGCGGCGGCGTCGGCGTGGTGCCGGAGGAACAGGTCGAGGCGGCCGTGGCCCGGTTCGCGGCGGCCCTGCCCGCGCCCGGCGTGGCCGGCGGCCTCGAATCCGCGCTCACCACCGGTGAACTGGCCTCCTACTCGGCGGAAAACGCGCTGGCCCAATACCTCTCGTCGACCTTCCTGCACTACAACCTGGCGGTGCGCCTCCACGAGCTCCATTCGCAGGGCATCCGGCCGCGTATCCGCATCCAGCCCTCGCCGCGCACCGCGCAGGTGCCGTGGGAGCTCATCGCCCCCGATCCGGACGTGCGGCTGGTGGAGATCGCCGACGTGAGCGTGCTCGCGCCCGCCGGCATCGTGCACGCGCCCGCCCGGGTGACGCGGTCGTGGGCGGAGACCCGGACCCTGCCGGTGGTCGCCATCCTGGATCCGCGGGTGCCGGGCTTTCGCGCCGACTCCGCACTGGGATCGGTGCTCGGCCGGATGGCCGCGGACGCGCCGCTCGCCGCCCTGGTCGCCACGCATGCCGCCGCCGATCGGCTGAGCCCGCCCGTCGGCGATCCCCTCGCGGCGTTCCGCCGCACCGATCTGGACCGGGCCTGGCTGAGCCGCACCCTGCACGCGGGCGCGGCACGCCTGCTGTACGTCGGTCACGTCACCGCCGCGGCCCCCGAATCCGGCCGCAGTGAATCGGCCACCCTGCATCTGTCCTGTACTGCCGCCAGCCCGGGCTGCGCACCGGCCTACCGCGACCACCGGCCGCTCTCGGCCCGCGACCTGCTGCTCGGCACGTACGCACTCACGGACGGTGCGGGCCACGACTATTCGGGCAATGGGTACGGCGAGGCAGTGCCTCGCAATGGGCACGAGGCGGTGCCTCGCAATGGGCACGGCGAGGCGGTGCCCCGCACCGGGCCCGAGATCTGGCCGATCCCGAGCCGGGTTGCCCTGATCGCCTGTGAGAGCGGCGGCGACCTCCGGTTCGCCGAGCCCCTCGGCCTGGTCGCGGCCATGCTCACCGGCGGCGCGGATGTGGTGACGGCCGGACGTTGGCCATTGCCCACCGATCTCGCGTTCCATCGCTTCGCGGGCACGCCCACCACCACGCACCCCTTCCAGGAGGCGGTGTGCGCCATCGACGCCGCCCACGAATCGCCCGATCCCGTCGCCGCTCTCAACGCGTGGCAGCGTGCGCACCTGGCTGCCTGGCGCAGCACCGGCGAGATCCAGCATTCCCCGCTGATCTGGGCCGCCTTCGCCACGGTCGACGCCCGCTGAGTCACCGGCACGGTTGACCCCCCAGAACTATCGCCCCAGAAAGTCGCGGGTCTCGAAAAGATAACGGCCCCAAGGGCTCTCCGATGAAGCTTCACGACCGATCGGGAGCGGAGGGCGAATGGCGCGAATCGTGACAGGCATCGTGGTGGCGGCGCTGGCGGCCGCCCTGGCATTGATCGCCGGGCCGGCCGGCCGCGCCGAGCCGGATGGCCTGCGGCACTGCGAGGTCAGCTCGGGTCGGCAGCCCGAGACCGCGACACCCGAAGAGGTGGGACTGGATTCGGCCGCACTACGGCAGGCGGTGGACTTCGCCTCCGACCCGACCCGATTCACCGTCCAGGTGTTCCGCGACAACTGCCTGATCGGGGGTGGGCCCAGCAATCAACGCGCTGGCGGCGTCGCCTGGAATCTGTGGAGCGGCACCAAGAGCGTGGTGTCGCTGGTGGCCGGGATCGCCGTGGACGAACACAAACTGCGCGTGGACGATCCGATCGATGTCTACCTCCCCGCCGGGCTCGGCGATGCCGAACATCGCGCGATCACCGTGCGCAGCCTGCTGACCGAGACCTCCGGCATGGAGGTCGCCATCGCCTCCGAGGGCATCACCGGGCTGGCCCGGCTGGACCCGAACGTGGTGGCGCAGGCGCTGGCCATGCCCATCGAGCATCCGCAGGGCGAGACCTGGCAGTACAGTCAGCGGGCCGTGGACCTGCTGGTCTATGTCGTCCAGCGGGCCGTGGGCGAGGACTTCCAGGCCTACGCGCAGCGAAACCTCTTCGACCCGTTGGGCATCGAGACGTCCGACTATCTCTGGGCGCGGGACCGCAGCGGCAACACCTACGGGCACGCCCACCTGGTGCTGCCGCCCGACGACTACGCCAAACTCGGGCTGCTGCTGGTGAATCGCGGCAATTGGCATGGCCGGCAGCTGATCTCCGCGGGCTACCTGACCCAGGCCACGAGGCCGAACGACGTCAATCCCTGCTACGGCTTCCTGATCACCGTCAACGGCCCGGACTGCGAGGACCTGTTCCCTGGACTGCCCAAGGACGCCATCCAGATGGCAGGGATGATGCGCCAGGACAACTTCATCGTCCCCAGCCTGGGCCTGCTGGTCAGCTGGACCGGCATCACGGTTCCCGGTGGCGCGGTGAGCTTTCCGCACGACGTGCTGCGCGGGCTCACCACCGCGTTCCGGACCCCGAGCCTGCCCGACCCGGGTCCGTACGTACCGCGGCCGGACACCAGCCTCACCGACCCGATGTTCATGAACCCCGACGCCACGCTGTCCGCTCTGGGCCTCGGCCCGATGGCCTACCCGGGCTGCGGCATTCTGGAATGCCTCGGCAAGCCGCTGTATCCGCCGTTCGGCGACTGGCCGCCGGGCTGCTTCGTCCTCGGCTGCGTGGGAACCGACCCGGCGACCCCCGGCATCCGCTGACCGAACGCTACTGCGGCTGAGCGTAGTTGGCGCAGAAGGCCGCCCCGGACCGTGTTTCGTCAGGTCCTCATCGTATGGCTCGCTTCGCCCGCAACACATCTCACGAATCCCCAGCGGCCGGGGGTGCGTGTCAGTCGGTGAAGCCGACCTCCACCTCGGTGCGGTCGCGCTGGGTGTACATGTCCCAATACCGATCGCCCAGCTCGTTATTGGTCATGCGCGGGATGCTCACGCCCGCCGGAACCACCTCGGGATGCTCGTCGATGATCTGCTCGGCCCGGCTGTCGCCGATCAGCGCGCCGATATTCAGCAGGCCGACGTACACGCCGGTGTCGCGCAACTCCTCGGCGAGCTGCAGCAGGTAACCGCGCTGGGCGGCCAGGGCGACACCGATATTGGCCAGATACGGCTGCACCGTATGCGCGGACGAACCGGAGGAGTACAGCAGCGCGCCCTCTCCGCGCTCGATCATGGCGGGTGCCAGGGCCCGGGTCATGAGCACGGGGGAGTGGAGTTTCAACGCCATCGGGACGCGCAGGTCCGGAATGTCCAGGGCGAGTGTGGAGGGAATGCGGTCGGTCATCTCGCCGGCCGCGCCGTGCAGAGCTACATCGATGTCGCCGAAGGTCTTTCGGATGGTCGCGACGGCATCGGTGAGCTGTTCCGCGTCCGTCACATCGGCCGGGAAGGCGGCCGCCTCGATGCCCTCGGCCTTCAGATCGACGACGTGCTGCTCGGCCTTGCCGGGTTTGCGGCCGATGACTGCCACCCGGAAGCCTTCCCGGCCGAAGCGCCGGGCGACGCCCATGCCCAGGCCCGGGCCGAATCCGAAGATCGCGATGGTCTTGCTCATGCTCATTCCTCACTAAGTTGAGCCATGGTTCAAGTTATGCAACCGACGCTAGCATGAACTTGAACCTATGCTCAACTTAAATCCGCAACCCGATTTGTAGGATCGGCGCATGCCCGCGCAGAAACCCCTCCGCCTCGACGCCCGCCGCAATCGCGATGCGCTGGTGACCGCGGCGCGCGAGGTCTTCGCCGAACGCGGGCTCGACGCGCCGCTCAAGGAGATCGCCGCCCGCGCGGGCGTGGCCATCGGTACGCTCTACAACCGCTTCCCGACCCGGGACGATCTGATCGCGGCCGCCGTCGAGGATCGCATCGAGGCGGGCGGGCGCATCGCGGAAGAGGCGCTGGCACTTGGTGATCCGTGGGAATCGTTCGTCTATCTCGTCGAAAAGATCTGTGAGCTACAGGCTTACGATCGGCTGCTCAACGAGCTGGCGCTGCGCGCCGCGCCGAGTCCGGAGATCGCCGCGCAACGCGATCGCGGGCATGCGATCATGCGCGAAATCATCACGCGCGCACAGGACGCCGGGGTGCTGCGGGCGGACTGGGCGCTCGAGGACATCGCCTTCATCACCTGGTCGCACACCCGGGTGGTGGAACAGACCGCGGGCATCGCGCCCGAGGTCTGGCGGCGCAATCTGGCGCTCATGCTGGACGGGCTGCGCGCGGAAGCCGCTCACCCGCTGCCGGTTCCACCGATCAGTGAGGACCAGCTGAACCGCTCACTGCTGACCGATCCGGATCGTGGCTGACCGGGCGGATCGTGGCCCCGGGAAAACGGTGGAATCGGCTCCGGTTACCGTCGAGGGGATAGTTCGTTCGCTTGCGTGTTTGGAGGTAGTGACAATGGCAGGGATTCTCGCGGTACCGACCTCGCTGCTGGTGGCCGGAGGGCTCACCGGTGGCTTCGCCCTCGCTCAGGCCACCAAGAAGCGTCAGCTCGGTGGCGCGGTGTTCGCGGCAGGCACGGCGGCCGCCTTCCCGCGCTGGCGCAAGACGGTCGGCACCGGTGGTGCGGCCGCGCTGACCGGGCTCGCCATCGGCGCGATGGGGGCCTCGCACCCGCTCGCCAAGAAGATCGGCGCCTGGCCGTCGGTCGCGGTCGTGTCCGGTGTGGTCGCGGTGGCTGCGTGGGCCGCGGTGGACCGCCGCGCCTGATTCATCCGCCGGTCCCCCGGCGTGTTTCGGACCGTAAGGTTCGAGGGCGTGCCGGGGGGCCGGAAGCGCAATACCGTGGAGTATGCGCACTTTCGTTCATCTGCTGCTGTTCGCCGCCGCCATCGCGGTGGCGGTCGGGGTTTTCGGTCCGCTGGTCGGCACGGTCGACGCGCGGAATGTCCAGTTCACCGACCTGCGGAACGGTTTTGCCCCGGGCCGGTCGCTGGACCAGATCGGGGCGCAGTCAGGGTCTTTCACGACCTCCCTGGCCATCGGGCTGCTCGGGGTGGCGGCAGTGGTGCTGGTGGCCGCGCTGGTCGGATCGCGGATCCTGGGCTGGATCGGCGTCCTCGTCGGCCTGGCCGGGCTCGGCGTGCTGGCCTGGCGCCTCGACCAGCGCTTCGATCACGAGCTGCGCACCGACTATCGGCATCTGCTCAGTGGGACCTGGGGGTTGTACCTGGTCGGCGGCGGGCTGGTGCTGTCGCTGCTGCTTTTGTCGATCCCCCGCGAGCGCCGCTTGCCGCTGTCGCCCGGACCCGGCTTCTGATCTCGTAATCCGCTGTCGGCCTTCACTGTTCGATCAACTACCGAACCACCACGTAACCCGGCGTCGTATCTAGGGCGAACGAGGAGGTTCATTCAATGCACACCAGCAACGCCCTGATCGCCGTCCGGAAACCGCTGACCTGCCTGGTCGCGGCCGGAGTGCTGTTCGCCACCGCCGCCGGCATCGCCGCGGCCGAACCGCCGGGCGCGACGATCTCGGGCGGCTCCGGGGCCGGATCCACCACCCCCGGCACATCCCACCACACCGCCATCACCTACTCGACCGACCCATACGGCTACTCCTACCAGTACGAATACGTCGACCCCGCCCCACAACCCGCCACCCCCGACCCGGCAACCGCCAACCGGCTCAGCACCGGCGGTTCGGACCACACCTGGATGCCCGCGGCCCGCCCCGACGGCACCGGCTGGACGGTGTGCACCCCGTATGCCACCGTCTGCAGATAATCCCCGCCGCAGTCGAAAGTCCTGTCTCGCCTTCGGTGAGATCGCCCCGAACCGCTGCTCGCGCGGTGAATTCCGAACCTCACCGGCCGAGTAACTGGATCAATCTGCGCAGCTGCGCGCCGTAATACTCTTCGAATTCCGGTGAGCCGGGCTGCTTTCCGGTCGCCTGCAGGGCGGTCTCGGGAAGCATGACGGGTGCCAGGATCATGCCCATCAGGGCCATTCTGATGAAGGCGGGGTCGAGCTCGGGCGAGATCTCACCGCGTTCCCGGGCCCGGGTCAGGTTGGCCAGATCGGTGTCGACGGTCGCGGATCCGTCCAAATAGTCTGTGGTAGAACCACTTCCGGTGAGGCCGCGCCACACCAGGAGGCGGGCCGGACGGGGATCGGCGAGCACCGCGGACAGATAGCGCGCGGCGACCTCGTCGAGCGGGAGTTCCGGATCCGCGCGCTCGGCTTCCGCTGCGGGCCAGCCGCGCTGAATCTCTCGGTACAGGCCCTCTTTGCCGCCGAAGTAGTAGGCGATCAGCTGTTTGTTGACCCCGGCCCGATCGGCGATCTCCTGCACCCGTGCGCCGTCGAAACCCTTGGCGGCGAACTCGTCCAGGGCCGCGTCCAGCAGGGCCCGGCGGGAGCGTTCGGCGTCGCGGCGGCGATCGGCGGCGCTGGGCGCGCGCCGGGGCCGGCGGCCCGCGGTAGGCGGGACGGGGTCCGTGTCGGGGTCGGGTGCGGTTGCCATGCGGCCATCGTAATGCGGTGGATGACTGTGTCATCCGCCGTATCGACTGTGTCATACATCCGTATGTCATCCAAATGGTTGACTCTTTTATCCAAACGGATGACACTTCGATGTGTGACTATCTCGAATATCCCGGGCGGGGTCGTGGACCGGTCCGCCCTCACTCCGCAGGCGCGCCGCGCCATCGTGGTCGTGCTGGTCGGCGCGATACTCGCCTTCCTCGACGCGACCGTCGTCAATGTGTCCCTGAAATCGCTGGCCGCCGATCTGGGCGGCACGCTCGACGCGATCCAGTGGGTCGTCACCGTCTACCTGCTGGTGCAGGCGGCCGTGCTGCCCGTGACCGGTTGGGCCGCACGGCGCGTCGGGGCCAAACGGCTCTATCTCGCCGCGCTGCTGCTGTTCACGCTCGCCTCGGTGGCCTGTGCCGCCGCGGGGAGCGTCGGCATGCTGATCGCGGCCCGGGTGGCCCAGGGGCTGGGGGCCGGGGTCATGATCCCGGTCGGGCAGATGATCCTGGTCACTGCGGCAGGGCGGGACGGGATGGCGAAAGCCATGGCGGCGGCGGGCATTCCGATGGTGCTGACCCCGGTGATCGGACCGACGATCGGCGGTCTACTGCTGGAATACGCGGGCTGGCAATGGATTTTCCTGATCAACGCACCGATCGGCGCGATCGGGCTGGTGCTGGCCGCGCGCCTGCTGCCGTCGGATGAGCGCGCCGAGTCGGCCGAGGCACTGGATGTGCTCGGCCTGATCCTGGTCTCGGCGGGCATGGCCGGAATCACCTATGGACTGTCCGAGGCGGCATCGCGTGGCCTGACCGACCCGAAGGTGCTCGTAACACTGTGTGGCGGAGCGATTCTGGTCGCGGTATTCGTCGCGCATTCGCTGCGGATCCGGAATCCGGTTCTGGACCTGCGCCTGTGGCGGGACCGCTACTTCGCCGCGGGGACTGTCTCGACCCTCGTCATCGGCGCGGTGACGTTCGGCGCAATGGTGCTGCTGCCCTTGTACTTTCAGCTGATCCGCCATCAGGACGCCGCCCACACCGGCCTGCTGATGGCACCGCAGGGCGTCGGCGCGGCCATCGCCATGGGCCTGTCCGCGCGCCTCTACGAGCGCATCGGCGCCCTCACCTGCCTGCTGGGCGCTCTCGTCTGCTGCGTCGCCACCGTACCGTTCATGCTGCTCACCGACGACACCCCCTATTGGCTGCTCTGCCTCGCCATGATCGCGCGCGGCCTTGGCATCGGCCTCGCCGCCATGCCCGCCATGACGGCGTCCATGCGGCATCTCACTCCGTCCCAGATCATCGACGCCACACCACAACTCACCATCATGCAGCGTGTCGGCGGCTCGATCGGCACCGCCGCCTTCGTGGTGATCCTGCAACAGCACCTGCCGGGAGGCATCGGGCAGCCAGGCCGAGGAGACGCCTTCGCGGTCACCTTCGGCTGGGTGCTCGCAGGCTCCGCCCTCGCCGTCCTGCCAACCGGCCTGCTGGCAGTGCTCGAGCGCCGATCGCGTCAGCGCCCGGTGTCCAACGCTGCGGCGAGCTGATCGGCGACCCACTGCTGGGCGTGGGCGAGGCCCTCGGGTTCGAGGGACAGCCAGTGCTCGCGGCCGCGTATCTTCCGGTGCACGAGTCCGGCGGCCGGATCGCCGCGAACCGGGCCACCCGCCCCTGACGACCATCCACCACGTCGTCGATCTCGACGCCGCGCGCCTGCGGATGTCCGTGCGTCGAGAGGGGCGGGAAAACCCTTCCGGCACAGCTGGTTCGGCTGGTGTGCAGGGCCGGTCACCGGTGGGCGTCCAGCCAATGCGCCAGGGCGTCCAAGGCCGACTGGTCAATGGGCTGGAAGTCGTCGTGGAGGACGTCGGGGGTGGGGCCGAGGGAGTGGCCGAGGCCGGGGAAGACATGGAGGGTGTGGTCGCGGTTGCCGGCGGTGGCCAGGGCGGCGTCGAGGCTGGACGAACCCGCAGGCGGGACGTTGGCGTCTTCCGCACCCTGCAGGATGAGCACGGGCGCAGTCAGTTTCGGGGCCTGTTCGATGACGCTGGGGAGGGCGCGGGCCGGGTCGTAGATGTCGTAGATGCCGCCCGGGCGCATGGCGGACTCCAGGTAGAACTGGTAGACGGGGCGGAACTCGAGGTTCACGTCCAGCTTGCCGTCTCGGTTCAGATCCCAGGTCGGGCGGACGGTGAAGTCTCCGCCATCGGCGTTCACACAGGCGAACCGGAGTGCGAACTTGGCCATGAGGCCGCCATCGCCGTGGAAGGCGCGGGCGAGTTCGTCGGGTCCGAGCAGGCCGTCCACCGCGAACCGAGAGAGGTACGGCGCGTAGACCTGCTCGCCCTGATAGCCGAAGGTCACGCGCCAGGGGAGTGCCACCGGGCCCTGGAAGATGGTTCCGGCCAATTCCGGATGGGTCGTCGCCAGGGCGGCCGCGACGGTGCTGCCCTCGCTCCAGCCGTAGACGAAGACACGGTGCGGGTCGACGTGTGAATCCTGTTCGGCGGCACGCAGGACCTGATCGGCGTCGTCGCGCATGCCGTTCAGGTCGAGTTTGGTCCAGTAGTCGGCATTGTCGACGTCGCCGGGGCCGTGCACGTAACGCTTGTTGTAGCGCATGACGGCGTATCCGCGGCTGGTCAGGTCGTCGGCGATATCGAGGAAGATGTGGGAGCCGGACGCCTGGTCGGCGTTGAGATCCTCGGGGCCCGAGCCCGGAATCAGCACCACCACAGGCGCATTGCGCGCGCCCGCCGGATAGTCGAGCTCACCCGAGCCGGTGAAATCTCCGAACTGGAAGGTGAAGGACTCGCGTTCGACCGTGGGCTCCGCCGCGGCCACGCCGCCGGTTCCCACGACCAGCGCGATCGCCCCCAGTGTCACTGCCCCGCGGATCCCCATGAGCGGCAATCTAACTGTCGCTGCGCGATGCGGCAATCCGATTCAGCGGTCGAGGTCGTGCAGGCGGGAGGTGAGAAAGTCCGCTTCGACCGTGTTCTCGGCGAGTAGCAGGGCCTCCTGGTAGGCGAGCCGGGCCTCGTCGAATCTGCCCAGGCGGGTGAGGAATTCGGCGCGGGCGGCGGGCAGGTAGTGGTAGCCGGTGAGCTGGGGTTCGGTGGCCAGGCGGTCGAGTTCGTCCAGGCCGCGCTGCGGGCCGTGGGCGTGGCCGAGGGCGACGGCGCGATTGAGGGCGACGACGGGGGATGGCCAGACGGCGATGAGATGGTCGTAGAGACCGGCGATCTCGTGCCAGTCGGTGGCGTCGAAGGCGGGGGACTCGGCGTGGACGGCGGCAATGGCCGCCATGAGCGGGAAGCGGCCCGGTGTACGTCCGCGTAATGATCTGCGCACCAAGGCTATTCCCTCGGAGATGGCTCGGCGGTCCCAGTGGGTGCGGTCCTGCTCGGCCAGCGGCAGGAAGCGTCCGTTCTCGTCGGTGCGGGTGCCGCGGCGGGCGTCGGTCAGCAGCAGCAGCGCGTACAGACCCGCCACATCGGGATCGTTGGGCAGCAGCAGGCGCAGCATGCGGGCCAGGTCCAGGGCGCGTTCCACCAGCTCGGGGCGGACCAGCTCGGCGCCGGCCGGGGCGGTGTGGCCGGTGGTGAACAGCAGGTGCAGCACGGTCAGCACCGCGTCGACGCGGTCGGGCAGTTCCTCGTCGGACGGGAGGCGGTAGGGGATGTGCGCCTCGGCGATCTTCTTCTTGGCCCGCGTGATGCGTGCCGCCATGGTCGGTTCCGCGACCAGGAAGGCGTGCGCGATCTCCGGGGTGGACAGACCGCACAGCAGGCGCAGGGTCAGCGCCACCCGCGCCTCCATCGACAGGGCCGGGTGGCAGCAGATGAAGATGAGCCGCAGCCGATCGTCGGCCACCGAGTCCGGGGCTGCCGGATCGGGAACCGGATCCTCCACCAGCAGTGGAATCGAGCGCTCGAACGCGATGTCGCGGCGCCGGGCGTCCAGGGCGCGCCGCCGGGCCACCGTGGTCAGCCAGGCGCCGGGGCGATCCGGGATCCCCGACTCCGGCCAGGCCTGCAGGGCCTGCGTGAACGCCTCCTGCACAGCCTCTTCGGCGAGATCGATATCGCGGGTCACCCGCACGGTCGCCGCCAGCACGAAGCCCCACTCGCGCCGGTGCGCGTCGGCGACCGCGGCGGCCACCTCCGGCGTGGTCACGGCTCGTCGTGCGGGTGGATCGGCCGGACCTCGACGCAACCGAACGGCGACGGTACGTCCGCGGCGATCCGGATGGCCTCGTCCAGATCGGCCGCCTCGACCAGGTAGTAGCCGCCCAGGACCTCTTTGGTCTCGGCGAACACACCGTCGGTGATGACCGTGCGGCCGTGCTCGTCGTGCCGGACCGTGGTCGCGGTCGAGGTGGGGCGCAGGCGGTTACCGCCGCGCAGCCGGTCGGCGTGCGCGGCCATGAACTCGACGTGTTCGTTCAGGGTGCGCTGCCGCACGGCCGGATCGGCGGCCAGCCAGGTTTGCTCGTCCTGGTGGATCAGCAGCAGGTACTCGGGCATGTCACGGCTCCCTTCGCTGGGGTGGATCGCACGGCTCCATTGCCGTGTCACTGCCGACGTCGTTGTCACTGAGCACGTCGTTCGGGATGGCGGCGAAATCGACACGGTCGCGAAAAAGATTCTCGACCAGATTGTCGATTTCCGGCCGGAGCCGCGCGACGGACTCACGAGTCGGCCGACCGGGCCGTCCACCCGATAGGAGAAACGACAATGTCCACTTACATCCTCGCCTTCCGCAACGACCCCACCCGCGCGCCTACGCCCGAGCAGGAGCAGCTGTGGGTCGACTGGTTCGCCGAGCTCGGCGAGCGCGTCACCGATTTCGGTAATCGCATGGGCCAGGCCGTCATGCTGGGCGACAACCCCGCGGCCCCCGACCGGCTCTCCGGCTACGTCGCCGTCGAGGCCGACGACCTCGACTCGGCGGTGAAACTCGCCTCCGGCTGCCCGGGCCTGACCTATGGCGGCCGCGTGGAGGTCGGCGAACCCGTCCCCATGTCCTGACGCCCCGAGTGCCCGGGCCCGCACCCCGCCGGGCCCGGCGCCCGGCTCAGCTGCGCCGGATCGCTGCCAACTACCCCTATGGGGTATGTGGCCGAGGGCGGTGGGGGCCAGTCGGCAGAGGAGTGTGAGCCCGAACGGGACTGAGCCGCACCGGTTCCGCTGTGCGCTGGGTTACAGCTCGGCCGTGGGGTGAGTCGATTCATGATGCTGGGAGTTAGCTGTCGCTAATACAGTGGAACTGCACCATGTTCCCGGCCCGAAAGACTTGAAACATGCCCATCGTCAACCTCGGTTCCTCCGCCATCGACCTGGCCAACACCGTCACCGGAATCGCCGCCAACATCACCTACATCCTGAAGGCGTGGGGCCTGGCCTGATTCGCCCCGCAACGCACGAAACCGCCTCCCCGGAGGCGGTTTTCGCGTATGTGGGCAGGATTACGCGGGATGGCCGCGGTGCTCGGCCCATTCGCGGGCCAGGATGGACATGACGGTCGCGTCGATCCACTCGTCGCCGTAGCGCAGGGATTCGCGCAGGACGCCCTCGGGTCGGAAGCCGGCCTTCTCGTAGGCGCGGCGGGCGCGTGGGTTGAAGGCGTAGACCTCCAGGGAGATTCGGTGCAGGCCGAGCTTTTCGAACCCGTAGCCGACGATCAGCCGCGTCGCCTCCGTACCCAGTCCGCGGCCCTGGCCATCCGGGCCGATCAGGATGCGGAAGTTGCAGCTGCCATTGCCGGGATCCCACTGGTTGAGGACGGCCTCTCCGGCACAGCGGCCGGTCGCCATGTCGACGATGGCCAAATCGAGGCGGTCCGGCTGGGTTTCGCGCGTGGCATACCAGTCGCGCAAGCGCTCGTGCTCAGCCGGATCCTCCGGCCCGGGCTCCGTGGTCTCCTCGTGGACGCTGCCGGTGAGCCTGCGTACGTCGGGATCGCGCAGGGCCGCGAGGATGGCGTCGAGGTCCCCGGGGATGAACGGACGCAGGAGAATTTTCGCGCCGGTCAGGGTGGGCTTGATCGAAAAGTCGGCGGATTCGAACACCGGTGAATTATCGCGCCGAGATCAATAGAGTCGGCGAATGGCCAGTTCACCCTCGGGGACGTCGCCGGCCACGCTCGCCGACGTCCTGCCGTCCGTCGCCGCGTCCTTCGGGCTCGACCAGCGCAATCCGCTGGCCCTGGCACCCAACCGGGATGTGGTGGTGCTGCTGATCGACGGCCTCGGCGCGGAACTCCTCGCCCGCCACCGCGACAGTGCGCCCACCCTGGCCGCGCACGTCCGCACCACGCTCACCGCGGGCTTCCCCGCCACCACCGCGACCAGTCTCGCCAGCCTCGCCCTCGGCGCGCCCTGCGCGACACACGGCATCATCGGCTACAGCTTCGCCCTGCCCGCCGGCGACCGTCTCCGCCTGCTGAATGCGCTGCGCTGGAATCTCGACGGCGCGACCGGCGAGGATGCCCGCGAGGCGTATCCACCGGAGTCGGTGCAGCCGCACACCAGCCGCCTGGAGGACCTCGCCGCCCACGGCGTCGAGCTGCACTACGTGATCCCCGCCTACCAGCGCACCTCCGGTCTGACCCGGGCCGTCTTCCGTGCGCCGGGCACCCTGCACGCGGCCACCACCCTCGACGAGTTGCGCACCGGAATCCTCGCTGTCGCACGGCATTCCGGCGTGAACTCGCGCTTCGCCTACGCCTATTTCCCCGATCTCGATGCCAACGGACACCTGTACGGACCCGAATCGCCCGAGTGGCTGGCCGTTCTCCGCGATATCGACGCCTGCCTGGCCGGCCTCTTCGCCGAGCTCCCCGCCACCTGCACGGTGCTGATCACCGGCGATCACGGGATGATCCACGCGGACACCGTCATCGATCTGGATGCGCGTCCCGCACTGCATCGCGATGTCCGGCTGATCGGCGGCGAGGCGCGGGTCCGCCACATCTACCTCGACCGCCCCGAAGCCCTGGCCGACGCCCACTCCGCGTGGACCGCCGAACTATCCACGCACGCAACGGTTGTGACCCGCGAGCAGGCTCTCGACGAGCACTGGTTCGGCCCGACCCCGCCCACACCGGTGATCGCCTCCCGCATCGGCGATCTCATCGCCGTCGCCGAGGGCACCGCGGTGCTGGTCCGCCCCGACCTCGAGCCACTGGAGTCCGCCCTCGTGGGCCATCACGGCGCGCGCACCTCGGCCGAGCAACTCGTCCCGCTCATCTCCACACCCTGATCTCGGTCGCGGTGCGGTGGGACACGCCGGCGGGTGCGGGGGAGATGGGCCATAGAAAGCTCACCCACCGGATCTGCGTCGCAGCGGCTTGGAACCCACTCAGGTGCGCAGTAGTGCGGTCTGGACTTTGCGCAGGCGGTCCACATCGCCGCGGAAGCCGGCCACGGCATCGTTGTAGAGGAATGCGTCCCAGAGCCGGACCAGGGCATAGGCCAGCGTGTCGCGTTCGATGGGCGGTTGGTAGCCCTCGGATTCGGCGTTTTCGATGAGCCGCTCGAGCAGGGCTACCGCGGTCTGATGGACGGTGCCGTCACTGCGGGTGATCAGACGCAGGGCGGCGGTGGACTCGTTGTCGAAATACGAACGCAGCGCATCGTTCTCGACGAGCAGGTCGACGGTACGGTTCAGGACCGCGATGAGCCTCTCGCCGCCCGAACCGCCGGAGCGGCGATCGGCGTGGGCCACGACCCTCTCCAGCTGCCGTGCCACAGCCGCGTCCAGTAGCCCGTCCCGGGACCCGAACCAGCGGTAGATGCTGGCCCGGCCCACCCCCAGTTGCGCGGCAATGGCATTGACGTCCACCCGCTTTCCGGCCAGGAACACCGCGATGGCGGCCTCCAGCACATCCTCCCGGCTGGCCGAGGCGGGCCGGCCCGGGGCTCTGGTTCCATCGGCGCGTGTCACGCGGACAGTTTAGGTGCCAGGTATGCAGACAAGGTGCGGGCGGTGGCCGCGCGTCCCAGGATGAGGGCCTGCTGGAGTACGCCGGGATCGCGGGCGATGCGCCCGATATCGGGTGCGCTCTGCGGCGGGCGGATCTGCAGCACGGCCGGATCGGAGCCGAAGTCCTGCTCGTCGCTGTGGTGTCGCTGGAGCCGATCGAGCCACGGCCCCACCGTCCCCGGCGCGTGCTGGGACAGGAAGCGGGCCACCACCCGGGATTCCAGACTCGAAGGAGGGCGCATGGGTTCGCCATCACGGCGGGTGCGCAGCACCAGAACGCGGGTCGCGCCCTGCGCCAATGCCGTTCGCACCGGTACGGATTCGGAGAGCCCGGCATCGACGTATCGGCGCGGGCCGATCCGCACCGGCCGCCCGGCCAGGATCGGCAGGCAGGTCGAGGCCCGCAGCGCCGTCTGCAGCGAGCGCACATCGCTGAGTTCCGGATGCAGATCGACGGCCGCGCCGGTGTCGGCGTCGGTGGCGATGGGGTGGAAGGTGATCGAATTGGCCAGGATCGCAGGGAAATCCATCGGCACGATGCGCTCGTACACGGTGTGCACCAGGTACTCGGTATCGACAACGCGGCCGCCGCGCAGGGCCCGGGCCGGATTGATCACGCGGTTGATCACCTCGGGATTCCAGGCTCGCCGCGAATCCGCCGCGCGCCCGCACAGCAGCCAGGCGCCGTTCAGCGCACCCGCCGAGGCTCCGTACACCGCGTCGAAACAGGGCAGGATGCCCAATTCCTCGATGGCCATGGCCATGCCGTGCGAGTACGCGCCGCGCGAGGAGCCGCCCTCGATGACGAGGGCCAGCCGATGTGAGTCGGTGCGCTGCCCGGGTGCGCTGCCCTCGCGATGCCGGCGGGCGATGAGTTCGCCGACGCCGAGTGTGCGGTCGTGGTCGGGCACGGATGGCTCCCTTGGCTGTCGGTGGTGTGCGCGGCCGTTCGAGTATACGACCCTATTTGAGACACTGATGTCTCTGTGTATCATATCCGGCGATGGCGCGGGTAGCCATGAAACTGGAGGTCAACGCATGCAACTAGCGCTCACCGACGACGAGCTCGCCTTCCGCGACGAGCTGCGCGCGTTCTATCGGAGCGAGATCCCGGCCGATATCCGCAACCGGCAGCGGCACGGGCAGGAACTCGGCAAGGACGACATCGTCACCACCCAGCGCATCCTCAACGCGCACGGGCTGGCCACCCCGAACTGGCCGGTGGAATGGGGCGGCAAGGACTGGACCCCGATCCAGCGCCACCTCTGGCACGACGAGATGCAGCTGGCCTCGGTGCCCGAACCGCTGACCTTCAACACCAATATGATCGGCCCGGTCATCGCGCACTTCGGCGCCCAGGAGCTCAAGGAACGCTTCCTGCCGGCCACCGCCAACCTCGACATCTGGTGGTGCCAGGGCTTTTCCGAACCCGAGGCGGGCTCCGACCTGGCCGGGCTGCGCACGGTCGCGGTCCGCGACGGCGACAGCTACGTGATCAACGGCCAGAAGACCTGGACCACCGCCGCCCAGTCCGCCGACTGGATGTTCTGCCTGGCGCGCACCAACCCGGGCGCGCCCAAGAAGCAGGCCGGCATCTCCATGCTGCTGTTCCCGCTCGACACCCCCGGCGTGACCGTGCGGCCGATCAAGCTCATCGACGGCGGCCACGAGGTCAACGAGGTGTTCCTGGAGAACGTCCGGGTTCCCGCGAATCAGCTTGTCGGCGAGGAGAATCAGGGCTGGACCTACGCCAAGTTCCTGCTCGGCAACGAGCGCACCGGCATCGCCGCGGTCGGCCAGACCAAGGTGAAGCTGTGGCTGGCCAAGGAGCACGCCAAGCAGACCCGCCTGGGTGAGAAGACCCTCCTCGAGGATCAGCTCTTCGCGACCCGCCTCGCCGAGCTCGAAAACGAGCTGCTGGCACTGGAACTGGTGCAGCTGCGGGTGGCCGCGGGCTCGGCCGACGGCAAGCCCAACCCGGTCTCCTCGATTCTCAAGCTGCGCGGCACCGAACTCCAGCAGGCCGTCACCGAACTGCTGGTGGACATCGCCGGACCGGATTCCGTTGCGCGCGAAGACGAGTCGGACCCGGACTGGGCCCGCCGCAGCACCGCCACCTACCTGAACTACCGCAAGACATCGATCTACGGAGGATCCAACGAGGTGCAGCGCGGCATCATCGCCTCGACGATCCTCGGACTGTGAGGCAGCACCATGGATTTCGATCTCACCCCCGAACAGGACATGCTGCGCGACACCGTGCGTGAGGTACTGTCCCGCGGCTACACCCCCGAGCGCCGCAACGACATCGTCGGCACCGAACTCGGCTGGGATCCCGAGATCTGGGCCACCTTCGCCGAAATCGGCCTGCTCGGACTGACATTCGCCGAGGAGGACGGCGGCATGGGTGCCGGGCCCATCGAGGCCATGCTGGTCATGACCGAGATCGGCCGCGCACTGGCCCCCGAACCCGTGCTGGATTGCGCGCTGCTGCCGGGCGGGCTCGTCTCCGCCGTGGGCGCCGACGCGCAGCGCAAGGACCTGCTGCCGCGCATTGCCGAGGGGGAGCTCAAGCTCGCCTTCGCGCACGACGAGCCGGGGCTGCGCTGGCCCGCCACCGACACCGTCACCCAGGCGGTTCGGCAGCCGGACGGCTGGCGCATCACCGGCCGCAAACACCCGGTCTCCCACGGTGATTGCGCCGATCTGCTCATCGTGAGCGCCGCGCTCGAGGACGGCATCGGGCTGTTCCTCGTCGATCCCGCCGATCCGGGCGTGCGGCGCACCGCCTACGCCACCCACGACGGGCTGCGCGGCGCGGACATCGCATTCGACGACGCCGTGGCCGAACCGCTCGGCGAGCCGGTCGATGCCGCCGCCGCCATCCAGGCCGCGCTGGCCGGGGCGCAGGCCGCGCTGTGCGCCGAGGCCATCGGCGCGATGGAGGAGTCCCTGCGGCTCACCGCGGAATACCTGAAGACGCGCAAGCAGTTCGGGGTGCCGCTGCGCACCTTCCAGACGCTGACCCAGCGCGCCGCCGACATGTACGTGTCGCTGGAGCTGGCCCGCGGCATGAGCATGTACGCGTCCATGTCGCTGGCCGACGGCATCGTCGATCCGGTCGTCGCCTCCCGCGCCAAACTGCGGATCGGGCGTTCTGCCCGGCACATCGGGCAGGAGGCCATCCAGATGCACGGCGGCATCGGCATGACCGACGAATACCCCGTCGGCCACTACACCGCGCGGCTCACCGCCATCGAGCACACCCTCGGTGACTCCACCGACCACCTGCGCTACCTCGGCGGGCACGTGGCCGACTACCAAATGGTCGAAATCTGATGCACATTCGCGGCGCGGTTCTGGAGGAGATCGGACGCGGGCGGCCCTACGCACAATCGCGGCCGATCAGCGTGTGCCGGCTCGAACTCGGCGATCCCGGGCCCACCGAGGTGCTGGTCGCCATCGAGGCGGCCGGGCTGTGCCACTCGGATCTGAGTGTGGTGGACGGCAATCGGCCACGCCCGCTGCCCATGCTGCTCGGCCACGAGGCCGCGGGCACCGTGCTGGCGGTCGGCGAGCGGGTCGCCGATCTGCTCATCGGACAGCGAGTGGTCATGTCCTTCCTGCCGCGCTGCGAAGAGTGCGACGCGTGCGCGCGGGACGGGCAGCTGCCCTGCACCGCGGGCACCCGCGCCAATACCGCCGGTGAGCTGCTGCACCATGCCGGGCACCTGTCGCGCGGCGGCGACCGGGTGCGGCATCACCTGGGCGTCTCCGGCTTCGCCACGCACGCCGTGGTGGACCGGGCCTCCCTGGTGCCGGTCGGCAACTCGGTGCCGCCGGAGATCGCGGCACTGTTCGGGTGCGCGGTGCTGACCGGCGGCGGAGCCGTGCTGAACGTCGCCGATCCCGGGCCGCAGGACAGCCTCATGGTGGTCGGGCTCGGCGGAGTCGGGATGGCGGCAGTGCTGACAGCGAAAGCCATTGGCGTGGAACGTGTTATCGCCGTGGATCGGATGGTGGACAAGCTCGCCATGGCCGAGGAGCTCGGGGCGACCGAGGCGTACACGCCGGAGCAGATCACCGACGAGGGGATCCGGGCGCGGTATGTGGTGGAGTGCGCCGGGCATCCATCCGCGTTCGAAACCGCCTATGCGGCAACCGAACCCGGCGGCATGACCATCACGGTCGGTCTGCCCGGGCCGAATTCGACGGTGACCCTGCCACCGCTGAGCATAACCGCCGAGGCCCGCACCATCGTCGGCAGCTACCTGGGTTCCGCCGTGCCGGCCCGGGATATTCCCCGCTACGAACAGATGTGGCGCGACGGGCGGCTGCCGGTGGAGAAATTGATCTCCTCGCGCATCCGGCTCGAGGAGATCAATGCCGCGATGGATCTGCTGGCCGAGGGAAGAGCGGTCCGTCAGATCATCATGTTCGACCATTCCTGATCCTGCTCCGGAATGCCCGGTGAGCCGACATCTCGCCGGGCATTCCGGCGCGGTGGCGTCGGACCGGTGACGGTTGCCGCGGAAACCGATGATCGCTGAGCACGGGAACTGCGCCGCCTCCTGTCCCGTACATACTCTTCCGGGCCGACGCCGGTCCGCTTGGCGTAGTCGGTTACCCGCTTGACGCGATCGGTCCTAGGCCTGGCGTGGGGTTCTCGACAGAATGGCAGAGGTTCGAAACCGGAGAGAGAAAAGGGATTTCGACTGATGTCGCAAGTTGTGCGGGACCTCGAGGGCAAGGTCGCTCTGATCATCGGCGGAACTCGCAATCAGGGTGCGGAATTCGCCAAGAACATCGCCGGGCGCGGTGCCACCACGATCGTCACCTATCAGGGGGACGAGCAGGCCGCCAAAGCGACGCTCGCGACGCTCGAGACGCTCGGCGCGACGGTGGAGGCGGTCCGCTCCGACGCCACCTCGGCCGCGGAGGTCGACGCACTGTTCACGGATGTCGTCGCGCGCCACGGCAAGCTGGATATCGTCGTGCACGTGCCGGGGCGGGTCATCAAGAAGCCGATCGCGGATACCACCGACGACGACTTCGATCAGCTGATCGTGCGCAATACCCGGACCGCGTTCAATACGCTGCGCGCCACGGCCCGGCGCATTGCCGACAATGGCCGCTATGTCGTGTTGTCCACCACGCTCACCTCGATCATGACCGGCACCTACGGGCTGTATTCGGGATCGAAGGCGGCCGTCGAACGAATGGTGGTCGCCGCGGCCAAGGAGTTGGGTGAGCGCGGTGTCACGGTCAATGCCGTCGCGCCCGGCCCGGTCGACGACGACTTCTTCCGTGGCGCGGAGACGCCCGAATCCATTGCGGCCGCGGCACTGCACAATCCACACGGGCGTCTCGGGCTCCCCACCGACACCGCCCCGTTGGTCGGGTGGCTGGTCAGCGCCGAGGCGGGTTGGGTCTCCGGACAGACGATCCGCGCCAACGGCGCGATGTTCTGAGCACGCCCGCGCCAACCGGTGACACCGGCCGGGTGCGGTCGAACCGCACCCGGCTGCCATGGGCCACCGCGGCTTGCTGAACTTTGCCGGGGCACCGAGTTGGGCGCGGATGTGGAGCGGTCGTCGATTCCGGGCCGGGTACGCGCTGGTGGCTGTCGCCGGTGTCGGGACCTCCGAATACAGTGCCGTGCACAAGGATTCGATCAGTCTCCGAGTTCCGCTCGACCCCCCGAGCGGCCCGGTGCGACGGTCGCTGGATAGCGGACGGTCAGTGCGCCGTGGACAACAGGCGGGCTCGCTGACGGGCTTCGTCCTCGGCGCAGGTGGTGGTCAGGGCGCGGCGGCGGCTGGTGCGGACCGCCGCGCTGAAAAGCTGGTATTCGGCCGAGGGGACGCAGACCTCGCGATAGGGATGTCGGTGACCGACCCGGCGCTGCGGGCCCGGAATGACCACGCCGCGACGGGGATCGGGGCCGCCCTCCTGTGAGCGCACCCACTTCTGCATGGTGCGGGAATCGATACTGGGCAGGTATTCCACCGCACGATCCCATTCCAGGCCCTCCACCTGCATCGGATCGGCGACCGCGGTGACGACAACGGCGTATGCCGCACCGACGGAGTTGTCCGCCATTGGATCTACCCCCTGTCCATGCTCGAGATCTCCGGCGTTGCGCGGGGAGTGTTCAGGATACGTCGAAAGATCTTGCACTACTGAGTCTTTCGCTGTACCCACAGGTAGTTTGCGGGTACTCCGCAGTCCTCGATAGACCGAATCGGCCAGGTGTCGGCGGAATTCCGGCATTGTGGCTCGGGTTGCTCCGCGGGTGCGGTAGTGGCACGAATCACCCCGTGCTCACGCCCCGGAATAGCCCCGCCACTCGCCATGTTCAAGTGGTTGCCATATCCACCAAAGATGGCAGCGACCCGAGGAGGACCTGTGCAGTTCGGAATTTTCAGCGTCGGTGACGTGACGATGGACCCCACCACCGGCCGCACCCCGACCGAGGCCGAGCGCATCCAGGCGATGGTCCGCATCGCCCTCAAGGCCGAAGAGGTCGGCCTCGACGTGTTCGCCACCGGCGAGCACCACAACCCGCCGTTCGTGCCGTCCTCGCCGACCGCCATGCTCGGCTACATCGCGGCGCAGACCGAGAAGCTCGTGCTGTCCACCTCCACCACCCTCATCACCACCAACGACCCGGTGAAGATCGCCGAGGACTTCGCCATGCTGCAGCACCTGGCCGGCGGCCGGGTGGACCTCATGATGGGCCGAGGCAACACCGGACCCGTCTACCCGTGGTTCGGCAAGGACATTCGCGACGGCATCCCGCTGGCGGTGGAGAACTACCACCTGCTGCGCCGGCTGTGGCGCGAACAGCGCGTGGACTGGGAGGGCAAGTTCCGCACCCCGCTGCAGGGCTTCACCGCCACCCCCGCCCCGCTCGACGGCACCCCGCCGTTCGTGTGGCACGGCTCCATCCGCTCGCCCGAAATCGCCGAGCAGGCCGCCTATTACGGTGACGGCTTCTTCCACAACAACATCTTCTGGGACCAGCAGCAC
The DNA here is from genome assembly GCF_044766925.1 of Nocardia sp. NPDC101769. NCBI lineage: Bacteria > Bacillati > Actinomycetota > Actinomycetes > Mycobacteriales > Nocardiaceae > Nocardia > Nocardia sp. NPDC101769. The sequence continues at coordinate 82,111 of NZ_JBIWMX010000016.1, read as the reverse complement.
ACCCGGCAGATGGTGAACCTGTACCGCCGCCGCTTCGAGCACTACGGGCACGGCGCCGCCGAACAGGCCATCGTCGGACTCGGCGGCCAGGTCTTCATGGCCGAGACCGAGGCCGAGGCCAAGCGGATCTTCCGCCCCTACTTCGACAACGCGCCCGTGTACGGGCACGGCCCGTCGATGGAGGACTTCACCGAACTGACCCCGCTCACCGTCGGCACCCCCGAACAGGTCATCGAACGCACCCTGGGCTTCGCCGACAATGTCGGCGACTACCAGCGGCAGCTGTTCCTCATGGACCACGCCGGCCTCCCGCTGGACATGGTCCTCGACCAGCTCGAGATCCTCGGCAAGGAGGTCGTCCCGGTGCTGCGCAAGGAATTCGAGGCGCGCCGCGCGGCCGGAGTACCCAGCGACCCGCCCACCCACGCGTCGCTGGTCGCCGCTGGCCCAGATGCCCCGCACCACCTGGTCGAGCCCGCCCGCGAGCGCGTGCTCGCCGAAAAGAACTGAGGACGAGCATGAGTCGCAAACTCGTAGTGCTGACCGCCGGGCTCTCGCAGCCCTCCTCCACCCGGCTGCTCGCCGACCAGCTCGCCGCCGCGGTCGCCGCGGCGGTGGGCGGGCGCGGGGAGAACCTCGAGGTCGAGGTCATCGAACTGCGGGAACTGGCAGTCGATCTCGCCACCACCATGACCACCGGCGGGCTGCCCACGCCCGCGGTGGTCGCGGCCCGGCAGCAGGTCTCCGACGCCGACGGCATCATCGCGGTGACACCGGTGTTCACAGCGAGCTACAGCGGCCTGTTCAAGATGTTCATCGACGTCCTCGACACCGATGCGCTCAATGGCATGCCGGTCCTGATCGCCGCCACCGCGGGCACCGCCCGGCATTCGCTGGTGCTCGATCACGCCGTGCGTCCGCTGTTCACCTACCTGCGGTCCGTGGTGGTACCGACCGGCGTCTTCGCCGCCACCGAGGACTTCGGCTCCACCGGACTGACCGAGCGCATCCACCGCGCGGCCGCCGAACTGGCCCAGCTCGTCGTCGCCGAACCCGCTGGCGTACAAGGCTTCCTGCAGGACGAGCCGGTCCGCGGCCGCAGCTCCGGCAATGGCGTCGGCGCGGTGCGCCCGTTCAGCGAGCTGCTGGCCGGGCACACCGGAGACGGGCGGTAGTCGCACGGCGGAGACGGGCGGTAGCCGATCGGTCGCTGGGTAGCATGAGCGCATGGCCGAGGAAATACTGCCCGCCATCCCGCTCGAATCGTGGCGGCCCACCAAGGAAACCCTGCACCGCTACGCCCAGATCATCGGCAAGGTGGCGCTGGCCAAGGGCATCAGACGCAACCACTGGTGGCACCTGACCTACCGGCTGACCGCCCGCGGCTGGACCACCGTCGCGCTCGGCACCGCCACCGAGGGCCCGGTCTTCACCTGCTCCTTCGACTTCTTCGATCACGTGCTGCGGATCTGCAACGACCGCGGCACGGAGGAGGAGGTCCCGCTTGCGGGCCAGTCGGTGGCGAGCTTCTACGGCGAGGCCACGAACGCGCTGCGCATCCTGGGCGTCGAGGTGGTCCTGGCCCACCCCACCCCCTTCGACCTGCCCGACCACGGCCGGCCCTTCGACGAGGACGAAGAACACCGCACCTACGATCCGGCCGCCGCCCAGCGTGCGTTCCACGTACACAGCCAGGTCGGGCGCATTCTGGAAGAATTCAGCGCCACCTACTCCGGCAAGATCAGTCCGGTCCAGCTGTTCTGGCACACCTTCGACCTGTCCGTGCAGCGCTTCTCCGACCGCAAGGTCCCGATGCCCGACAGCGTGGATCCGGTCACCCGCGAGGCGTATTCCAGGGAGGTGATCAGCGCCGGATTCTGGTTCGGCGACGACAAGACCCCCGCCCCGACCTTCTACTCCTACACCGCTCCCGAGCCCGCCGGACTCAGCGATCGGCCGCTCCGACCGGCCGAGGCCCGCTGGGTGGTCTCCGGCTCCGGCCACAACGCCTACCTGCCCTATGACGACGTCCGCACCAGCGCCGACCCCGTCGGCACCGCCCTGGACTTCTTCCAATCCCAATACGAGGCCGGATCGAATCTCGCAGGCTGGGATGCGGTCGGTCTGGCCTGCAACAATGGCATCACCGACCCCGTGCTCACCTCGCCACGGCTGGGTTGGCCGGAATAACTCGGTGCCTCGAATCGTCTCTCCGACATAGTGTGTTGAAGAGGGAGATGCGGAGGACTCACCATGGGGAGAGGGCCCGTGAGACTTTCGCATGTGGAGAAAAGGGGTCCAGATGCGTGAGCAACGCATACCGAATCCGACGTTGACCGCGTATCGGGAAACCACCTTCACCGCCGGTCCGAGTACCCGTGTCGGCCTGATGGGAGCGCTGGTCCTGGGCAGCGTCATCCTGGTCTGGGCAGCCGAGCGGGCCTCCCGTGAGGGCAATGACCACGGCTGGTTCGTGGCGGTGTCCCTCGCCGGGCTGTTCGTGGCCCGCGGGCTGTACCTGCGCCGGCCCATCACCCTGCCGCACCTCACCTACGCGGCGCTGACCCTGGTGGTCTCGAACTTCAGCTATCGCACCGACCACCCGGTGGTCGGCTTCGTCTTCCTGGCGGCCAGCGGCGCCATGCTGGTGCTGCCGCAGGGCAGCAAGCCGCAGCCCGAGCAGTTGCCCCGGGTGGCCGAACTGGTGCGGCGCAGCCAGGGGGATCCGCTGGCGCCCTTCGCGCTGCACTCGTCCAAGACCTACTTCTTCAACGAGAGCGGCTCCGCCGCCATCGCCTACCGGGCCCGGCTCGGCATGGCGGTGGTCTCCGGCGACCCCATCGGTGACCCCGGCCGGTTCCCCGAATTGCTCACCGAATTCTCGCTTTTCGCGGGCAGCCACGGCTGGCGCATCGCGGTGCTGGGCGCCAGCCCGGAGGTCACCGAGATGTGGCAGCGGCGGGCGGTGGACCACCGTGGGCTGCACGCCATCGCCGTCGGCCGGGACGTGGTCGTCGACGTCGACCGCTTCGACATGGTCGGCCGCAAGTACCGCAACCTGCGGCAGGCGGTGAGCCGCACCAGGAACTTCGGCGTCACCACCGAGATCCTGCCCGAGGTCGCACTCACCGAGCCCCAGCGCGAGACGCTGCTGTCCATCGTCGATGAGTGGGGAAGCGGGCGGCAGACCCGCGGCTTCTCCATGATCCTCGACCACCTGCTCGACGGCCGGCACCCCGGCATGCTGGTGGTGATCGCCCGCGACGCGGACGGCCAGGTGGTGGGATTCCAGCGCTACGGCGCCTCCGGCAACGGCCAGGACCTCAGCCTGGACGTGCCGTGGCGGCGGCGCGACGCACCCAACGGGCTCGACGAGCGCATGATCGTGGACCTGGTGGAGTACGCGCGCGAACACGGGATCAAGCGAATCTCGCTGGCCTTCGCGGCGTTTCCGGAGATCTTCGCCGACAAGCACCGGTCGCGGACCATGGAGACCGTGTATCTCGCGGTGCGGCTGGGCGATCCGCTCATCCGGCTGGAATCGCTGTACCGATTCCTGCGCAAGTTCAACGCCTTCGGCGATCAGCGCTACGTCCTGATCCGCTGGCGCGAGGTCCTGATCGCGGCGCTGGCGCTGCTCACCCTGGAGTTCGTCCCGCACCGCAAGCAGTATTAGCCGACTCTCGGACGGCTCTCACCGCAGGAAGTCGACCAGGGCCGCGGAGAAGGCGGGGTTGGCGACGGCGGCGAGGTGATCGCCGGGGACCACCACACAGGTGGCGTCGGGCAGGGCGGCGGCGAGACGTTCGGGTTCGGCCGCGAACGGATCGTTGTCGCCCGCCAGCACCAGGGTGGGAATGGTGATGCCGGACAGGGATTCGATCGGGGCCTCGCGCAATCCGGCGGCGAGCATCGCGATGGCCTCGAGGTCTGCGCCCAGCGCGTCGGCCAGGATGCGGAACATGCGAGCCTGGGGAACCGCACCGGAGCCGTTACCGGACATGGCGGTCGTGATGTCCGCGGCATTGATAACGCGCCAATCGATTCCGCCGCAGTCCACCACGCCGCTGCCGATACCGCCGATGGCCAGCCGCTCCACCCGCTTGTCGGCGCCCGCGACCAGCAGCGAGACGATCGCACCCATCGAATAGCCCGCTACCGCGACGCGATCCAGCCCGAGCTCGTCGAACAGCGCGCGCATGTCGTCGGCCATGGCCTGCCACGAGTAGCGGGCCGGGTCGTGCGGCTTCTCGGAGCGGCCGTGGCCGCGCGCGTCCAGCGAGATGACGTGATGGCCCGCCCGCTGCAGCGCCGAGACCACACCCACGCTCATCCAATTGGCATTGGTGTCGGCCACGATTCCGTGCTGCAACACCACCGGAACGCCCTCGCCCTTCCACATGCGGTAGTTGAGCTCCAAACCGTCCCAGGTGGTGAATTTCGCCATGGCCGCGATGCTATCGGTGCGATTCGATCATGCGACAGCCTTCGCGCCGATTGCTCACCGTCCTAGCCCATCCGCGCCATGATCGCGCGCGGCAGCAGCGGCATCACCAATCCCAGTACCCGCCAGGGCCATTCGGGCACGGACGCGCTCACCGCCTCCCGCTCGATGGCGGCCACCATGGAATTCACGCCTTTGTCCAGCGGCACAACCAGTTTCGCGTCCCCGGCCTTGGCGGCCATGTCGGTGGCGATGAACCCCGGCTGCACCGTGGTCACCCGGATCGGGGTCCCGCGCAGCTCGATGGCCAGCCCCTCGCCCAGCGCCGTCACGCCCGCTTTGCTGGCCGCGTATGCCGCCTTCTTGCCCGGCAGCCCGCGCACCGCGCTCATGGACGAGATGAGCACCAGGTGCCCGGCCCGCTGCTCGCGGAAGATGCTCATGGCTGCCTCGGCCTGGGCCAGCGCGCTCACGAAGTTCGTGGTGGCGGTGGCGAGATTGGCGTCGGCGCGGCCGGTGCCGATGCGCGCGCCCTTGCCGATCCCGGCGTTGACGATGATCCGGTCCAGCCCGCCGAGCTCGGCGCGCAGCTCGTCGAAGACCTTCGGGACGGCCGCGTGATCGTCGACGTCCAGCGCGCGCACCGCGACCGTGATCCCCGGGTGCGCGGCCAGCAGCTCGTCGCGCAGCTGCTCGAGGTTCGAGACCCGTCGCGCGCACAGCGCCAGATCCCGTCCCCGACGCGCGAATTCGCGGGCCATGCCCGCGCCCAATCCGGAGCTGGCGCCGGTGATGAGAATCTTCCGCCTGGTCATGCGGCCACCCTAGCCGTGGGATGCGCTCGGAAGGGGTCTCGGGCAGGCCCCCGAGACCCCTTCCAAACCGTGGTCACCCGAACGAGCCCGTATCGGGCCGCGCGGGCTGTAGATGCCAGGCCCCGCAGTTCTCGGTCGAGAACCCCACATCGGTCGCCTTGATCTCCACCGTGATCGGCTTCGTCCGGGTGAAGTCGCTGGCGATGATGTAGTAGTTCGGGTCCGGGTAATCGCCCGGCTGCTGGACCTTCCACAGCCGCCGCCAGAAGCACGCGCCGGCGCCCGGATCCTGCGTCCCGTCGCCGATATACGTGCCCGGCTTGATATCCACATTGACCAAATACGTCCCGTCCACCGTGATATCGGTGGCCGGTTCGGCGGCCGCAATTCCGGTTGCGGCCATTGTCAGCGCGGAAGCGAATGCTCCCGCGGCCGCGAGCGCGCTTGCACGCACGGTGTTCCTCCCTGAGCAGCTCACTGCACCGCACGGTTCCCGGCGTGCGGTCTCGGGAGAGATCCCCGCATCTCCCGGGGAGGGTCTATCAGAAATCGCGGTCTGGTTCCGGGAAAACGGGGAGTTTCGGTGAATTCACAAACTCGAGCGATGCTCTTTCGGCTCCCGCGACGATATTCAAGCATGGGAAGTCTTCGCCCGGTCAGCACCGGATGCGCCGTCCACTGCGCTCGGCTGTGCACCGATGCGGGCCTGGCGGCCGTCCTGGCCGCCGACCGCGGCCTGCTGCACTGGCGGGCCATCAGCCGCCTCGGCGACCAGGGCCTCGCCGAACACGCCGTGCAGGAGACCCTGCTGCGAGCATGGCGCGCCTGCGCCAGCTATGACCCTGATCGGGGCAGCGTGCGCACCTGGCTGCTCACCATCGAACGCAATGTGCTCATCGATACCGCCCGCTTCCGGGCCGCCCGCCCCGGCGACACCAACTGGGACGAGATCGGGGAGCAGACCGAGAACCACTTCGCCCGCCCCGACTTCACCGAGGCGCTGACCGACGGGCTGCTGGTCGCCGACCTGCTGGCCCAGCTGCCGCCGCAGCAGCGCGACGCGGTCGTGCAGGTGATCCTGTGTGATCGCGCCTACCAGGATGTGGCCGCCGACCTGGGCATACCGGTCGGCACCGTCAAGACCCGGGTGCACTACGCCCTGCGCTCGCTGCGCCGATTGCCGATCAGCGCGTGACCCGACGCCGGAGGAGGTAGTTTCCCTGCGGCCGCAGGTATGTCGCGGACATGTGAACCCACCGACCCCCTCCGCACGTCGAACAAGCAGCGGCCGATCCACATCGGCTCGGCCCCTAGCGAGGAGTTACCGATGACCGACACCACCCCTGCTCCCGACGGATTCCGCATGGACCGCCGGACCGCCCTGGCCACCACCGCGGTCGCCGCGACCGCGCTCACCGTGGCCGGTTGCAGCAGCACCTCCGACAAATCGGCCTCGGCCGCACCCAATCCGACCCCCGCCAAGAAACAGGGCAATGTCCTGGCCAATACCAGCGACGTTCCGGTCGGCGGCGGCATCATCAGCGGTGACACCGTGATCACCCAGCCCGTCGCCGGCACCTTCGACGGGTTCTCGTCCACCTGTACCCACCTGGGCTGCAAGGTGAATACCGTCGAGGGCGGCCTGATCAAGTGCCCGTGCCACGGCAGCACATTCAACCTGGACGGCACGGTCGCCGGCGGTCCCGCGCCGCGCGCGCTGGACCCCAGGGCCATCCGCGTCGACGGGGATCAGATCGTCTCGGCCTGACCGCACCCGTCATCCAGCTCGACGCCGGGGAGAGTATCGAGCCGCCCCGAGCTCGGCTCGGGGCGTATAGCGCCGCCCGCTCTCAGCACCGACCTGACCGCCCCCGCACGCCACGATGTGCGGGGGCGGGTTCCGTGTGGCGCGTCGCCCGGGTAGGGCTGCCGAGTGCGGGATAGTGGGCGCAGTGGTCTTTGCCCATTGCGGCCGGTGGTGCCCGGATGGTGATTTTCGGACGTCTGACCACTAGTAACGGTTCCATCACGAAGCTTGCCATAGAGTAACTGATGTTGCCAGAGTGAACAGCTGGGTCTGGTGTTACTAGTGGGAAGGGAGGGGCGCTCCGCCCCGAGCGCCGTCCGCTTATGAAGCCAAGCATCACTAAGGCCGGAATCTTCACCGTCGTCACCGCGGCGGCCATCACCACCGTGGCCGGGATCGTCCCGGTCGCCGCCCTGGCCGCACCCGCGCTGCCGGAGCTGCCCCAGAAGCTCGCCGGGAAGACCATCTTCCTGGACCCCGGCCATCAGGGCCCCAATCACACTCAGGATGAGAACAAGCAGGTCAGCAATGGTCGCGGTGGCACCAAGGCATGCGAGACCACCGGCATGACCAGCCTGCACGGCATTGCAGAGCACACCATCAACTGGAATGTCGCGCAGCTGGTGCGCACCTCGCTCGAGGGCCTGGGCGCACACGTGGTCATGAGTCGTCCCGATGACATCGGCTGGGGTGGCTGCATCGACGATCGGGCCAAGGCCGCCAATGCCTCCGGCGCCGATATCGCCCTCAGCATCCACGCCGACAGCGGTCCCGCCGACGGGCGCGGCTTCCACCTCATCGTGCCGGCGCTGCCCGTCGCCGACGCCAAGGTCAACGAGGTGCAGTCCGGCGCCGGGCTGACCGCCAGCAAGGTCATGCGAGATGCCTATGTGCAGAGCGGGTATCAGGTCGCCACCTACAACGGGGCGGTCGACGGACTTCAGACCCGCTCCGACATCGCCGGGCCCGCGCTGACCACGGTGCCGGACGTGTTCCTCGAAATGGGCAACGGCGCCAATGCCGAGGACGCGCAGCAGCTGGAAACTCCCGAGGGGCAGCTCAAGCACGCCGTCACCATCACCACCGGGATCGCGTCCTACCTGCTCGGCGTGCCGGTGCCCGCCGACACCGGGCAGGCGTCCGAGCCGGGAACGCAACCGGGACAGCAGGTTCCGGTGCAGCCCGCCCGGACGCCGCAGGCTGCCCCGACGCAGCCTTCGCAGGCCCCCGCCTCGGCGCAGACGCCGCAAGCCGTGGCGCCGACTCCGCAGGCCGCAGTCCCGCAGGTCCCGCGGACGGTGGTTCCGGCGCAGGCGCCCCAGACCACCGTTCCGGCTGCTCCGGCGCAACCGGGACAGACGCAACCGGGACAGGGTCAGCCAGGGCAGGCCCAGCCAGGGCAGGGTCAGCCTGGGCAGGGTCAGCCGGGGCAGGGTCAGCCGGGACAGGGTCAGCTGTCCGCGCCGACGGCTCCCGCTCCGGCGCAACGCAATCCGGCTCCGGCGCAGCAGCCAGGCAACGCGGTGCCCGGCTTCGAGGTCGGCCCGCAGTTCTTCCAGCAGCTCGCCGAACAGCTCATGAACTCCTGGGGACAGTCGCAGACGCCGGGGCAGCCGGGTACCCAGCCGCAGACCGCACCCCAGGCGGGAACGCAGCCGCAGGCGGCAGAGCCCGCGCAGACCAACCCCGCCGTCCAGCCGATCGCGGATCAGCGTGCGCCGCAATGGCAATCGCCGGGCACCCTGGGCGGTCAGGGGACTCCGGCCACGCCGGATCGCCTGGGCACACAGTCGATTCTGGGCCCGCAGGCCCCTGTGATCGACAAGAACTCCAAGTCCAACGGTCTGAACGTGAACTCCGTGAGCACGCTGATGCAGATGGCCGTGAAGTTCCTCGGCCCGCTGGCCAATATGCTCACGGGCGACTCCGGTCTCGCTTCCGGCCTGGTCAACCTGGCCTACACCGTGGTGTCGGTGCTGGGCAGCACGCTGCTGAGCGCGGCCACCAAGTAGCGCGGCCACCAAGTAGTTCGAACCGCCATCGCGGGTCGCCCCCGCTCCGAATCCTCCGGAGCGGGGGACGTTCGTCTACCTCAGCCCCATACGAACCGTTCGGCATCTGCTGTCCCGTATCGGGCGAAAATGCCGATATGAGGCAAACATTCCGCGATCCGAACGCGCGCGGGCTGATTCGCCGTCACCTGCCCGGAACGGGAATCGCGGTGACCCATCCGGCCGGATACCCCGCCGCCCTGATGGCCGATCTGCGCACCGCCCTCGACGGTGTCGGCCTCACTCGGGCCACCGTGGTGGCCGAGCCGATCACCTGGGTGGCAGCGCTCTGAAGTGATCATTTGTCCTGCTACTCGCCGGTTCGCCGCGGCACCCCCGTGCTAATCGCCGCTAACTCGTGCAAGCATCTTGCGAACGGGCTGTTGACGCCTCTCCTGTTTGGTGTAACTATGGGGTACACATAACGCCACTGACTGGAGAGGTGACGACGATGTCTCCGACCACGACCCCCCTTGACGACCCCGTGGTTGCCGAAGCTCAGGAGTACGCCAACAAGCTGCTGCTGCTCTCGGAAGGGTCGGTGAACAAGCACTTCGACCCCTACGAAGACATCGACTGGGACAACCCCGACTTCGACGCCGACGCCCGCCCCGAGCGCTGGATCCTGCCGGAGTCCGCGGACCCCCTCGGCCGCCACGACTGGTACCAGTCGCTCCCGGTGGAGCGGCAGATCGAGGTCGGCAAGTACCGGCAGGCCAATATCGCCAAGGTCGGCCTGCAGTTCGAGTCCATCCTGATCAGCGGCATGGTGAACCACACCTTCTCGCTGCCCAACGGTGACGCGGAATTCCGCTACTGCACCCACGAGATGGCCGAGGAACTCAACCACACCCTGATGTTCCAGGAGATGGTGAACCGCATCGGCGCGGACGTCCCGGGCATGGGCCCGCTCGTCCGGCAGCTGCGCCTGTTCGGCGTGCCGGTCGCGATCGCGTTCCCCAACCTCTTCTTCATGGCCGTGCTCGCCGGCGAGGAGCCGATCGACCACATCCAGAAGCAGATCCTGCGCTCGGGTGAGGAGGTGCACCCGATCATGCGCGGCGTCATGAGCATTCACGTCGCCGAGGAGGCGCGTCACATCTCCTTCGCGCACGAGTTCCTCAAGCACCATGTGCCGGCGCAGAACGCGGCCAACCGTTTCATCCTCTCGATCGCCATGCCGATCGTCATGTTCATCCTGGGCCGCTCCATCGCGACCCCGCCGAAGAAGTTCTTCCAGGAATTCGACATTCCGGCGCAGGTGCGCAAGGAGCTGTTCTACGGTTCCGAGGAGGCCAAGCAGGTCTTCAGCGACTACTTCATCGACGTGCGCGCGCTGGCTCACGAGATCGGCCTGATGAACCCGATCTCCAAGCGGGTCTGGAAGCTGCTCGGCATCGACGGCCCCGCCTCGCGCTACCGCTCGGAGCCGATCCGCTCCGGCAAGGCCGCGTAGGGCAGGGGGACGTACAGTGCCGTACGTTGTCACCCAATCCTGTTGCAGCGACGCGTCCTGCGTCTACGCCTGCCCGGTCAACTGCATCCATCCGACCCCGGATGAGCCGGACTTCCTGACCGCGGAAATGCTCTATGTCGACCCGCAGGCCTGCGTGGACTGCGGGGCGTGCGCCACCGCGTGCCCGGTGGACGCCATCACGTCGTCGAAGAAGCTGACTTCCGAGCAGATGCCGTTCATCGAGATCAATGCCGACTTCTACCGGCAGGAGCGGCCGCGGCCGCTGCTGGCGCAGCCGATTCCGGCCGCGGAGGTCAAGCCCGGGCGGGAGCCGCTGCGGGTGGCGGTCATCGGCTCCGGGCCCTCGGCCATGTACGCGGCCGACGAACTGCTCACGCAGCCCGGTGTTTCCGTGACAGTGTTCGACAAGGTGACCACGCCCTACGGCCTGGCCCGCTTCGGTGTCGCGCCCGATCACACCAAGACCCGCAAGGTCGGGGACCTCTTCGACGTGATCTCGGCGCAGCCGGGCTTCGGGTCCTATCTGAATGTGAATGTGGGACAGCATGTCTCGCACGAGGAACTGCTGGCGCACCACCACGCGGTGATCTACGCGGTCGGCGCGTCCTCGGACCGTAAACTCGGGATTCCGGGGGAGGGGCTGCCGGGTAGCACCTCCGCCACCGAATTCGTGGCCTGGTACAACGGGCACCCGGATCAGGCGGGCCGGTTCTTCGACCTGTCGCACCGGCGCGCGGTGATCGTGGGTAACGGCAATGTGGCGCTGGACGTCGCGCGGATTCTCACCGCCGATCCGGAGCTGCTGGTCGGCACCGATGTCTCGCAGCGGGCGTTGAATGCCCTGCGGCGCAGCAATATCGAGGAGGTCGTGATCCTCGGGCGACGCGGTCCGGCCGAATCCGCCTTCACTGTGCCGGAATTCGTCGGTCTGCTGGGCGCGGACGTCGATATCGTGGTCGAGGGCGAGATTCCCGAGATCGTCGAGGGCATGTCGCAGAAGGTCGAGCACAAGCTGAAGCTGTTGCGCGGCTTGGCCGATCGGCCGATCGGCGGGCGCAAGCGCATCGTGTTCCGGTACCTCTCGGCGCCCACCGCCATCGCGGGCGTGGACCGGGTGACCGGGGTCGAGGTGGTGCGCAACGAGCTCGTCACCGGTGATGACGGTGCGGTGCACGCGGTGGCGACCGGCGATGTCGGGGCCCTCGAGGCCGGGCTGGTGCTCACCTCGGTGGGCTACCGGGGCGTGGCGCTGCCGGGCGTGCCGTTCGACGAGCGGGCCGGGGTCATCCCGAATCTGGACGGCCGGGTGCTCGAGGAGTCCGGCGGCTCGGTGGTGCCCGGTGCGTATGTCACCGGCTGGATCAAGCGCGGTCCGACCGGGTTCATCGGCACCAACAAGTCGTGTGCGCAGCAGACGGTGCGTCAGCTGGTGAACGACTTCAATGTCGGCCGCCTGGCCCGACCCGCGTGTAGTGCAGGCGATTTCGATCGACTGGTCGGTGAGCGTCAGCCGCACGCCGTCCGTGGCGGCGCGGTCAACCGCCCCCGCCGCAAGCTTCCCCTGATGGTGCGCCGCTGACCCGCCCCTTGTCAGTGCCGCCCATGAAGGCCGCCGCCCGCCAACCCCCTGCGCGTGCGGTGGCCTTCGCCGTTTCGCCCCCTTCCGCAGCCGGTGTTCCTCTACCTCGGACGGCTTCTCGTGCCGTCGATGATGACTTTTTGTGCTGGGCAACGTATCCGGTCGCGCATCGGTTGCGAATCGTGGGAGCCGTCTGGATGCACTGTACCGATGGTGTTGTGCGAGTTGTAATGCCGTGTTTGCTCGCGGCGACATCTGCAGGAGTAGAGAAGATTTCATCGCGAATCACGGAAGGTGAAGCGGCTCACGCGGGGTAATCCGGGGCAGCTACCGACCAGTGATCGGTAATTCACACCACCGCACTGACGTTGCGGTTTTATTTTTCGGACACTCCTCGCCTACCGGTTGGTATGAACTATTGGTTCGCTGAATCGTAGCCATTAAGAAGGACTGTTCGGTTGCTTTTATTGTGCGGTCGGATTCGATCTTGCTCGCAGTATTGCCTGACCAGTAGATTTGCCATCTTCGCTACTGGACGCGAAATCTTTTCTCCCGATTCGAGATTCAGGTACCGCAAACGACAGCTAACCTGAACGCGCTGTTTGGAAAACGACCGCGACCACATGGTTGGTATGCCCGTGGGCCGTGGTCTCGGTGCGTTGACGGGATGGCAATGACAGTTGGCTTTGGCATGAGCATCGGCACAGTGAACTCGGTCTGGGCGGCCACGGCCGGTGATCGGCACCGGCCCGCGGTGCGCGTTCGCCGGACCGCCGTCACCTTCGACAGCGCCGGCGGACCGCAGATCGGGGGCATTCCCCGGTTCGCCCCGGTGGTCACCGACTTCGCCGATCTCACGACCGAGCCGGACCCGGTGGTCATCGGTGGTCGCATCTGGTCTCCGGCAGACCTGGTGGCGGCCGTGGTGAACGGGCTCATCGAGACCAACGCCCCCGAGGCCCCCGCCGTAACCACCTATCCCGCTTGCTATTCGGACAAACACGTCACGCGATTGCGGCGGGCACTGGACTGGTCCGGCGCCGCCGACGTCACGCTCATGCCCGAGCCGGTGGCGGCCGTGGAATGGCTCGACGAGGAATACGGCATCTCCGAATCCGGGCTCACCCTGGTCTACGACCTCGGCGGGAACGCCCTGGACATAGCGGTCGTGCGCACCGAGTCCGATCGCGATGAACGCGGCATCCTCGGGCGGGTCGAACGCTCGCAAGACTACGGCGGACGCCCGCTGGGCGCCCTGCTGGCCCGCTACGCGCGCAGCATCGCGCCCGGCTCGACGCAGCCCGTCTCGGCCGTGGTGCCCGCCGCCGACACGAATCGCCTGCGCAGCTGGCACATTCGCAATTCGCTACGGCTGGTGCGCTCGGTCGTAGACAGCGCCGGTCTGCACATGGAGGAGATCGACCGGGTCCTGCTGATCGGTGGCGCGGCCCGCCCCGCCGAGGTGTCCCGCGTGCTGTCGGATCTGGGCCGCCCGGTCGTCATGTCGCCCGATCCGGCCAACACCGCGGCGGTGGGTGCGTCCATCGCGGCCTTTCACAGCGTGGACACCGGCTCTGCCATCGCCCGATACGCCCCCCGCGCCGCCGTAATCTCGGGCGCCGCAGTGGCTTCCGCGCTCGCGATGTCCGCCGCCACCGTGCTCGGCGGGTCCGTCGCCGGACCGCCCGGACTCCAGGCCGCGCCCGAACCCGCCGAACCGTCCTCCGGTACCGTGGCCCTCGGCACCCACGATGTCGTCGTCCTCGACGAAGTCGCCGCGCCGCCCGGCACCGGCTCCCACGCCATCGCCACCGTGGCAGCCGTCCGCGGATACTCCCCGCTGGCCCCGACCGTCACCCCCACCTGGGTCAACGGCCACCCCGTCGACTCCACCGGCGGCGGCACCCACTGCGAAACCCGCACTGTCACAGGCACAATCGGCACTTACGGCAACCCGGCGCAGTTCACCAACCCCCTCCCGTTCCCCAACCCCGCCCCCATCGGCTGGACCGTCGGCTCCTTCTCCGGCCAGGTCCCCAAGGTCAGTGCCCCCGGCACCCTCCCCGGCGGAACCCTCTCCGGCGCAACGCAACCCGGCGCGGGTCAGCCTGGTACCGGTCAACCCGGCGCGGGTCAGCCCGGGAGTGGCCGGCCCGGCTCGGGTCAACCGGGCACCGGTCAACCCGGCAGCGACCAGCCCGGCGCAGGTCATCCCGGCAGCGCAACTCCCGGAAGTACTTCGGGCGGAACCCAACCCGGCACCCCGGGTGGAACACCGGGCGATGGAACCGCGGGCGGTTCGAACCCCGGCGGTTCCACGCCGGGCACTTCCACCGGTGGAACCAACACCGGCGGCAATCCCGGCACCTCGATCCCCGGCAGCGGCACCCCCGCAGGCGGTGGCGGCAGCACTCCCGGCGGCGCAACCGGCGACCCGGTGGGAGCCAACACGGGCGGCTCTCCGGGTGGTGCCAACCATGGTGGCTCGATCCCTGATGGTTCCGATCCCGGTGGCCCGAACCACGGTGGCTCGACACCTGGCGGAACCGGCGCGGGCGCAACCTCTCCCGGCGGCTCGACCCCCGGTGGCGGTTCCCCGGGCGGCTCGACTGGCGGCGGCACCCGTACCGGCGGCAACGCGTACGGCGGCGGCTCCACCAAGGGCGGCGGCACGGGCAGGCCCGGCGGCTCCTCACCAGGCGGCAGCCACGGCGGCATGGGCGGTGGCATGGGTGGCGGTGGCAAGGGCGGAGGTGGCGGCGGTGGCCACCACTGATCTCCTGCGGCACTGTGCATCCCGTCGGCGGGGGTCATCCGGCTGCGGCGTCGATCCGGCCGGCCTCCTGGCGGCGCTGATCTTCGATGGGCGCCTGCATCATTCGGACGCCGGACCCATGGTGCGTTCGATTCGTTGTGGGCGAAGGCTTTTCGGCAAACCCCCGGTCGGGTGTGTTGTCCCGCACGCCGGTGGGGGTTGCGGGGGAGGTCGGGCGGTGGCGTCTCGCCATCGGCCTGCTCCCCACGGTGACGTAGGTGGCCGGCGGGACTGACCAACCCGCCCCACCTCGTCCCCGGGGCCCTGGCGAGCGGCAGCTCGCCCTCGTGGACCGGCGATGAGGAAGCAGCGGACCCGCGACGTCCGCGTGCCCATCGTCGAAAGTGACCGGCCCACCCAGCGCTTCTGTGCCCGGGCGCGGTGGTGGGCCAGTCGCGGGTCAGCGGGCGGTGAAGCCGCCGTCGATGGCGAGGGCCGCGCCCGTGATGAAGCTGGCCTCGTCGCTGAGCAGGTAGGCGCAGAAGGCGGCGATTTCCCCGGGGTGGGCGATGCGGCCGAGGGGGTGCAGGGCGGCGATGGCGGCCTCGCCCTCCGGGGTGGCGCCCATGGAGGCGCGGAAGGCGGGGGTGTCGACCGCGCCGGAGACCAGTGCGTTGACGCGGATGGACCGCTCGGCCGCTTCCATGGCGACGGCCCGGGTCAGGCCCACCACACCGTGTTTGGCGGCGACATAGGGCGCGACCTGGGCCATGCCGACGACGCCGAGGTTGGAGGCATTGTTGAGGATCGCGCCGCCACCGCCGGCCGCCAGCGCCGGAACCTGGTGGCGCAGGCCGTAATAGACGGCGGTCAGGTTGAGTTCCAGATCCGCCCGCCACCCGGCCTCGTCGATGTCCTGCACCGGACCGAAGGCATTGACCGCGCCCGCATTGTTGAAAGCCGCGTCCAGGCGGCCGAATTCGGTGATCGCGGCCCCCGTCAGCCGTTCCACGTCGGCTTCGACGGTGACGTCGGTGGGCACGAACAGCGCGCGTCCGCCCGCGGCGCGGATCTCCTCCGTCATCCGATCACCGGCGTCCTTGCCGCGTGCCCCGAGCACCACGGCCCCGCCTTCGGCGGCGATTCGCCGCGCGACGGCCGCACCGACCCCCGAGGTGGCGCCGGTGATCAGAACGACCTTGGATTCGAATCGTGCATCCGTCATGACTGCATTCCCCTTGCGGTAGAGCGATTTTCGTTGACATGTCATAGTCAACGCTGCAGGGAGAGTGGCCGCTGGCGGAAAACGGCCGTCACGCTTGTTGTGTCATCCAGCCGGAATCAGGCGGGCGCGAGCAGATCCGGTAGCTCGTCGAGTCCGTCGACGACCGTCGCCCGCGCGGCGTCGGGCTGCTCGGCGGTCAGGTAACCCCAGGGCCCGCGCCGGATGAGCACCGGCATCATGCCCGCCGCCAGGACCGGCAGCACGTCATTGTCGACCCGATCTCCGACGTAGCAGATCTCGCCGGGCATGACCCCCGCCACCTCCGCGACCCGCGCGAAGAACTCTGGATCCGGCTTCTCCAGCGCCCATTCGGCCGAGGTGTACACCGCGTCCACCGGCAGCTCCATCCGCTCCAGTGCCGATTTCGCCTGCGGCGGTTGGTTTCCCGCGATGATCACGGTGATTCCGCGCGCCCGCAGCTCGCCGAGCGCCCGGCGCGCATCCGGGTACAGGTCGTCGGCGTCGAAGTTGTTGCGCAGGCTCTCCGGTTCCTCGGCGGCCCACGCGATCTGCTCGGCCTCGATATCGATGCCCGGCCGCACCAGCTCGAAGGCGTCGGTGAGCGGCCGCCCGGTGGCCGCCATGCCGCCGATGACGCCCAGGAACGCGAAGCGCGGCACGCCGAGCCGATCGGCCCAGCGGCACCAGATGCGCGTCTCGTCGATCAGCGTCTCGCCCACATCGAATACCGCAGCCTTGATCATTCGCCCAGCGTATCGGGCGGTCGTTCAGCGCTGTGCATTGAGGAAGCCGATGACGGTCGAGCCCCACCAGCACAGCTGCGACACCAGTCCGGTGGCCGTGCCCCAGGCCAGCAGCCGTGGCGTGAGCGGGCTCTCGCCGCGGGCCTGCAGGCAGCGGTTGAGCGCGCACGCCTGAATCCCGTTGAGCGTCAGCACGAGTACCAGCGCCAGTTTGGTGCGGGTCATGGTGGAGGCGAGATTCGGTTCGAGGACGCAGCCGCTGGCCACCAGTCCGGCCAGGCCCAGCCAGATCGGCACGTGCAGGCGGCCGACCGCCCGCAGGGTCTCGGCCAGGCCGAGACGTCCTGCGGCCCACCGCAAGACGAAGGAATCGGCCATGAGCACGCCGCCGAAGCCCACCACCAATGAGGCCAGGTGGATGAACAGCCCGCCGGTGTGCACGGCCGGGCTGGCGGTGACGTGGGCGGCGATCCAGACGGCGGCCGCGAGGGCGCCGGTAGCCAGCAGCGCGGCGGCGGACACGATTCGCCACGAATCGTGCGGGAGTGCCGCGGTCCCGGTGCGGTACCGGGCGTCACTGGTCTGGAGCATTGCCGAGCCTTCTAGTAAGTAAGGGAAGCCTAAACTACTAAGAAGGTGAGCCCGGTGGCAAGTCGGCAACCGGCCCGTGGCCGCCCGAGTCGAGGCACACTGGTGTGAGTTGTCGTGCGCGGGAGGGGAGAACCTGATGGACGCCAGGATTCGCGGGACCGTCATGCCGGTGCTCGAGGTTGCGCTGGATCCGGGCGACCGGCTCATCGCCGAGGCGGGCCAGCTCTCCTGGATGACCGATTCCATCCGCCTCAGCACCTCCACCCGCGGCGCCGCGGGCGGCGTCTTCGGCGCGGTCCGCCGTGCTATGGCGGGCGCCGGCCTCTTCATGACCGAGTACACCGCGCACCGCGATCCTGGCCGCGTCTCCTTCGCCGCCAAACTCCCCGGCCAGATCCTGCCGGTGCAGATCGGCAAGGGCCGCGAATACCTGGTGCACCGCCACGGATTCCTCTGTGCCGCAGGCGATGTCCGTGTGGCCTTGAGTTTCCAGCGCCGCCTCGGTGCGGGCATCTTCGGCGGTACGGGCTTCACCCTGCAGCGGCTCAGCGGTGACGGCTACGCCTGGGTGGAACTCTCCGGAGAGGTGGTCCAATACGACCTGGCCCGAGGCGAAACCCTCCGTGTCCACCCCGGCCATGTCGGATTGTTCGACGCCTCGGTGAATTTCGACATCACCATGGTCAAAGGCATTCGCAATGTTCTCTTCGGCGGTGACGGGCTGTTCCTCGCCGCGCTCACCGGCCCCGGCCGAGTTTGGCTGCAGTCTCTGACCATCGCCAACCTCGCCCACTCGCTGATTCCCTACCTGCCGATCGCCGACCCCGCCGCCCAGTCGCGCTGACCAGGGCTTCCGGTCATCCGGGCGTAGCATCGGGCGACATGGACGCTGAAACCGTGGACCGCGGCTGGGCCGCCCTGCAGCAGCAGGCGCAACAGACGGCACAGCTGATCGAAACGCTGGCGGGCAAGCTGCAGGCTGCTGCGGCGGCCGGGGACCAGAACGCCCGGGAGTGGCTGCTGGACCTCAGGGAAGCCACCCTCTCCGTCCGTCAGGAGGAGAACGAGACCGCGCAGCTGCTGCAGTCGGTGCACCAGCTCGTGGACAATCACGTCAACCAGGTCGCACAGGCCGGATATCCGCAGCAGCCCGGATACCCGCCTCCCGGCTACCCCGAACCGCAGTACCAGCAGCCGCAGTACCAGCAACCGGCCTATCCGGCCGCACAAGCGGCCTACCCCCAGGGCTACGCCGCACCGCAGAGCGGTGGCATGCTGCATCGGTTCCTGGGCAGTTCCTTCGGCAGCGCCATGGCCATGGGCGCCGGTTTCGGTCTCGGCGACGACCTCATCAACGACATCTTCCGCTGACCGGCGGGCCGGCAGGTTCGGTCAGGCCGAGAGTTCGAGGGGGAGGGCGGCGGTGGCGTACCGGTCCAGGGCCACTTCGGCCAGCAGCGGGTGCGCGCCAAGGGTTTCGGCGTGCGGCAGTTCCGGCAGGGCGTCGTGCAGCCGGTCGGTGAGCAGGCCCGGGGCCAGGAACCAGGGCGCGACCAGGATTCGGTCCGCGCCGCGGGCCCGGAGCCGGGCGAACGCCTTCTGCACCGTGGGTTCGGTGGTGGCGAAGCAGATTTCGGTGTCCCAGCCGGTCATCGCGGTCAGCAGCCGTGCCACGTCGCCGGTGCGGGTATTGGCGGCCGCGGATGAGGAGCCCACGGCGGCAACGGCAACGCCCCAGCGTGGACCGGCGGGCCGGTTCACGCCGTGGGCGACGTCGGTCAAGGTCACGGGCGAGGTGTCCGCGGTCATGGCCTCGACGATGCGATCCCGCAGGGCGATGATCAGATGCGGATCGGGGCCGAGCACCTCGGCCTGGGTCAGCCGTAGCCGGGGATGCCGGGCGCGAGCGGCCTCCAGCATTCCGGGCAGGTCCACCCGGGCATGAAAGGCGCTGCCCAGCAGCAGTGGAACCACAACCGCATGCGAATGCCCGTCGGCCGCAACCGCATCCACGACCTGATCCACCGAGGGCGTGCTCAGATCCAGAAATGCCAGGCGCACATCGAGATCCGGCCGCTGGGCCGCGATCCGCGCGACCACGGCCCGCATGGTCGCGGCCGAGCGCGGATCCCGGCTGCCGTGCGCCACGGCGATGAGCGCGGGCGCGTCCTCGATCCGGAAGGGGCGGGCCGGGCCGCCGCGCACCGTGGACAGCGCCCCGGACGCTCCGCCCGGCGGGACGGCCGGAACTGCGCCGCTGCCGGGCGGATTCATCTCAGGCCCCGACCTCGACCGCGGTCAGCGCGTCGCCGACCAGGCCCGCGGCCAGGGTGTTGCCGCCCGCGGGGTCGATGAGCAGGAACGAGCCGGTGTGGCGGTTGACGCTGTAGTCGTCGGCCACGATCGGGTCGGCCACGCGCACCGAGATGCGACCGATGTCATTGAGCGACAGCGACTCCGGATCCGGATCGGCGGCCAGATGCTGCTCGTCGAAACGCTCCAGCAGCGCGCCGACAATGGCCTGCGTGGTGCGGGTGCCGTGCTTGAGCAGCAGGCGCGCGCCCGGGCGCAGCGGCTTGTCGCCGAGCCAGCACACGGTGGCGTCGAAGGCCTCGATCGGTTCGGGGGCGCCGGTGGCGGCGGCGATCACGTCACCGCGCGAGACGTCCACGTCGTCGGCCAGGATCAGGGTGACGCTGCGGCCGGGCTGGGCCGAATCCAGTTCACCGTTCGGGGTGTCGATGCGCTCGACGGTGGTGCGGGTGCCGGACGGCAGCACCACGACCTCGTCGCCCTTGGACACCACGCCCGCCGCGACCTGACCCGCGTAGCCGCGGTAGTCCGGGTACTCGGCGGTGCGCGGCCGGATCACGTACTGCACCGGGAAACGCAGGCCCACCTGGTGGCGGCCGTGCACGTCAGCGTCTACCGGCACCGACTCCAGGTGCTCGATCAGCGAGGGCCCGTCGTAGTACGGGGTGTTCTCCGAACGCGAGGCGACATTGTCACCGTGCAGCGCGGAGACCGGGATCTCCTGCACATCGTCGGCCGACCAGCCGAGTTTGGCGGTCAGCTCGGCGAATTCGGAGGTGATCTTGTCGAAGACGCCGGCCGGATCGTCCACCAGGTCGATCTTGTTGACGGCCAGCACCAGCTTCGGCACCCCCAGCAGCGCCATGACCGCGGCGTGCCGGCGGGTCTGCTCGATGACACCCTTGCGGGCGTCGACGAGCAGGATCACCAGCTGCGCGGTGGACGCGCCGGACACCGTGTTGCGGGTGTACTGCACGTGTCCCGGGGTGTCGGCGAGCACGAAAGACCGCTTGGGCGTGGCGAAGTAGCGGTACGCCACGTCGATGGTGATGCCCTGCTCGCGCTCGGCGCGCAGGCCGTCCACCAGCAGCGACAGGTCCGGCGTGGACAGACCCTTGTCGACCGAGGCGCGGGTCACCGCGTCGATCTGGTCCGCCAGCACGGACTTGGTGTCGTACAGCAGCCGTCCGACCAGGGTGGACTTGCCGTCGTCGACCGATCCGGCGGTGGCCAGTCTCAATAGGTCGGACATCAGAAGTAACCCTCTCGTTTGCGGTCTTCCATCGCTGCCTCGGACACTCGGTCGTCGCCGCGGGTCGCGCCGCGCTCGGTGAGCCGGGACGCGGCGACCTCGGCCAGAATCGCGTCATTGTCGGCGGCGTCGGAAATGATTGCGCCGGTGGTGGATCCGTCGCCGACGGTGCGATAGCGCACCGACTTGATCAGCAGCTCCTCGTTGTCGGCCGGACCGCCCCACACGCCGGGGGTCATCCACATGCCGTCGCGCTGGTACACGGGGCGCTCGTGGGCGTAGTAGATGCTGGCCAGTTCCACGTCCTCGCGGGCGATGTAGCGCCAGATGTCCAGCTCGGTCCAGTTCGAGATCGGGAACACGCGGACGTGCTCGCCCGGAGCATGCCGGCCGTTGTACAGGTTCCACAGCTCGGGCCGCTGCCGCTTCGGGTCCCAGCGGCCGAAGGCATCGCGCAGCGAGAAGATGCGCTCCTTGGCGCGGGACCGCTCCTCGTCGCGCCGGCCGCCGCCGAAGACCGCGTCGAAGCGGTTCTCGTTGATGGCGTCCAGCAGCGGCACGGTCTGCAGCGGATTGCGGATCCCGTCCGGGCGCTCCTGCAGGCGGCCGTCGGCGAGGTACTCCTCCACCGATGCGACATGCAGTCGCAGCCCGTACTTCTCGACCACCTTGTCACGGAAGTCGAGGACCTCGGACAGGTTGTGCCCGGTGTCCACGTGCAGCAGCGCGAACGGCAACGGCGCGGGCCAGAAGGCCTTGATCGCCAGGTGCAGCAGCACCGTGGAGTCCTTACCGCCCGAGAAGAGAATGACGGGGCGTTCGAACTCGCCCGCTACCTCACGGAAGATATGGATGGACTCGGACTCCAGGGCGGCCAGAGTGTCGAATTCTGCCCCGGGCGGAGCGAGAAGATCAGATGCAGCGATGGAAGTCATGATGCGTGCAACCCGCATTCGGTCTTGGCGAGCCCGGCCCAGCGGCCGGATCGCGGATCGGATCCAGGTTCCGGCTTCCGCGTGCACGGAGCGCAACCGATGGACGGATATCCCTCTTCGACAAGGGGATTCACGAGGATGCCGTTCGCCTCGATGTAGGCGGCCATCTCCTCGTCGGACCAGGCGGCGATCGGGTTGATCTTCACCAGGCCGAAGCCCTCGTCGAAGGAGATCAAGGGCGCATTGGCGCGGGTGGGCGCCTCCACCCGGCGGATGCCGGTGACCCAGGCGTTGTACCCGGTCAGCGACTTCTTCAGCGGCACCACCTTGCGCAGGCGGCAGCATTCGGCGGCGTCCCGCGCGAACAGATCCTTGCCGAGCAGCTGATCCTGTTCGGCCACACTGTGTTCCGGCTGCACATTGACGATGTTCACGCCGTACACCAGCTCGACCGCGTCACGGGTGCCGATGGTCTCGGCGAAGTGGTAGCCGGTGTCGAGGAACAGCACGTCCACGCCCGGGCGCACCTGGGCGGCCAGCTGAACCAGCACCGCGTCCTGCATGTTCGACGCGACAATGTAATTCGCGCCGAAGGTGTCCTCGGTCCACTGCAGCAGTTCCTGCGCGGTCGCGTTCGGGCCGAGTTCGGCATTGCCCTTCTCGACCAGGGCGCGCAGCTCGGATTCCGCGAGTTTCGTTGTGGTCATTGATGTTTCTCCCAACTACCGCAGGTCTGCTTCATCGGCTCGGACCGCCCACTGCGCGAAACGTTCACCCTCATCACGGCTCTTGATGAAGTTGCGCACGACGCGCTCGATGTAGTCGCCCAGCTCTTCGCTGGTCACCTTGTGCTGCCGGAGCTTTCGGCCGAAGCCGGAGTCGAGCCCAAGGGAGCCGCCCAGATGAACCTGGAAGCCCTCCACTTGATTCCCGTCGCCGTCGTCGACCAGCTGGCCCTTGAAACCGATGTCGGCGATCTGGGACCGGCCGCAGGAGTTGGGGCAGCCGTTGATGTTCACCGTGATCGGCACGTCCAGGTCGGCATTGATATCCGCGAGCCGGGTCTCCAGCTCGGGCGCCAGCACCTGCGACCGCTTGCGGGTCTCGGTGAACGACAGCTTGCAGAACTCGATACCACTGCACGCCAGCAGGTTCCGCCGCCAGTGCGACGGACGGCCGTGCAGCCCCAGCGGTTCCAGCTCCTCGATCAGCCGCTCGACCTTGTCGTCGGGGACGTCGAGCACGATGAGCTTCTGGTACGGGGTGAAACGGATCCGGTCGGAGCCCGCGCGCTCGATCGCGTCGGCCGCCTGGCTCAGGATGGTGCCCGAGACACGACCGGCGATGGGGGAGAAGCCGATCGCGTTCAGCCCGTTGCGCAGCTTCTGCACCCCGATGTGGTCGATGGGCCGCTTCGGCTGCTCCGGAGCCGGGCCGTCGATGAGCTTCCGCTTCAGGAACTCGGTTTCGAGCACTTCGCGGAATTTCTCGATGCCCCAGTCCTTCACGAGGAACTTGAGGCGGGCCTTGGTGCGCAGGCGTCGGTAGCCGTAGTCGCGGAACAGCGACACGACCGCCTCCCACACGTCGGGCACCTCGTTCAGCGGCACCCACACACCCACGCGCTGGGCCAGCATCGGGTTGGTCGACAGGCCGCCGCCGACCCACAGGTCCAGGCCCGGGCCGTGCTCGGGGTGCACGACGCCGACGAAGGCGACGTCGTTGATCTCGTGCACCACGTCCTGCTGACCGGAGATGGCGGTCTTGAACTTGCGCGGCAGGTTGGAGTATTCCTTCTTGCCGATGTAGCGCTTGACGATCTCGTCGATGGCCCAGGTGGGATCGATGATCTCGGTGAGGGATTCACCCGCCAGCGGCGAGCCCAGCACCACACGCGGGCAGTCGCCGCACGCCTCGGTGGTCTGCAGGCCGACCGCTTCGAGCCGCCGCCAGATCTCCGGCACGTTCTCGATCTCGATCCAGTGGTACTGGACGTTCTCGCGGTCGGACAGGTCCGCGGTGTCGCGCGCGAACTCGGTGGAGATCTGCGCCAGGGTGCGCAGCTGCTTCAGGTTCAGGGCACCGGCGTCGCAGCGCACCCGCATCATGAAGTAGCGGGCCTCGAGGATGTCGATGTTCTCGTCACCCGTCCAGGTGCCGTCATAGCCCTGCTCACGCTGGGTGTACAGACCCCACCAGCGCATGCGGCCACGCAGATCGCTCTTGTCGATCGAGTCGAATCCGCCCTTGGCGTAGATGTTCTCGATGCGCGCCCGCACGTTGAGCGGGTTGTCGTCCTTCTTGCTCTGCTCGTTGGCATTGAGCGGCTCGCGGTACCCGAGTGCCCACTGTCCCTCGGACTTGCGCTTCACCGGTCGCGCGGTGCGCTCCCGCGGCGCGACGGGTGCTTCCGACCGCGGGCGATCCGGACGCACGCGGCGCTCGGCGGCGGGCTTTTCGGGCCGGGCGGATCGAGCGCTATCGGAACTGGTGGCGTCGGTGCTCGACGTCATGGGGTCGCTCCTGAAGGGTCTTGCGGGCAGGCGGGAGGGGCTTGCTCACGCCTCCGATATCAGAGAACCGGCTCTTACGGCGTCAGGTGGACGCCGGATTCCGGGAGAATGGGAGCCGATCTACCGGAGGCTTCCCGGCAGACAGCTCGCGCTGCAGACACGCTTGAAGTCGACATGGCGACGCGCCACGAGTCGTACTCCAAGTCCAGTCATGGGGCTTATTGTGCCACGTCAGACGGGTCGTTCCGACTGCCGGATCGAATTTTCCGCAGTTTCCCGGGAAATCCCCTGGATATATTGTCCGATTTGTGACGGGCATCATAGATCGACGCCCGGCAACCTTTGGACGGTCGACCTGAACGGTTGGGCCGGCGAGGCTAGGTCATCCGATCGGCGTCGGACGCCGCGAGGCGGGCCTTGGCCGCCGCCAACCGGCCCAGCTCATCGGCCAGTTCGGGGGAGGTCGCCCAATCCGGGCGATCGATGAATCCTGCTGGCAGGTACGGCGAGCGGACGGCGGTCCGATAGCCCAGATCCCGCGCCCAGCAGGCCAGACCCAGCAGCGGCAGCGCCGAGACACCCTCGGGATCGTTGCGCCAGGTGTCGTTGTCGAAGAAGGCGCGATGCAGTCGCAGCGCGTTCGTCATCTCCCAGTCGAACCCCTCGGAATCACCATCCGCCAGGCGCAGGAACACCTCCACGGCCGGGCGGAACAGCAGGTCCGTCACCCGCTGCGCACCCACCCGGCTGGTGGTGTCCAGCGCCCAGGCCGCCTCGTACACGCTCTTCGGGCCGAACCGCCAGGCCGTCTGCAGCAGCCGCACCCACTCGTACTGGAAGTCGTCGAAGGCGTCGTCGCCGAACTCGCGCAGCCGCTCGATCGGATACTCGACCAGCTCACCCATGGCCTCGGCATCGCGGGCGACGAGCGCCCACCAGAACGCGGCCCGCCAGCCCGCCACCCGGTCGTACTTGTCGAAGCCGGATTCGATACCGCTCGCCCGGAACCGCCCCGTCACCGTCTGCTCGGTCGAATGCGCGAAATACCAGGTCCGTGCCCGAAACGCCGCCGGATCCGACATCAGCATGGTGGCCAGCAGCACACCGTCCATCGACCGCGAGAAGTTCGGGCCCTCCGGCCGCACCGGCATCCGCGACCGGTAGACCACCGGCGCCACGGAGCCCTCGTCGACCTCCCTGATCGATCTGGCATCGATCCCGTGCCGCGGTACCTCGATCATCGGCCCGTCCCCGTCCGCACCTGGAGCCGCTCGCCCGGCTCGCCGAAATCCCTTGGAATGTATCCGGATTCGAGGTGCCCCGCAGTCCGAGCAGCCTCCCCGCGCAGGCGGGTGCGCTGTGACCGGGACAACCGGTCACACTGGATGGGTGACCTCGACTGTTCCCCCACAGACCTCCGGCGCTGCCGCGGCGGCCGGCGCCGACGTGCCGGTGCTGCGCGATTTCGGGGGCGGGCCGTTCGGGATCTACATCCACGTGCCGTTCTGTGCGACGCGGTGCGGGTATTGCGACTTCAACACCTATACGGCGGGGGAGTTGGGTAGCTCGTCGTCGCCGCAGTCGTGGTTCGAGGCTCTGAAGGGTGAACTTGCCACGGCGGCACGGGAATTCGATGCGCTGCAGTCGGCTACGCCTGCGGTGGAGACAGTGTTCGTGGGCGGCGGCACGCCATCGCTGCTCGGTGGTGACGGGCTCGCCGGGGTGCTCGACGCCATTCGCGCGAACTTCACGCTCGCGCCCGGGGCCGAGGTGACGACCGAGTCCAATCCGGAATCCACCTCGCCCGAATTCTTCGATCGCATCCGCGCGGCCGGGTACAACCGCGTCTCGCTCGGCATGCAGTCCGCCGCCCGGCACGTGCTGAAGATCCTGGACCGGACCCACACGCCCGGCCGGGCCGTGGCCGCCGCCAAGGAAGCTCGTGCCGCGGGCATCGAGCACGTCAATCTGGACCTCATCTACGGCACCCCCGGCGAAACCGACGCCGATCTCGACGCCAGCCTCGATGCCGTCCTGTCCGCGGGCGTCGACCATGTGTCGGCGTACTCCCTGATTGTCGAGGACGGTACCGCCCTGGCCCGCCGGGTCCGGCGCGGCGAACTTCCCGCCCCCGACGACGACGTGCTCGCCACGCGCTACGAGCGCATCGACACCCGCCTGGCCATGGCCGGCCTGGAGTGGTACGAGGTTTCCAACTGGGCCGCCTCCGACGCGGCCCGCTGCCGCCACAACCTCGGCTACTGGGACGGCGGCGACTGGCTCGGCGCGGGGCCGGGCGCGCACAGTCACGTCGGCGGCGTTCGCTGGTGGAACGTGAAACACCCTGCGCGCTACGCGGATCGGGTGACCACCGGCGCCCTCCCCGCCGCGGGCTGGGAGTCCCTCACGTCCGACGAGCGCTACACCGAGCGCGTCATGCTCACCGTCCGTCTCCGGACGGGTCTCCCGTTGGCCGATCTCGATGCCGACGGCCGCGCCGCCGCCGACGGCGTCATTGCCGATGGCCTGGCCGAGCGCGTGAGCGACCACCTGATTCTCACCGACCGTGGCCGACTGCTCGCGGACGGTGTTGTCCGTACCCTCCTGGGCTGACCTCGGCGCCTGGGGCCGACGGGGCCGGATCGACCGTTTCCGTTCCGGGTCGCGGTCGGACTTGGGCTTCGACCTGCGGAGATCGGCGAACATCGGGTAGAACCGCTCGGTCCGGACTAGATTGACGGACGGAGATTTCGTACAGCCGGTCCGGATCGGGGTCGGAGCCTCGGCCGCGGCCCGCGCACTGCAGCGCCCCGAACAACTTCGGCAGCGCTCCGGACACCCTTCGGCCTGA
The DNA here is from genome assembly GCF_044766925.1 of Nocardia sp. NPDC101769. Lineage (NCBI taxonomy): Bacteria > Bacillati > Actinomycetota > Actinomycetes > Mycobacteriales > Nocardiaceae > Nocardia > Nocardia sp. NPDC101769. The sequence goes on along the minus strand of NZ_JBIWMX010000016.1, from coordinate 54,739 downwards.
GGACATCTCATGATGAAGCCACTCGTGCGACCCCTCGAACTCCTGCATCGCCTCCGTGCCCGCGCCGGTCACGCCGCCGCCCGCACGATGAGCGCCGCCGCGGTAGCGCTGGCGCTCGCCATGACCCCGCTCGCCGCCGCGCCGGCCACGGCTGCGCCCATGCCCACGATCGTCCTGGTGCACGGCGCCTTCGCCGACTCCTCCAGCTGGGACGGGGTCGCCGCCCAGCTGCGCGCCGACGGCTATTCCGTTGTGACGCCGGATAATCCATTGCGCGGACCCGCCTACGACGCGGCGGCGATCCAGCGCACGATCGACGGCATCCCGGGCCCGATCGTGCTGGTCGGTCACTCCTACGGCGGCACCGTGATCAGCAACGTGCACGACTCGAAGATCGAATCCCTGGTCTACATCTCGGCTTTCGCTCCGGTCCAGGGTGAAGCCGCACTGCTGGAACTGAATCCGATCCAGTACCCCGGCTCGCAACTCGCAACCGCCCTGCGGCTGAAGGTGGTGAACGACCAGCAGGGGATCATGGGCAGGAACATGGACGCCTACATCGACCCCGCCAGTTTCCCCGACGTCTTCGCCCAGGACGTCGATCCGGCCACCGCCGCCGCCATGGCCGCCCGCCAGCACTCCCTGGCCCTGTCCGCCAACCTCGAGCCATCTGGCCCGCCCGCCTGGGCCGCCACGCCGAGCTGGTATCTGGTCAGCACCGCCGACCGCACGATTCCCCCTGCGTCCCAATGGGATATGGCCGCGCGCATGAACGCCCACACCTCCTCGATCGACGCCTCCCACGCCGGCCTGGTCTCCCACCCGGCCGAGGTGGCCGCCGTCGTGGAGGCCGCCGCCGGTCAGTGACACCGGGGCACCGTGTTTGCGGACACCGGGGCACCGCCCTTGCGCCGACTCCGCCCAGGTGGCGGGCGGTGGCGCAGCTACTTGCGTCGGGGACACTAAACTGGAGGAGATAATCCGGGAAATCCGCGTGGCCGGTGCCGAATGATCGGCTGCTTCCTGCCGCGGAGGGCTCGGGCGTGCACGAGGCGTACCCGAGGGCGAGCAAGGAGGTGGGGCCGTCATGTCGAGCACCGAGCAGAGACGGCTCGAGGTCCTGCGGGCCATCGTCGCGGACTACATCGCGACGAAGGAGCCCATCGGGTCCAAGACCCTGGTCGAGCGGCACAATCTGGGTGTCTCCAGCGCCACCGTCCGCAATGACATGGCCGTGCTCGAGGCCGAGGGCTATATCGCCCAGCCGCACACCTCCTCCGGCCGCATTCCCACCGACAAGGGCTACCGGCAGTTCGTCGACCACATCTCCGAGGTCAAGCCGCTGTCCGGCGCGGAACGCCGCGCGATCATGGAATTCCTGGAGAGCGGAGTCGATCTCGACGACGTGCTGCGCCGCGGCGTCCGCCTGCTGGCCCAGCTGACCCGGCAGGTCGCCATGGTCCAGTACCCGACCGTGTCCGCGTCCACCGTGCGCCACATCGAGGTCGTCGCGCTCAACCCGGCCCGCCTGCTGCTGGTCGTGATCACCGACACCGGCCGGGTCGATCAGCGCCTGGTCGATCTGGGCGCCGTCATCAGCGAGGACGATCTGGCCGCCCTGCGGGGCATGCTCGGCAAGGCCATGGAGGGTAAGCGCCTGGCTGCCGCGTCCGCGTCGGTCGCCGAACTCCCCGAGCATTCCCCGTCGCCCAAACTCTGCGATGTGCTCATCCGCGTCTCCACCGTGCTGGTCGAGACGCTGGTCGAGCATCCGGAGGAGCGCCTGGTGCTGGGCGGCACCGCCAACCTCACCCGCAACGCCTCCGATTTCGCCGGGAATGGTTTCCCGGGTTCGCTGCGTTCGGTCCTGGAGGCCCTCGAGGAACAGGTGATCGTGCTGAAGCTGCTGGCCGCGGCACAGGTCCCGGGTACCGTGACGGTGCAGATCGGCGAGGAGACCAAGGTCGAGCAGATGCGCGGGACGGCCGTGGTGTCCACCGGCTACGGGCTGACCGGTACGGTGCTCGGAGGTATGGGGGTGCTGGGACCGACCCGCATGGACTACCCGGGGACCATTGCCTCGGTGGCGGCTGTCGCCCGATACATCGGTGAGGTGCTCGCCGAACGGTGAGCAGGCCTAGAAGACGAAACAGGACTAGAGAGCGCACGTGGCACGGGACTATTACGCACAGCTCGGAGTCGCACGCGGTGCGACCGACCAGGAGATCAAGCGCGCCTACCGGAAGCTGGCGCGCGAACTGCATCCCGACGTCAATCCGGACCCGGAGGCGCAGGAGAAGTTTCGCGAGGTCTCCACGGCCTACGAGGTGCTGTCCGATCCGGAGAAGCGTCGCATCGTCGACCTCGGCGGTGACCCGCTGGAATCCGGTGGCGGCATGGGCGGTGGTTTCTCCGGCGCCGGATTCGGTGGCCTCGGCGACGTGTTCGAGGCGTTCTTCGGCGGCATGAACACCTCCGGCGGCACCCGCAAGCCGCGCGGCCGCGTGCAGCCGGGCGCGGATTCGCTGCTGCGCACGCGACTGTCGTTGCAGGAGTGCGCGGTCGGTGTCACCAAGCACCTGACCGTCGACACCGCCATCCTCTGCGACCTGTGCCAGGGCTCGGGCACCAACGGCAATTCGAAGCCGGTGCGCTGTGAGACCTGTGGCGGCGCTGGCGAGGTCCAGACCGTGCAGCGGTCCTTCCTCGGCCAGGTCATGACCTCCCGCCCCTGCCCCACGTGCCGGGGCGCGGGCGAGACCATCCCCGACCCCTGCCGCAAGTGCGGCGGTGACGGCCGCGTGCGCTCGCGCCGCGAGATCGCCGCGCCCATCCCGGCCGGTGTCGCCAACGGCATGCGGGTGCGGCTGGCCGCCCAGGGCGAGGTCGGCCCCGGCGGCGGCCCCGCCGGCGACCTGTACGTGGAGATCGTCGAGCAGCCGCACGACACCTTCGTGCGCGACAGTGACGACCTGCACTGCACCATTCGCGTTCCCATGGTGGACGCCGCGCTCGGCACGACCGTCGTCATCGACACCATCCTCGACGGCCCGGTGGAGCTGACCATCCCGGCGGGCACCCAGCCCGGTGAGGCGTCGGTGCTGCGCGGCCACGGCATGCCCAAGCTGCGCGCCAACTCGCGCGGCGATCTGATCGCGCATCTCGACATCGTGGTGCCGAGCAAGCTCGACTCCAAGCAGGCCGACCTGCTGCGCAAGTACAAGGGCATGCGGGTGAACGAACACACCGAGGTCCTCTCGGCGCAGTCGGAGCACAACTCGGGCCTGTTCGCACGCCTGCGCGCCTCCTTCAGCGGACGCTGATCCGTTGGCCGCCACCGTCTTCTACCTCGACGAGATTCCTGAACCGGGTGCGACCGCGGTGCTGGACGGCCCCGAGGGCCGCCACGCCGCCACGGTGCGCCGCATCCGGGTCGGGGAACCCATCACCCTCTCCGACGGGCACGGGATCCTCGCCGACTCGGAAGTGGTTGCGGCCCAGAAGGATCGCCTCGAACTGAAGGTGCTGGCCAAGCGCGTCGCCGCGCCCTGGACCCCGCAGGTGACGGTGGTCCAGGCCCTGCCCAAATCCGACCGTTCGGAACTGGCAGTCGAACTCATGACGGAGGCGGGCGCCGACGCCATCGTCCCCTGGCAGGCCCTGCGCTGCGTCTCCAACTGGGAAGCCAAGGCCCGCAAGGGCGTCGAGAAGTGGCGTGCCGCCGCCAAACAGGCCGCCCGCCAATCCCGCCGCCCCTACATCCCGGACGTCGCCGACCTCCACACCACCCGCGACCTCCTGGACCTGGTCCGCACCGCGAGGGCGAACGGCGCAATCGTCGCCGCCCTCCACGAGTCCGGCGAATCCCGCCTGACCGACCTTTCCTTCACCGGCGTCCCCGAAGTCGTCCTGATCGTCGGCCCCGAAGGCGGCCTGGACGACTCGGAACTGAAGGCCCTCGCCGACGCCGGCGCCGACGTGGTCCTGCTCGGCCCGACCGTGCTGCGCACCTCCACGGCGGCCGCCGTCGCCCTCGGCGCGCTGGGCGCGCTCACCCCGCGCTGGTAGGCCGCCCCGCGCCCGGTCCGGCACGGAATGGATTCGGCGGTGCGGCAGTTGGATGACACCGGTGTGTTGCCCCTGCTGGTAGCCGTCTATTCACTGGGCGGTGTCGGTGGGCGGCGGTAAACTTCTGTCAACGAAAACGGCATCGAGACCGGAAAGCAGGCCATAGCCACTTTTGAGAACACCAGGCGAAATCGGCGATCAGAGCACACCCATTGCCGGCATCGGCGCCGGCGGCAACGGTTCCGGACCGGCGGGGCGGACCGTTCGTTCCAGCATCGAATTGGCACCGGAATCGGTGTTCGGTTTCCTGGGTTCGGCTGACGAGAACCTGCGTGAACTCGAGCGCCTCCTCGATGCCGACATCCACGTTCGCGGCAATTCCGTCACGCTGACCGGCAAACCGGCCGATGTCGCGCTGGCGGAGCGAGTGGTGGCCCAGCTGGTCGCGCTCACCGCGCGCAATCGGGTGGTCTCGCCCGAGGCGGTGCGGCACACCTACTCCATGCTCACCGAGGGCTCCTCGGATTCTCCGGCGGAGGTGCTGAGCCTGGACATCCTGTCCCGGCGCGGCAGGACCATCCGGCCCAAGACACTCAACCAAAAGCGCTATGTCGACGCCATCGACGCGCACACCATCGTGTTCGGGGTGGGCCCGGCCGGTACCGGCAAGACGTATCTGGCCATGGCCAAGGCCGTGCAGGCGTTGCAGACCAAGCAGGTCAACCGCATCATCCTTACCCGGCCCGCGGTCGAGGCGGGCGAGCGGCTGGGCTTCCTGCCGGGCACGCTGAACGAGAAGATCGACCCGTACCTACGCCCGCTCTACGACGCCCTGCACGACATGATGGATCCGGAGGCGATCCCGAAGCTCATGCAGGCCGGTGTCATCGAGGTCGCTCCGTTGGCCTACATGCGCGGTAGAACGCTTAATGATTCTTTTATCATTCTTGACGAGGCGCAGAACACCACGGCCGAGCAGATGAAGATGTTCCTCACCCGTCTGGGCTTCGGTTCCAAGATCGTGGTGACCGGTGACATCACCCAGGTCGATCTGCCGCACGGCGCGCGCTCGGGTCTGCGTGCGGCGACGGAGATCCTGCACGGCATCGACGACATCCATATCGCCGAGCTCACCAGCGCCGATGTGGTCCGTCACCGCTTGGTCGGGGAGATCGTCGACGCCTACGAACGGTTCGAGGCGGAGACGCGTCCCCCGGCCGCGGTCCACTACCCCGGCAATCGGGCGCAGCGACGTGCCGCGAGCCGAGGAGAGCGACGCTGACCTCTCCCTCTAGGCTGATCGGGTGAGTATCGAGATCGCCAACGAATCGGGTATCGAGGTATCCGAAGAAGAACTGGTCAGCGTCGCGCGGTTCGTGATCGGTCAGATGGATGTGCATCCGGCGGCCGAGCTGTCGATGGTGCTGGTCGATCTCGACACCATGGCGGATCTGCACATGCGCTGGATGGACCTGCCGGGTCCCACCGATGTCATGTCCTTCCCCATGGACGAGCTGGAGCCGGGCGGGCGGCCCGATGCCGCCGAGCCCGGCCCCTCCATGCTCGGTGACATCGTGCTCTGCCCCGAGTTCGCGGCCCAGCAGGCCGAGAAGGCCGGGCACTCCATGGATCACGAGCTGGCGCTGCTGACCGTGCACGGCGTCCTGCACCTCCTCGGCTACGACCATGCCGAGCCGGAGGAGGAGAAGGAGATGTTCGCGTTGCAGGCCTCCCTGCTGGAGGGCTGGTACGAGAACGTGCGCCAGGAAATGCGCCGCGCGGAGCTCGCCGAGCGCGACCAGCGGCTGCTGGGCAAGACCGGATTCACCGATACCACCGGTGATCCGCTGGGCCCGGCGTGAATTCATTCGTTCTGCTGCTGCTGGCGATCGTCCTGGTCCCCGCGGGTGGCGTGTTCGCGGCGCTGGATTCGGCGCTGAACACGATTTCGCCTGCCCGCGTGGAGGACCTGGTGCGCGCCGACCGGACCGGGGCGGCGCGGCTGGCCCGCATCATCGCGGATCGGCCGCGCTATGTGAATCTCATGGTGCTGCTGCGTCTCACGTGTGAGATCACCGCGACGGTGCTGCTGGCGGCGGTGCTCATGGACTGGCTGGACGAGGCCGCGGCGCTGCTGATCACCGCGGCGGTCATGGTGCTCGTCGACTATCTGGTGATCGGTGTCGGGCCGCGCACGCTGGGCCGCCAGCACGCGTATTCGCTGGCGCTGGGCGCGTCGCTGCCATTGCAGGCCATCGGCTCGCTGCTGGGCCCGATCAGCCGGCTGCTGATTCTGATCGGTAATGCGATCACCCCCGGTAAGGGTTTCCGCAACGGCCCCTTCGCCTCCGAGATCGAGCTGCGCGAGGTGGTGGATCTGGCGGGGGAGCGCGGCGTGGTGGATGCCGACGAGCGCCGCATGATCCAGTCGGTCTTCGAGCTCGACACCACCCCGGCCCGCGAGGTCATGGTGCCGCGCACCGAGATGGTGTGGATCGAGGCGGATAAGACGGCGGCGCAGGCCATGTCGCTGGCGGTACGGTCGGGGCACTCGCGAATTCCGGTGGTGGGCGAGAACGTCGACGACATTCTGGGTGTCGTCTACCTGAAAGATCTGGTGCCGTACGCAGATCGGAGCCGGAAGGTGAAGGTGCGGCAGGTCATGCGGCCCGCCGTGTTCATGCCCGACTCCAAACCGCTGGATGCGCTGCTGGACGAAATGCAGCGTCGCAGAAACCATATGGCGGTGCTGGTGGACGAGTACGGCGGCATCGCCGGGCTGGTCACCATCGAGGACATCCTCGAGGAGATCGTGGGCGAGATCGCCGACGAGTACGACAAGGACGAGATCGCGCCGATCGAGAAGATCGGCCCGGGCAAGTTCCGGGTCTCGGCGCGACTGCCGGTGGACGACCTGGGCGAGCTGTTCGACATGGAGATCGAGGACGAGGACGTCGACACCGTCGGCGGTCTGCTCGCCCACGCCCTGGGCCGTGTCCCGCTGCCCGGCTCCAAGGCCGTCATCCACGGCCTGCAACTGAAGGGGGAGGGCGCGGCCGACGCGCGCGGCCGCATGCGGATCCACACCGTGGTGGTGCGCAAGAGCCCGGAGAAGACGAGAACCGAACCGGCGGAACATGAACCGGCCGACGACGCACACGAGGATGGAGAGGCCGATGATTGAGTTGGATGCGGAGGACAACAAGCTGTTGGTCCTCGCCCGTGGCGCCATGGGCCGTACCGGCGGCAATGGCGGTGCGGCCGTGCGTGATTCGGACGGACGCACCTACGCCGCCGGGACCGTGGAGCTGACCGCGCTGAAGCTGACCGCGTTGCAGGCGGCGGTGGCGGCCGCGATCTCCAGTGGCGCAGGCGGTTTCGAGGCGGCCGTGGTGGTCGCGGGCAAGCTGTCGGATCCCGGGGTGTCGGCGGTGCGTGAGGTTTCGCCGTCGGCGCGCATCATTTTCACCGATGCCAAGGGCGCGGTGTTCGAGGTGCTGGAGGCCGGTGCGCCCGCGGACTACGGCGTCGAGAATCCCATTGCGGCCCAGCGCCCCGCGGCGGGCGACGCGGCCGGCGAGCGCGAGATCCCGGCGGGCTTCGATCTGGACACCGAATCGGAGGTTTTCGAGTGAGCGGCCAGGGTAAGGACAGCGGTGAATTCCGGTCCGGCTTCGTGTGTTTCGTGGGCCGGCCGAACACCGGCAAGTCCACGCTCACCAATGCCATGGTGGGGCAGAAGATCGCCATCACCTCCTCGCGGCCGCAGACCACGCGGCACACCATTCGCGGCATCGTGCACCGCGATCACGCGCAGCTGATCCTGGTGGACACCCCGGGTCTGCACCGGCCGCGCACGCTGCTCGGCCAGCGCCTCAACGACCTGGTGCGCGATACGTATTCGGAAGTCGATGTCATCGCCGTCTGCATTCCGGCGGACGAGAAGATCGGCCCGGGTGACCGCTGGATCGTCGATCAGATCAAGACCATGGCGCCCAAGACGACTCTGCTCGGTGTGGTCACCAAGATCGACAAGGTGAGCCGCGACCAGGTCGCCCACCAGCTCATGGCCGTCTCCCAGCTGCTCGGCCCCGAGGCCGAGGTGGTTCCGGTCTCCGCGGTCAAGGGCGAGCAGGTCGAGGTGCTCGTCGACGTCATCGCCTCCCAGATGCCCGAGGGCCCGGCCTTCTACCCCGACGGCGAGCTCACCGATGAGCCCGAGGAAGTCCTGATGGCCGAACTCATTCGCGAGGCGGCCCTCGAGGGCGTCCGCGACGAGCTCCCGCACTCGCTGGCGGTGGTGATCGAGGAGGTCCTCGAGCGCGAGGAGAACGAGGACCAGCAGACCGACGGCCGCCGCTCGGCCGAGGGCATGCTCGACGTCCACGCCCTCCTCTACGTCGAACGCCCCAGCCAGAAGGCCATCATCATAGGCAAGGGCGGCGCCCGCCTCAAAGAGGTCGGCACCAACGCCCGCAAGCAGATCGAGCACATCCTCGGCACCCGCATCTACCTCCACCTGCACGTGAAGGTCGCCAAGGACTGGCAGCGCGACCCGAAGCAGCTCGGCAAGCTCGGCTTCTGACCCGCTGGCTGCCCGGGGCTACCTGAGCGGCTGCGGGCAGCCAGCGGATCGCCCTGTGCTGTAGGCGATTTCGGCGCCGCTGCGGCGCGGGACCAGGTGTCGTATGTCCCTGCGGGGCGGACGCGTCGGCGTGTAGTCCATGCCGCCGGTGCATCCGGCGGAGCCGCCTCCTGGCTGTGGGTCAGGGCTGGGGCCACCAGGGTGCCGGGCGGTTCTTGTGCCACTCCAGCTCCGATTCCAATTGGGCCGCAACGGAAACCAGGAGGGGTTCGGAGTTGGCGGGGCCCATGAGCTGGGAGCCGACGGGGAGGCCGGTGGCGGTGAAGCCGGAGGGGATGTTGACGGCGGGCCAGCCGAGGACGTTCCAGGGCCAGGTGTAGGGGCAGGCGGCGGTGATGAGTTCGTCGGTGGCCCAGCTGCCGATGTCGTCGATCTCGTGGACGCCCGGGGGCGGGGTGGCCGTGGTGGGGGCCAGCACCAGGTCGAAGTCGTCGAAGATGCGGCCGGTTCGCGTGCGCAGCAGGGGTTCTGCGCGGCGGGCGGCGAACAGCAGCGGCGAGAGGATGCGGCCGACGGCGGCATTGTGGGTGGTGCGCGGGTCCACCCGCGCGCCGGGGAGGCGGTCCAGCGCCTCGCGGATGCCGACCATGGAGCGCGGGAGGAAGGTCGCACCCATCAGGACGCCGTAGTGGACGTCGGCGATGGTGACCTCGTGACCGAGGCGGCGCAGCGTGGCGGCGGTGGCGTGCACCCGGGCCTCGACCTCGCGGTCGAGCGTGGTCCTGGTGGCGGTGAACGGAATACGTAACGAGAGCGCGATGCGCAGGCGGCCGGGATCGCGGCCGACGGCGTCGGAGACGCGCAGTGCGGGCGGGGTGTGCAGATCGCCCGGATGGGGTCCGGCGGCGGCGTCCAGCAGCAGGGCCGCGTCGGCGACGGTGCGGGCCAGCGGGCCGTTCACGGTGAGCCCGTAGAAGGCTTCCGGCAGCGGCCAGGTCGAGATGCGGCCCCGCTGCGGCTTGATGCCGACCAGGTTGTTCCAGGCCGCCGGGATGCGCACCGAGCCCGCGCCGTCGGATCCCAGTGCGGCGGGCACCAATCCGGCCGCCACCGCCGCGCCGGATCCGCCGGACGATCCGCCCGGCGTGTGGCCGGCGCTCCAGGGATTCGTGGTGTGCCCGAAGGCGTCTCCGCTGGTGAACGGCAGCTGTCCGAGCTCGCAGGTATTGGTCTTGCCGACGATGACCGCCCCGGCCGCGCGCAGCCGCCGCACCGCCTCCGCGTCCTCGGTCTTGGCGGGGAATTCGCCGCCGCAGCCGAAAGCCGTTGGGGTGCCGGTCAAGTCGGTGTCGTCCTTGATGGCCAGTGGCACCCCGAGCAGGGGCTCGCGGTGTCCGGCGGCGAGTTTGCGGTCGGCGTCGGCGGCCTCGGCGAGCGCTTCGGCCCGCCGCACGATCCGGAAGGCGTTGAGCGCTCCCTGGCTGGCCTCGATCCGGTCGAGGGCAGCGCTGGTCGCGTCGACCGAGGTGAGTGTGCCTGCCGCCAGTGCCGCCGCGAGTTCCGCCAGCCCGAGTTCGCCAACCGACGCCAGTGTCATGTGAATCCCGTCTCTTCTGTACCGGGGAGTAACCTAGCGCGATTCTGGTCACACGTCCAACGTGTGGCGGCGTGATCGACCGGGCAGTGGTCGATCACGCCTCATCGGCATCGCGGCGAGGGCGCGGCCGATGTGTCACCCGACGTTCCACTGTGTCATACGATGTTCGACACCAGCGGCGTCCCGATCGTGAGTTCCTCCGGAAGGGCGTATCCGAATCCTCGGTCCGAGGGTCGCGTTCAGCGTGCGGCGGACGGCTAATCGCCGGCCAACGAACTTCTAATCGGCACACACCCGGTGACTCGTCGTGGTCCGGTCGGCCGCGCGTGCGAGACTGTTGCGGTGCGGTTGTATCGGGATCATGCGGTGGTGCTGCGCCAGCACAAGCTGGGCGAGGCGGACCGTATCGTCACGCTGCTGACCCGCGAGCACGGTCTGGTGCGCGCGGTCGCCAAGGGTGTGCGGCGCACCCGCTCCAAGTTCGGGGCGCGGCTGGAACCGTTCGCCTACGTGGATGTGCAGCTGCATCCGGGCCGTAATCTCGACACCGTCACCCAGGTGCACACGGTCGAGACCTTCGCCGCCGACATCGTCGCCGACTACGGCCGCTACACCACCGCCTGCGCCGTGCTCGAGACCGCCGAGCGCCTGGCCGGCGAGGAGGGCGCACCTGCCGCCCGCCTCCACACCCTCACCGCCGGCGCGCTGCGCGCCATCGCGCTGGGCCGTCGCCCCCACGAACTGATCCTGGACGCATACCTGTTGCGCGCCATGGCTTTCGCCGGTTGGGCGCCCGCCCTCGACGACTGCGCCCGCTGTGCCACCCCCGGTCCGCATCGCGCCTTCCATGTGGCCGCGGGCGGCGCGGTGTGCGTGCACTGCCGTCCGCCCGGCGCGGCCACACCCATGGTCGGCGTCCTCGACCACATGAGCGCCCTCAATCGGGGCGACTGGTCCGGCGTCGACGCCGTCCCCGACGCCATGCGCCGCCAGGCCAGCGGTCTCATTGCCGCGCATCTGCAGTGGCACCTGGAACGGCAGCTGCGCACGCTGCCGCTCATCGAGCGCACCCGCCCGCACGAGGCGATCGAGCGCGATGCGGTGGCCGAACGGCCTCGTGCCGTCATCGGCTGACGCCGAGACGAACCACCCTGGGAGTCCCGGTGAGCGGGCGTGGGAAAGCGGGTCCGGATCAGTGAGATTCGATACAGGGCCATCGAACGTTAGGGAGCCTAAAGTTCACGGCGTGTCGGGTTCACCTAATCGAAAGTTCTCGCCGTCGGCCGTCCACCGCCTGCCGGTGACGCTGGCCGTCGCCGCCGTGCTGGCCGTCTCGGCGACCGCGACCGCCGCGGCCCAGCCGGTGCTGCCGAGCTCACCGTTCGGTGGGCTCGCGTACACGGTGAAGGTCGAAAAGCCCGGCGAGAGCGACGGATTCATCTACTACACCACCGGCGTGAGCGCAGCCGCGCTGGTGCCCGGGCTGGGGACCGTGGCGCAGGTGCTGCCGGGCGGAAAGCCCGCGAACGTGATTGCCGACCGATCCGGCAAGGAGATCGAACGCTACGAACCGCCTGCGGGACAGGATGTCTCGAACTTCCGGACGCAGATCTACCAGGGGCGCAAGGTGCTCACCTGGTGGCAGGGCAGCACGGTCGCCGGACACGGCTCGGGCGTGGGGATCATCGCGGACGAGAACTTCAATGTGCTGGCGACCGTCGACCCGGGCGGCGCGGGCGCGGATGTGCACGAATTCCGGCTGACTCCCGACGGGCACGCCCTGCTCACCTCGTATCCGCAGGTCGATGCCGACCTCACGGACATCGGCGGCCCGGCGAACGGGAAGATGTTCGACACCGTGGCCCTGGTGATCGATGTCGCCTCGGGCCGGCAGCTGTTCCGCTGGAGCGCGGCCGAGCATGTGCCGCTGAGTGATTCGGAGACCTCCGGCAAGCTGGCCGGCGACGTTTACGACCCGTATCACATGAACTCGATCAGCCAGGATCCGTCCGGGAATCTGGTTGTGTCCCTGCGCAATACGGCCGCCATCTACGACGTCGACCCCAATACCGGCGATATCCGGTGGCAGCTCGGCGGCAAGCATCCGACCCTGACCGCGGATCCGGACGTGCGGTTCGCCTTCCAGCACGACGCCGAGTTCGCCGACGCCTCGACGCTGCGGCTGTTCAACAACAACTCCAGCGGTGTGGAATCGCGCGGGAAGTCGAGTGTGGAGTGGATCCACATCGACCCGGCCGCGGGGCGCGCCACCCTGGTGCGCGATCAGGAGCACCCGGACGGTCTGGTCACCCCGGCCATGGGCAACGCCCAGGCCCTGCCGAACGGCAACACCCTGGTCAGCTGGGGCATGACGCCCCGCATCTCGGAGTTCACCCCGAGCGGCGAGCTGGTCTACGATGCCGTCCTGCCCTTCGGCAGCTACCGCGCCTACCTCGACAGTCTCCCCAGCTGACCGGCCGGGCGCTCGGCGGCGGGGAAATGCCGGTTTCCCTGCCGCCGTACGCCGTCCGGTGGAGGAAATGTGGAGGTCCGGTGGCAATGGTGTGGGCGCCGTCCGGCGTCGCGGAGCGTCGGGCAGGATGGTGGGCGTGATCGGGAACCGGAAGTCATCGACTGAGCAGCGTGTTGTGCGGCCGCCGTCGCCGCATCCGTCGGGGGCGAAGCCGCCGGCGATTCCGGCGGAGTTCGTGCCCAGGCATGTGGCGCTGGTGATGGACGGCAACGGCCGCTGGGCCCAGGAGCGCGGGCTGCCCCGCACCGCGGGCCACGAGCGCGGTGAGGCGGTGCTCATGGACACCGTCGAGGGCTGTATCGAAATGGGTGTGAAGTGGCTGTCGGCCTACGCCTTCTCCACCGAGAACTGGCGGCGCAGCCCCGACGAGGTGCGCTTCCTGATGGGCTTCAACCGCGATGTGATCCGCCGCCGCCGCGACGAGATGCACGAGATGGGTGTGCGGGTGCGCTGGGCGGGCCGCCGGCCGCGCCTGTGGCGCAGCGTGATCAAGGAATTGGAGATCGCGGAGGAGCTCACCCGGGACAATACGGTGATGACCCTCACCATGTGCGTCAACTACGGCGGTCGCGCCGAGATCGCCGACGCCGCACGGGAAATCGCGCGCCGGGTGGCAGCCGGGGAACTCGACCCGGAGAAGATCACCGAGGCCACCGTGGCCCGCTACCTCGATGAACCCGATATGCCCGACGTGGACCTGTTCCTGCGTCCCTCGGGTGAACTGCGCACCTCCAACTTCCTGATCTGGCAGGCCGCGTACGCCGAATTCGTGTTCCAGGAAACGCTTTTCCCCGATTTCGACCGCCGCAATCTCTGGGACGCCTGCCTGGAGTACGCCAAGCGTGACCGTCGCTTCGGAGGCGTGAAGTGACCGACCAGCTCACCCCCGCCGAGGCGCTCCAGGACCGCGCCCGCGCCCTGCTGCTGCGCTACGGCGTGGAGGTTCGCGAGGAGGACGGCGGCCTCGGCTTCGAATACGAGGGTGCGCTGTGCTCGCTGCGCGGTGTCAACCTCTCGCCCGGCCTGGATGTGCTGGCGCTCATGTGCATCCTGGCCTGGGATCGTCCGGTGAAACCGCAGCTGCACAAGCGGGTCGCCGAACGCAATGCCGCGCTCCAGTTCGGCACGCTCACCGTCGTGTCCCGCGAGAAGCTCGCGGACGTCATCCTGCGCTACACCTTCCCGGCCGCCGGGCTAGAGGACGAGCCCCTGGCCACCATCCTGCTGCTGACCCTCTCCGGCGCGGGCCGTGCCCGCCAGGGCCTGCTGCCCTGACGCCGCTACCCGGTTCCGCCCGGGATCGGTTCAGGCTCGGGCGGATTCGGCCGCGGCATCGGCGGCGCGGCGGTAGTCGGGGAGGATCTCGGTGATGCCGCGCGCGAAGGTGTCGGGGTCGACGTCGCCGAGGATGAGGTGCTGGAGGATGAAACCGGGTAGTAGGCCGAGGAAGATCTTGGCCACCGCGTCGGTGTCGGCGTCCGGGGGGAGCCAGCCGACGTCGCGCATGCGTTCGGCGTAGTCGAACCAGAGGCGGCGGAGGCCGAGGATATTGGTGCGGACGTAGTCGGCGATATTGGCGTCGGTCAGGGCCAGCGACCAGGCCTGCGGGATGATGCGGACCGGCCCGCCGGGGACGCTGAGCCGCACGATGGCCTCGCACATGATGCGGACCAGGTCCGGGGGAGAGGGGAGCGGGTCGCTGTAGACGGCCTCGCTGAGGGCCGCGCGCAGGTCGACGGTGGCGTCGGTGGCGAGGTCCTTGATGATGTCGTCCTTGGACTTGAAGTACCGGTAGACCGCCCCGGCCGACAGTCCGGATTCGGCGAAGACGTCCTGCATGGTGGTGGCGTGCAGTCCCTTGCGGGCGAAGCAGGACTGCGCGGCGTCGAGAATCTGCTGCCGGCGGCGTTCCAGGTGTTCCTCGCTGACTCTGGGCATGGGCCCAAAGTAAAACGAATATCCGTTCTTGACAAGGTGACATCGGGGTGTCAGCCTTGTCCTAATAAAAAGAACGAACCTTCGCTTTCTTTTGGATGAGTCATGAACACAGTGCAACGCTCCCTCGCGCTCGGGCTCGCCGCGGCCGCCATTCAGGCCCTGATGCTCATCGCCTTCGCCTGGCCCGCCGCCCGCGTCGCGCCCCGGGATCTCCCCATCGCGGTCACCGGCCCGCAGGCCGCCGCAGTCGCCCGGCAGCTGACCGATCGTGAGCCGGGCGGTTTCGACATCCGCACCGTCGCAGACGAATCCACCGCTCGCGACGCCATCGAACATCGAGATGTGTACGGGGCCATCCTGACCGGCGGGCAGCCCCGGGTGTTGATCGCCTCGGCGGCCAGTCCGATTGTGGCCCAGCAACTCTCGGCCTTCGCGCAACAGCTGAACGGCGTGCAGGCGGCACCGGTGCAGGACGTGGTCGCCGCCGACGTCCACGACCCGCGCGGAAGCGGTTTCGGCGCAATGGTTCTCCCGCTGGTCATGTCCGGCCTGGCCGGTGGCGTGCTGCTGACCCTGCTGGTGCCGTCGCTACGCGCCCGCGCTCTCGGCCTGGCCGTCTTCGCGATCGCCGGTGGGCTGCTGAGCATGTCGATCGTCCAGGGCTGGCTGCACCTGCTGCCCGGCGCGTACCCGGCCATGGCCGCGATCAGCGGACTGGTGTCCCTCGCCGTCGCCGGAACCGTGGTCGGCCTGGCTGCCGTGCTCGGTCAGGCGGGTATCGGCCTGGGCGCGCTCACCATGCTGCTGGTCGGAAACCCCTTCTCCGGAGCCACCTCCGCGCCCGAGCTGCTGCCCAAGCCGTGGGGCGAGATCGGCCAGCTGCTGCCGCCCGGCGCTGCCGCCACCCTGCTCCGCTCGACGGCCTTCTTCGGCGACGCCGCCATCGCGGGCCCGCTGACGGTCCTGCTGTGCTGGGCCGCAGCCGGTCTCGCCCTGCTGGGCGTGGGTATGGCCCGCACGCGACGGACCGTCCGGGCTCTCGTTCCGGACCTGGTGCCCGCGGCCTGAACTCGCCGCTCGGACGGCAGCGGCCGCGCACCCCTCGCTCGATGAGCAGGGGTGCGCGGCCGCTCGCTGTCAGCTCTTGTGGCAGCAGTTCTGGCAGGTGCCGAAGATCTCCATGGTGTGGCTGATATCGGTGAACCCGTGCTCGGTGGCGATCGAGTCCGCCCAGGCCTCCACGGTCGGTCCCTCCACCTCGACGGTCCGGCCGCACTCGCGGCAGACCAGGTGATGGTGGTGCCCGGTGGAGCACTGCCGGTACACCGATTCCCCGGTGTCGGTGCGCAGCACGTCGACCATCCCGGCGTCGGCGAGCGACTGCAGGGTCCGGTACACCGTGGTGAGCCCGATGCCCTCACCGCGCTTGCGGAGTTCGTCGTGCAGCTCCTGTGCGGAGCGGAATTCGTCGATGTCCGCGAGCAGGGCGGCGATGGCACTGCGCTGGCGGGTGCTGCGGACCCCCACGGTTTTCTCGCTTGTTCCCACGGATCACCCTTCCTCGGCGTGCGCGACCGCGTCGATGACTATGTGTGCGAGATGTTCGTCGACCAGTTCATAGATAACCTCGCGGCCGGTGCGTTCACCGCGCACCACTCCGGCGGACTTGAGGATCCGCAGGTGCTGGCTGATCAGCGGCTGGGTCACCCCGAGAGTATCGACCAGTTCGTGCACGCAGCGCGGAGACTCCCGCAGCTGGAGCACGATGGCGATGCGGACGGGCGCCGCCAGTGCGCGCAACAGTTCTCCGGCGGAGTCCAGAATGGTGCGCGACGGCACGGCCGGCGGCTGGGGAGACCGGTAGGGGTACGGGTCATGGGGGATCGCGGCCGGGGTCTCCGTCGCGACGTGCGAGCGCCGCAGGGGCGCGCCGCTGTCCGTGGTCATCGAACCAACTCCTTATTGGAAACCGATGCCATTCTTATATGCACGTGTACGCATGTCAAACGCGACACGGTGTCAAACCCGTAGCACGCGGCAGATAGTCTGGTCTGAATCCTTTGCAATCTTCCGGACACGGATGGAGAACTGTTCAGTGGCACCCAAGTCGAAGGTGGACACCGTCGCCAATCTCGCCAAGCGTCGGGGTCTCGTGTACCCGAGCGGTGAGATTTATGGCGGAACGAAGTCGGCCTGGGATTACGGACCGCTGGGCGTCGAACTCAAGGAGAACATCAAGCGGCAGTGGTGGCGGTCCATGGTGACCAGCCGCGACGACGTGGTCGGCCTCGACTCGTCGATCATCCTGCCGCGTCCGGTGTGGGTGGCCTCGGGCCACGTCGCGGTGTTCAACGACCCGCTGGTGGAATGCCTCAACTGCCACAAGCGGCACCGGCAGGACCACCTGCAGGAGGCGTACGCCGAGAAGAACAAGATCGACGACCCGGACTCGGTGTCCATGGAGCTCGTCGTGTGCCCCGACTGCGGCACCGTGGGCAAGTGGACCGAGCCCAAGGACTTCAACATGATGCTGAAGACCTACCTGGGCCCGGTCGAATCCGAAGAGGGCATGCACTACCTGCGCCCGGAGACCGCGCAGGGCATCTTCGTGAACTACAAGAACGTCGAGACCACCGCGCGCAAGAAGCCGCCGTTCGGCATCGCGCAGATCGGCAAGTCGTTCCGCAACGAGATCACCCCGGGCAACTTCATCTTCCGTACTCGCGAGTTCGAGCAGATGGAGATGGAGTTCTTCGTCAAGCCGGGCGAGGACGAGCAGTGGCACCAGTACTGGATCGACACCCGCCTGGCCTGGTACACCGACCTCGGCATCGATCCGGAGAACCTGCGCCTGTTCGAGCACCCGAAGGACAAGCTCTCGCACTACTCCACCCGCACGGTGGACATCGAGTACCGCTTCCGCTTCCAGGGCAGCGAGTGGGGTGAGCTCGAGGGCGTCGCCAACCGCACGGACTTCGACCTGAAGACCCATTCCGAGCATTCGGGTACGGATCTGAGCTTCTTCGATCAGAACACCAACGAGCGCTTCATCCCGTTCGTGATCGAGCCGGCGGCCGGTCTGACCCGCTCGCTGATGGCCTTCCTGGTCGACGCGTACCACGAGGAGCAGGTGCCGACGGCCAAGGGCACCATGGAGACTCGCACCACACTGCGCCTGGATCCGCGCCTGGCGCCCGTCAAGGCGGCTGTCCTGCCGTTGTCGCGCAATGCGGACCTGTCGCCGAAGGCCAAGGACCTGGCAGCGCAGCTGCGCCGGAACTGGAATGTGGACTTCGACGACGCCGGGGCGATCGGCCGCCGCTACCGCCGTCAGGACGAGATCGGCACCCCGTTCTGCATCACGGTCGACTTCGACACGCTGGAGGACCAGGCCGTCACGGTGCGTGAGCGGGACTCGATGGCCCAGCAGCGCATCGCTCTCGACCAGGTAGAGGGCTACCTGGCGGCGCGCCTCGTCGGCGCCTGACCCCAGGTTCACAGGAAAGACCGGTCAATGCCTGACCGGTCTTTTCTTTATTCTATTGCCTCGAAATTCGGGGTGGCGGTGCGAAATTGGGTAACCGACTACTCACGTTAACGGCCCATGACCGGCGCACTATTTAAGGAGAGTGGGCAACGGCGCGTCTGCCGTAGCTCGATCATCCGAGGTGAGTCATGAGCGTGCGTGTTATCGGCCCCCGCTCGGGGCTGCAATGGGTCTCATTGGGGGACACCGGATCATCGTGCCCTGCCGCCCGATCCACGGTGGCGGCATTTCGATCATGGGCCGACTCCTATCTGACCCAACCCAGCGACGAACTGGGCCGCGACGGGCCGGTCTGCCCGTATGTACGACCGGCCATGCGGCGAGACCTGATGTGGATGGCGCAGGTTCCAGCGGTGGAGCCGCGGCCGATGTGGGTGCGCGCGATCATCCGTGACGCGCTGGAGGTCTATTCCGGACTGCCCACGGGGAACGGCAGTTCCACTTCTGTGCTGCGTGCATTGATCACCGTATTCCCGAATTTGAAGGATTGTTCGCTGATCGATGAGATCCACGATGAATTCAAGACCAAATTCGTGGAACGCGGCATCATGCTCGGGCAATTCTATCCGGGCTGTGACCAGGAGGGCCTGTGGAACAAGGATTTTCGGCCGTTGGACGCACCGATGCCCATGTTGGTGGTGCGCAGCATGATGACGACCGATTTTCCGTTCCTGCTCGACAGACCGGAGTGGGCCGACGCCTTCGTGCGCAAGTTCGCGCCGGGGCTGCCCGCGCACGTGCGCTCGGTCATGGTGGAGCGCTTGACCTCTCGTCCGGCCTTCGTGCCCGCCTACGAGGTGGGCGCCGTCGACGACGCATCCTGCTCGGCCAGCAGTTAGGCAGTGGTAATGACACGTGAGATCGCGGCGGATCGGACCGCCACCGTCTTCCCGCTCTCCCCGGCTCAGCTGGGGATGTTCTATGCGCAGCAACTGGATCCGGCGGTGCCGCTGTCGGAGGCCCAGTACATCGAGATGCACGGACCGCTGGATATCGCGGTGCTGCGGCTCGTGGGGGCGCAGGCAGCGCGTGAATTCGGTTCCGGTGTCCTGCGATTCGCCGAGATCGAGGATCGGCCGTATCAGGTGGTCGATACCGGGTTGGACGCGACGGTCGGCTTCCTGGACTTCCAGGACCGACCGGACCCTGTTGCGGACGCGCTGGAGTGGATGCGCGCGGATGTGGCGGCGCCGATCGAGCTGTTCGGTGCGGAGACCGGGATATCCACCGTGATCCGGGTCGGCGAGTCCCATCACCTGTGGTACACCAGAGCACACCACCTCCTCATCGATGGATTCGGCTCGATGACCATGCTGTATCGGGTCGCCGAGCTGTACAACGCCGCGGTGCGCGGGCAAACGGCGCCTCCCGGCACCGCGGCCTCGCTGCTGGACGTGCACGAGTCGGAGATGGCGTACCGGGAATCGAGCCGGTACGCCACCGACGAGCGCTACTGGCGCGAGGTCACCGCGGGCATGCCCGACCGGTGCAGCCTGGTCGGGGCCACCGCGCCCGCGAGCGCGCTGGCCCGCGAGGCGCGCGCCCAGCTGGGGGAGCGGACGGCCGCGCGGCTGGCGAGTGCAGCCCGCCGTTTCGACACCAGTTCGGCGGGCGTGGTGATGGCCGCGGTCGCGCTGTACTACGCCCGGCTCACGGCCACCGAGGACGTGGTCCTGAGCCTGCCCGTGTCCGGCCGCACCACCGCGGTGCTGCGGCGTTCCGGCGGCATGATCGCCAATGTGGTGCCGCTGCGGGTGCCGGTGCCGCGCGCGGGACGGGTGGGGGAGGTCCTGGATGCCGTGCGGGTGGCGGCGCCGGGGGCCTTGCGGCATCAGCGTTTCCGCCACGAGGACATGCGGGACGAGGCCGATCGGGACGAGTTCGGACGCGGCATGACCGGGCCGGTCATCAACATCATGATGTTCCCCGCCGGGATCGATTTCGAGGGCGTGGAGTCGAGCCTGCACGTGGTCACCTCGGGCCCGATCGAGGACCTGTTCGTCAACTTCTACCAGCACGGTGCGGGCGCGCCGATCCATGTCGACTTCGCCGCGAATCCGCGCCTGTACGACGAGGATTCGCTGAGCAGGCATCACCGGCGATTCCTCGCCGTGCTGGATTCGCTGCTGGAGGCGGAGGCTGGAACACCGGTCGCGGCACTGGATTACACGGTGGCGGACGAGCAGCCGGTGCTGGCGGGTGCACACGGGGCGGCGGCGCCGCAGCCGAAGCTGCTGCCGGAGATCCTGGCGGACGGCCTGCGCCGCGCCGGACTCGAGACGGTGGCCGTCATGGGCCGCGACCGGCGGCTGACCTACGGCGAGCTGGACGCGCTGTCGAATCGGCTGGCACGCCGGATCGCACGGGCCGGCGCCGCCGAAACCGGGGCCGGGATGCCGGAGACCGCGAACGTCGGACCGGAATCGACCGTGCTGCTGGCACTTCCCCGTTCGATCGAGGCGATGGTCGCGCTGTGGGCGGTGGCCAAGACCGGCGCGGCGTTCGTGCCGCTCGGCACCGCGCTGCCTGCCGACCGCATGGCGCGCATTGCCGCCGAGGCGGGCGCGACGATCGGCCTGACCCTCGCGGAATCGACTGCCGCGCTGCCGGATTCGGTCCACTGGATCACCCTCGACAACCTGCTGGACGAGGACGTGGCGCCGTCCGATCCGCCGCTCACCGCCGAGGAGGTGCGGGGGCGGCCGCGGGTCGGCAATCCGGCGTACGTGGTGTTCACCTCCGGATCGACCGGAGTGCCCAAGGGCGTGGCGGTGACCCATGCCGGATTGGCCGGGCTGGCCGCGGCGGTCGTGGCGGCGTACCGGGTCGGGCCCGGTGCGCGGGTCCTGCAGTGTCTGAACCCGAGTTTCGATGCGTCGGTGCTGGAATGGCTGATGGCGTTCGCGTCGGGCACGACCCTGGTGGTGGCCGAATCGGATCCGGTGGTGGGCGCTGAATTGGCGGGGCTGGTCCGGGATTTCGGCATCACCCAGGTGTGTTCGACACCCGCGGTGCTGTCCACGCTGGAGCCGGGTGCGCTCGACGGGGTGCGCGCGGTGTCCTCGGGCGGGGAGCCGACGCCGCCGGATATCGTGGCGCGCTTCGGGATCGGGCGGGAGCTGCTGAATTCGTACGGTCCCAGCGAGACCACGGTGGCCGTCACCTACACCCGGGGGCTGGTGCCGGGCGTGAATGCCGGGCTCGGCGACCCCATTCCGGGTGCCGGGATGCTGGTGCTGGATCGCTGGCTGCGGCCGGTGCCGATCGGGGTGGCCGGGGAGCTGTACGTGACCGGGCCGGGGGTGGCACGCGGGTACGTCGGCCGTCCCGGGCTGACCGCCGAGAGTTTCGTGCCCGCCCCCTCGGGTCCGGCCGGGGCCCGCATGTACCGCACCGGAGATCTGGTGCGCTGGACCGAGAGCGGCGTGCTCGAGTATGTGGGCCGCGGCGACTTCCAGGTGAAGCTGCGCGGTATGCGGATCGAGCTGGGTGAGATCGACGCCGTGCTCAACACGCACTCGTCGGTGGAGATCGCGGTCACGGTGGCGCGGCTCGGTCCCGGTGGCGGCACCGTACTGGCCGCGTATGTGGTTCCGCACGCCGGTCAGGTGATCACCGAGCCCGAGCTGCTGAATCACGCCACCCACCGCCTGCCGCCGTACATGGTCCCGGCGACCGTCACCGTGCTGGGCGCGTTGCCGCTCACCGCCAATGGCAAGGTGGATCGCCGGGCGCTGCCGGAACCCATGGTGGCGCAACCGATGTCCGGTCGCGCGCCCGCCACCGACACCGAACGCCTGCTCTGCAGCCTGTTCGCGGAGATTCTCGGGACCGAGGCCGGTCCGGACACCTCGTTCTTCGCCCTGGGCGGCGATTCGATCATGGCGATCACGCTGGTGTCGCGCGCTCGCGCTGCGGGCCTGGTCTTCTCCGCCCGTGAGGTTTTCGAGCACCGCACCCCGGCCGCCCTGGCGGCCGTGGTCACCCGGCTGGAGGACCGTCCGCAGCGGCTGCCCGAACTGCCGGGCGGTGGTGTCGGCCGCCTGCCGCTCACGCCGATCGCGGCCTGGCTGCTCGGTCGTCCCGGCTGGCGGCACTTCGCCCAGTCGATGGTGGTCCAGGTTCCGGCCGGGGTCGAACTCCCGGTGCTGCTGCGCGCCGTCCAGGCGCTGCTCGACCGCCATGAGCTGCTCCGCGCCCGCCTGGTCGACACCGACGACGGGCTCCGCTTGGACGTTCCGCCGGCCGATGACATCGAGGCGGCGGCGCTGCTGACACACGACGACTGCGCGGCGGCCGACGTGTCCGGGGCGGCGATCGACCGAGCGCTGACATCGGCCGCCGGTCGGCTGGATCCGCGTGCGGGTGTGATGATCGCACTGAACTGGCTGGACGCCGGTCCGGCGCGGCCGGGCCGGTTGGCGATCGCGGTGCACCACCTGGCCTGTGACGCGGTCTCGTGGCGAATCCTGCTGCCCGACTTGATGTCCGCCTGGACGCAGGCCGCGGCGGGGACGAAACCCGAGCTGCGGGAGACCGGGACCTCGGTGCGCACCTGGGCGTATGCGCTGGAGGCGCTGGCGTCACCGGGCATCCCGAGCGCGCCGGACGATGACTCGGAGGCCGTCGAATTGCCCTGGCCCGCCGGTGAACTCGGGTACTGGCGTGACGTGCTGGCCCCGGACGCCCTGATCGGGCGGCGCAGGCTGGACATGGCGGTGGACACCCATCGGACCGCCCGGCGGATCGATATCGAGGTGCCGGGCGAGGTGTCGGCGGCGCTGATCGCCCGGCTCGCGGGCACCTACCGCTGCGGCGTCGAGGACGCGCTGCTGGCGGCCCTCGCGCTGGCGCTGGCGCGCTGGCGGGACGGGCAGGATGCGGTCGCCGCCGGCACCGTGGTCACGGTCGAGCGGCACGGCCGCGACGAGGCCGCGGTGCCCGGGGCGGACCTGTCGCGGACGGTCGGCTGGTTCACCACGCAGGTGCCGGTGCGGCTGGGACCCGTTGCAGTGGGCGGAGATTCGGGCGCGGCCAGCGTGGACAGCGCGTTGAAGACGGTCAAGGAACAGCTGCGGGCCGTGCCGCGCGGCGGCTTCGGCTACGGGCTGCTGCGCTATCTGAACATGCGGACGGCCCGGGAGCTCGCCGCACTGCCGGATCCGCAGATCGGATTCAATTATCTCGGGCAGATTCCCGAGCTCGCCGTGGGCGATTGGCTGCCGGTCGCGATGAAGGATCGGCTGGGCGGGCTCGCGGATCCGGATATGCCACTGGCGGCGGTCATCTCGGTGGACGCGGTCACGCTGGAGTCGGAGAGCGGGCCGCGGATCCGGGCGGTGTGGCAGTTCGCCGGCCACGCCGTCGCGGCGGGGGACGTGGAAGCGCTGGCGCGGGAATGGCTTTCGGCCGTCGGTGAGATCGCCGAGCTGGTGCGGCGACCCGACGCCGGTGGCCTCACCTCCGCCGATCTGCCGCTGCTGACCGTCGCGCAGCCGGAGATCGAATCGTGGGAGCGGGCTTTCGGCCGTCTCGCCGATGCCTGGCCGCTGACGCCGCTGCAGCGCGGTCTGCTGTTCCAGGCGCAACTGGCCGCGGGCGGCCCGGACGGCTACTCGGTGCAGGCGATCATCGATGTCGAGGCAGACCTCGACCGCGACCGGCTGACGGCCGCCGCCGAGGCGCTGGTCCGCCGCCACGATGTGCTGCGCGCCGGCTTCCTCGCCTCGGATACCGGTGCAGTGCAGGTGATTCCGGCGGAGGTCGCGGTGCCGTGCGCCTATCGGGAGGCTGTCGGCGCCACGCCGGAGGAGCTCGACGAGATCGCAGCGGCCGAACTGCGGGAACCGTTCTCGGTCGACCACCCGCCCCTGATCCGATTCCTGTGCATCGCGGCGGGGGAGCGGCGCTTCCGGCTGGTCATCACCAACCACCACCTGATCCTCGACGGCTGGTCCATGCCGATGCTGTTCGCGGAACTCATCGCCCTCTACGAAACCTCCGGCGACGACACCGGATTCGCGACCCCGGCCCCCTTCCGCATGCACCTCGAGTGGCTGGCCACCCGCGACGACAACCGGGCCCGGGAGGCCTGGGCGCAGTCCCTGTCCGGCCTCGACGGCCCGACCCTGATCGCCCCGGCCGCACCGCGCGCCGACGCCGCGACCGCCCCGGTCGCCCACGAGGTGCCCCTGCCCGACGGGCTGCCGGACGCCCTGCGCCGCACGGCCGCGGCCTGCCAGGTCACCGTCAACACCCTCGTGCAGGTGGCCTGGGCGCTGCTGCTGGCCGAGCAGACCGGCGGCTCCGACATCGTTTTCGGCGCCACGGTGTCCGGCCGGCCGCCGGAACTGCCCGGCGCGGAGCGCATGGTCGGCATGCTGGTCAACACCGTCCCGGTCCGCATCGCCCTGGACCCGGCCGAATCGATCGCCGACCTGCTCACCCGCGTCCAGCGCGAGCAGGCCGCCCTGGCCGACCACCAGCACCTGGGCCTCGATGAGATCCAGGCCGCCACCGGCCTGGGCCCGCTCTTCGACACCGCCACCGTCTTCGAGTCCTACCCGGTGGACGCCGCGACCCTCACCGCCGCCACCCGCCAGGCCGACCTCACCGTCACGTCCCTGCGCGCCCAGGACGGCACCCATTACCCCCTCTCGCTGGCCGCCTACGCCAACAACGGCCTCCGCCTCGAACTGACCCGCTCCCCACACTATTTCGACGCCGATCAGGCCGATGCGCTGGCAGCATCGCTGTCCCGCCTGCTGACCGACCTCACCGGCGACTCGCGCCGCCGCGCCGCCGGGCTGCGCGGCACGGACCCCGACGCGCTGGTCTCGATCCGACCCGGAGCCGAGTCCCGCGAGGTACAGCTCCTCCCGGATCTCCTGTCCGCCAACGGATACCCGGACACACCGGCGATCATCAGCGCCGCATCGCCGACCGACAGTGCGCGCAGCACTGCCGAGCTGACCTACGCCGAGCTGGCCGCCGCGTCGAATCGGTTGGCCCGGAGGCTGATCGAAGACGGCGCCGGGCCCGAGCGGGCGGTGCTGGTGGCCCTGCCGCGATCGGTGATGTCGATGGTCGCGGTGTGGGCCGTTGCGAAGACCGGGGCGGCGTTCGTGCCGGTGGATGTCACGCAACCGGCGGCGCGGACGAGCGCGATCGCCTCGGAATGCGGTGCGGTGCTGGGGATCACCTCGGATCAGGTCACGGATCTGCCCGGCGAGGTGGAATGGTTGCGGCTGGACAGCGATGCGCCGGCCGCCGAGTGCGCGGCGCTGTCCGCCGAGCCGGTCACCGATGCCGACCGGCTCGCGCCCCTGCGCCCGGAGCATGCCGCCTATGTGGTGTTCACCTCGGGGTCCACGGGCACGCCGAAGGGTGTCGTGGTCTCGCACACCGGGCTGGCCAATATGGCGGCGGCCATGGCGGAACGCGGTGGCATCGATCGCGATTCGCGCGTGATGCACTGCCTCAACCTGGCTTTCGATGCGGCCATGCTGGTGTGGATGTCCGCGTTCGCCGCCGGAGCGACGCTGGTCGTCGCACCGCCGGAGGCGAGTGCGGGTGCGGAGCTGGCGGCGGCCATCCGTGCTGGCGCTGCCACCCACCTGACTTGTACGCCGAGCGTGCTCGCGACCCTCGATGCCGCAGACCTGCACGGTGTGCGGACGGTCGTCATGGGTGGCGAACCCTGCCCGCCCGCGCTGGTGACACGTCTGGGCCAGGGTCGCGCGTTCGTGAATTCCTATGGCCCGGCGGAGACCACGATCGCCGCGAGCTTCGGCGACCCGATGACGGCCGGCACCTCGGCCCTGCTGGGCCACCCCGTGCCGGGAGCGTCTCTGCTCGTGCTGGACGCCTGGCTGCGCCCGGTACCGCTGGGCGCGGTCGGTGAACTGTATGTGCGCGGTTCGGGGCTGGCACGTGGCTATGCCGGTCGCGCCGCGCTTTCCGCGAGCCGGTTCGTCGCCGACCCGTTCACCGCCGGGCAGCGCATGTACCGCACCGGTGACCTGATGCGCTGCACCGCGGACGGTTTCGAGTACGCCGGTCGCAGCGACTTCC
This sequence comes from Nocardia sp. NPDC101769, assembly GCF_044766925.1. NCBI lineage: Bacteria > Bacillati > Actinomycetota > Actinomycetes > Mycobacteriales > Nocardiaceae > Nocardia > Nocardia sp. NPDC101769. The sequence continues at coordinate 28,398 of NZ_JBIWMX010000016.1, read as the reverse complement.
AGGTGAAGATCCGCGGCATCCGGGTGGAGCCGGGCGAGGTCGACGCCGTCCTGCTGACGCATCCGGGCATCGAGGCCGCGGTGACCGTCGCCCGGCGCAATCCCGCCGGCGCGATGACGCTGTGCTCGTATGTCGCACTGTCGGATCCGGCCTCGGTGCCGGAACTGCTGGCCTGGGCCTCCGGCCGGCTGCCGCGCTACCTGATGCCCGCCGGCCTGCAGGTGCTGCCGGAGCTGCCGCTGACGGCGAGCGGCAAGGTGGACCTGCGCGCCCTGCCCGAACCCCAACTGGTGCAGGCCGAATACGTCGTCCCGGCCGGTGCCGAGGTGGCCATCGCCGAGATTTATGCCGAGGTACTGGGGCTGGATCGCGTCGGTGCTCGCGACGACTTCTTCGCGCTCGGCGGCGATTCGCTCATCGCGACCCGCGTCGCCGCCCGTCTCACCGCCCACCTGGGCCGCACCGTTCCGGTCCGCTCGCTCTTCGAGGCCCCGGTGATCGCCGACCTGGCCGTGCGGCTGTCTGCCGCCGAGATCGACACCGCCGCACCCGCTCTCACCAGGACCGAGCGCACCGACCTGATCCCGCTCTCCCCGGCCCAGCAGCGCATGTGGTTCGTCAATCGCTACGACCCCGCCTCCCCGGCCTACAACGTTCCGGTGGCGCTGCGTCTTTCGGGCCACCTGGACCGGGACGCCCTGCGCGCCGCGCTGCGGGATGTACTGGCCCGCCACGAGACGCTCCGCACGGTCTACCCCGATATCGACGGCGTCGGCATGCAGCGGGTGCTCCCCGCCGAGGACGTCCCCCTCGACCTCGAACCGGTGCCGGTGTCCCTCGCCCGGCTACCCGAGGTCGTCGCGGACACCGTCGGCCGTGGGTTCGATGTCACCGCGGCGGTGCCGCTCCGGGTCCAGGTGTTCATTGTCGGCGATCACGAAATGAGCTCGGCCGCAGCCAGTTACGGCCCGCGCGCCATGACGGACGGCCAATTCGAAGAACACGTGGTCGTGCTGGTGGCGCATCACATCGCGATGGACGGCTTCTCGATGGCCCCGCTGACCCGCGATGTGGCCGCCGCCTATGCGGTGCGGGCCGCTGGGCAGGCGCCGGCGTGGGAGCCGCTGCCCGTCCAGTACGCGGATTACACGCTGTGGCAGCGGGATCGGCTCGGCTCCGAGGCGGACACGGACTCGCTGGCGGCCCGGCAGCTCGAATACTGGTCGGATACCCTCGCCGGGGTGCCGGATCATCTGGAGCTGCCGGCGGATCGGCCGCGTCCGGCCCGCGCCTCGCATCGGGCGGCCGAATGCACCGCCCGCGTGGACCGGGACCTGACCGCCGCGATCGACCGCTGCGCCCGCGCGCATCGGGCGACCCCGTTCATGGTGGTGCACGCCGCACTGGCCGTGCTGCTGTCCCGCCTCAGCGGCACCGCCGACGTGGTGGTCGGCACCCCGGTCGCGGGGCGCGGCGTGCGCGAACTCGACGACCTGGTCGGCATGTTCGTGAACACGCTGGTGCTGCGCACCGGTGTCCGCCCGGAGGAGGGTTTCGCCGCGCTTCTCGATCGGGTGCGGGACACCGATCTCGCCGCCTTCGAACACGCGGACGTGCCGTTCGAGCGGCTCGTGGAGGTGCTGGCCCCGGCCCGGTCGGAGTCCCGGCACCCGCTCGTCCAGGTCATGCTGGTGTTCCAGAACCTGGCCATGCCGGAGCTCCAGCTGCCCGGGCTGACCGTGTCCCCGCTCGAATTGCCGCAGACCAACAGCCGTTTCGACCTGAGCCTCACGGTCATCGGCGACACCGACGGCATGGAACTGCGCTGCTGCTACGCCACCGACCTCTTCGATGCGTCGACCATGGCGGACTTCACCGGCCGACTGGTGCGCGTGCTGGCCGAGATCACGGCCGAACCCGCCCGCCCGGTCGGCGATCTTCCCCTGCTCACCGCCGCAGAGCACGAGCGGCTGCACGCGGTCGCGGAACCTGTCGCGTCCCCGCGCATGCTGGCCGACCTCATGGCCGACGCGGTCGCGGCGAACCCGGACGGCCTCGCCGTCCTCTGCGGGGACCGCCGGCTCACCTACCGTGAGCTCGACGCACGGGCCGAGCAGCTGGCGCGGCGGCTGACCGCGGCCGGCGCCGGACCGGAGACACTGGTGGCCGTGGGCATTCCGCGGTCCATCGAATCGGTGCTGGCGGTCTGGGCCGTCGCGCGGACCGGGGCGGCCTTCGTCCCGGTGGATCCGGCCTATCCGCCGGATCGGATCGCCCGGATCATCGACGTTTCGGGGGTATGTCTCGGTCTCACCGTGCGCTCGCAGTGGGACCGACTTCCGGGCACGGTGGAGTGGTGGTGCCTGGACGACCGTGACACGGAGGAGTATCCGGTCGCGGTTCATGAAATCAGCAGGAACACAGCCCATCCGGCGTACGTCATCTTCACCTCGGGATCGACGGGCGCACCCAAGGGGGTTGTGGTCTCCCACGCGGGTCTGGCGAATCTCGCTGCCGCGCAGCAGGACCGGGATGCACTCACCTCGGAATCCCGGGTCCTGCACGTCGCGTCACCGAGTTTCGACGCCTCCGTCGTGGAACTGCTGATGGCGGTGGGCGCGGCCGCCACCTTGGTGATCGCGCCCCCCACCGTCTTCGCCGGACCCGAGCTCGGCGAACTGCTCGCACGCGAACGGGTTTCGCACATCGCGCTCACGCCCTCGGCGCTGTCGACCGTGGATCCGTCCGGCCTGGACGATCTGCGCCTGATCGTCACCGGCGGCGAACCGTGCCCGCCGGAACTGGTCACCGCGTGGGCGGCCGAGGGCCGCAACCACTTCAACGACTACGGGCCTACCGAGGCCACGGTGACCGCCACCGGCGCGCCCGTACATCCCGGTGCGCCGATCACCATCGGCCGGGCCGCGCCCGGCATGCGGGCCCTCGTCCTCGACGACCGGTTGCGCCCGGTCCCGGACGGCGTGGTCGGCGAACTGTATCTCGCGGGAATCGGGTTGGCGCGCGGCTATTTCGGCCGCTACGACCTGACCGCCGCCCGGTTCGTGGCCGACCCGCACGGCCCGGCCGGCCGGCGCATGTACCGCACCGGCGACCTGGTACGGCGTCGCGACGGGAACCTGGAATACCTGGGCCGCACCGACACCCAGGTCAAACTGCGCGGCCTGCGCATCGAGCTGGGTGATGTCGAGGCCGCGCTGGCCGCGGAGCCCACGGTCGCGCGCGTGGTCGCGGTGGTCCGCGACGACGGGCGCGGCGGCATGCTCGCCGCCTACGTGGTCGCCGCGGACGGCACGGAACCCGATCCCGTGGCTCTGAAGAAGGCGGCCGCGCAACGACTCCCGTCCTACATGGTGCCGTCCGCCATCACGGTGCTGCCCGATCTGCCGCGCACCGCCAACGGCAAACTGGACCTCGATGCCCTGCCCGCACCGCAGCTGGTGGCCGGGGAGCAGCGACCGCCGGAGGGGCCCGCCGAGACGGCGGTGGCGGCGGCCTTCGCCGAGGTCCTCGGCGTCGACCAGGTCTGGCGTGACGACGATTTCTTCGCCCTCGGCGGCAATTCGCTCATCGCCACCCGGGTGGTGGCGCGGCTCGGCGCGGCACTCGACACGGCCATCCCGGTGCGCGCCCTGTTCGACGCCCCGACGGTGGCCGAGCTGGCGGCGCTCGTCGCCTCCGGCGGCGCATCGGATCGTCCGCGCCCGGGACCGCGCCCGCGTCCGGAGCGCGTCCCGTTGTCGGCGGCACAGCAGCGCATGTGGTTCCTCAACCGCTACGACCCCGCCTCGCCGCTCTACAACATCCCGGGGGCCTTCGAAATCACTGGTGCACTGGATATTTCAGTGCTGCACGAGGCGCTCGACGATGTCGTCGCCCGGCACGAGACACTGCGCACCATCTATCCGATCGGGGCGGACGGGCGTCCGTACCAGCAGATCCTGCCCGCGACAGCGGGTTCGCTGCCGATCACCGAACTCGAGGTCGCGGAGGCGGATATCGCGGCGGCCCTGATCGCCCAGCTGTCCCGCGGCTTCGACATCACCCGCGAGACGCCGCTGCGGGTCTGCGTGCTCCGCGTCGCGCCGGACCGCACGGTGCTGGCCATGGCCGTGCACCACATCGCGGCCGACGGCTGGTCCATGGCCCCGCTGGCCCGGGATGTCATGTACGCCTTCGTCGCTCGCTCGAGCGGGGTGGCGCCCGAGTGGATTCCGCTCCCGCTGCAATACGCCGACTACGCGCTGTGGCAGCACGAACTGCTCGGCTCCGACCGCGATCCCGGCAGCCTGGCCAGCCGTCAGCTCGAGTTCTGGCGCACCACCCTGGCCGGTGCGCCCGAGGTTCACGCGTTGCCCACCGACCGCCCGCGCCCGGAGGCTCCGTCCGGATCCGGCGACCGCATCGAATTCACCGTTCCCGCAACGGTTCACGACCGCATCCAGGTACTTGCCCGCAGCCACGGTGCCAGCCCGTTCATGGTGGTGCACGCCGCACTGGCCGTCCTGCTGGCGCGGCTGTCCGGCCGGACCGATATCGCCATCGGCTCGGTGGTCGCCGGCCGTGGCGACGGCGAATTCGACGACCTGGTCGGCATGTTCGTCAATACCGTGGTCCTGCGCTCGCAGCTCGATCCCGCCGCCGGCTTCGCCGACACCCTCGATGCCGTGCGGCAGGCCGACCTGGCCGTCTACGGCAATATGGACCTGCCGTTCGAGCGGCTGGTGGAGGCGCTGGCCCCCGCTCGCTCCACGGCGCACCACCCGCTGTTCCAGGTGCTGCTCGCCTTCCAGAACCTGCGGACCGAGGCAACCACGCTGCCCGGCTTGGAGATTCGGCCGCTGGAGGCGCCCGCACCCGGATCCAAGTTCGACCTGGAATGGATGCTGGCCGAACAGTTCGGGACGGCGGGGGAACCGGCGGGCATCACCGCCTCCCTCACCTTCACCACCGACCTGTTCGATCGCGGTACCGCCGCCACCATGGTCGACGGCTTCCTCGCGCTCCTGGACGCGGCGACCGCTTCCCCGATGAAGGCGATCGGCACGCTCGCCGTGACGCCTGCCGAGGGGACCCCACTGCCCGCGCTCACCGTGCATCCCCAGGACGAAGCCGCCGCCGTGGTGAATCCGCGGACCGCCCCCGCCCGCCGGGCCTACCGCGCCCCGCGGACCGACGCCGAACGCACCATCGTCGACGCCTTCGAGACTGTGCTGGAATCCCCGCGAATCGGCGTGGACGACAACTTCTTCGACATCGGCGGCAACTCCATGGGCGCGGTCCGCCTCGTCACCCTGGTGCGCGAGCACACCGGTATCTCCATGCCCCTGCAGTGGATGTTCCTCGACCCGACGCCGGCCGCGCTGGCGGAGCGCCTGGTCGAGGCCGCCGACCAGCCGGGGGTGGAGGCGTCCATGCGGGTGCTGCTGCCGATGCGCCCGCAGGGCGACGCGCCGGCCCTGTTCTGCGTGCACCCGGCCATCGGACTGGCCTGGTGCTACGGCGGATTGGTGCAGTACATCGATGGTGACCGCCCCATCTACGGCATCCAGTCGCCGGGCGTCACCGACGGCGGCACCGCCGACCGCACCGTGCGCGGGCTGGCCGTCCGGTACGTCGAGGAAATCCTCCACGTCCAGCCCGAGGGCCCATACCACCTGCTCGGGTACTCGGCGGGCGGGCCGCTCGCGCACGCCATGGCCGTCGAATTGCGCCGCCGCGGTGCGGAGGTGCCGTCGCTGGTCATGATCGACTCGCGCGCCGACGTCGCGGTGCCCGACGACAGCGCCCTGCCGCCGCTGTCGATGCTGCTGGCCGAATTCGGCGGCATCGACATCCCGCCGGAGCTCGAGCACCTCACGCCCGCCCAGGCGGCGGATCTGCTGGCGGCGTCCGGAATCACCTTCACCGCAACCGAACTGGAGAACTTCTACAGCGATCTGCAACACCTGCTGCGCCAGATCGCGGCCCACGAGCACGAGGTATTCGACGGCGACCTGCTCTTCTTCGCCGCCGCCCACAACCCGGACCCCAACCCGAACGTGACCACCTGGCGGCCCTACATCGGCGGCAGCATCCAGGATCGGCCGCTCCCGTACAGCCACAACGAGATGATCACCGCCCAGGCGCTGGCCGTCATCGGACCCCTCGTGGACGCCTACCTGCGGCGGTGATGCCGCGCAAAGCGCGCGATCTCGCGCCGCCGCTGGGGAAGAATGGCACTGGAAACCCGGTTGGTTACGGAAGGTTCGGGCGAGTGTCGGTGAACGGGAAACGGCGGCTGCTGGGGGCGGCGGTGGGGCTGGGTGCGCTCGGCGCGGGCGAGCTGCTCGCCGCGGCCAGGGGCGGGTCCGTGCTCGACGGAATCGGGCGGCTGGCCGCCGACTACGCGCCCGTGCCGGTGGTCGAGACCATGGTGGCGCAGGCCGGGGAGCACGACAAGGAGATGACCCGGCTCGGGGTGGCCCTCGGCGGCGTCGCCGCGGCCGCCGGGATGGCTCTGCTGCCGGCGCGGCTGCGGACCCCCGCCGCGGTGGCCTTCGGCGCGGGAACGGCGGCCGCGGCACTGCGCAGCGCCAACCGGTCGGTGCCCGGCGTGGCCGGTGGCGTGACCGCGGCGGCGCTGCTGCGCGCGGGACTGCGCCGCTCCACCGGGCCCCGTCACGCATTGCTGTGGGCGGCAGCGGGAACCGCCATGCTCGCGGCCGCCGAGGTGCTGGTGCGCCGCGAGGATCAGCGGCACCGCGAGGTGGCGCGGCGGTCCGGGCCGTGGAGCGCGCACGCACCCGTCCCCGAGGACGGCCTCGGGGTGGAACCGGGACTGTCGCCCCTGATCACACCTGCGAGCAAATTCTATGTGGCGGACGTGAATTCGCGGCCACCGCGCATCGACCCCGCCCAGTGGCGGCTGGCCATCGGCGGCCGGGTGGCCCATCGCCTGCGGCTGTCGCTGGCCGAACTGGCCGAGCAGGCCGTGGAATTCGACGCCGTCATGGTGTGCGTGCACAATACGGTCGGCTCGGGCCGCTGCGGCAATGCCCGCTGGTTCGGTGTCCCGCTGACCGCGCTGCTCGACCACGCCGTCCCAGAAGCAGGGGCGACCCGGCTGGTCACCCGCGCCGCCGACGGCTACACCATCTCGCTGCCACTGGAACCGCTGCGCACCGGCGAATGGCCCGGCTACCTGGTCATCGGCATGAACGGCGAACCGCTGCCGCCCGAACACGGCTTCCCCGCACGGGTTTTCGTACCCGGCATCTACGGGCAGTACTCCGGGGCGAAGTGGATCACCGAGCTCGAACTGGCCGACGACACCCATGTCGACTACTGGTGCAAGCGCGGCTGGCCGGTCGAACCGCTGTGGGTGCGCCCGCAGGCCCGCATCGATGTGGCCACCTGCGGCGGCACGAATTCCGGCAAGTTCACGGTCGCGGGCGTGGCCTGGGCCCCGCCGCACGGGGTCGCGGGTGTCGAAATCCGCATCGACGAAACCGAATGGCTCCCGGTCGAACTCGGCTCCGAACTGACGCCCGCGGCCTGGCGGCGCTGGCGCACGCTCGTCGATCTCCCGCCGGGCGTCCATACCCTCCAGGCCCGCGTGACCAGCCGCTCCGGCGAGGTCCAGGACTCTGCCGAACGTCGGCCCTTCCCGCTCGGCCCGGGCGGCCTGCACACGGTCACGGTCACCGCCTAGTCCGCCGCGGGCACCGGGCATGACATCTGTCATGCCCGAGTAGTGACGGACGACTGAGGCGCCGCGGACCCCGGCGGCCGACAGTGGAGCTATGAACGCTACTGCTGATGGCATTGCGGTCCAGCGGCTCGGGCATGGGGCGGCTCCGGCCATCGAGATGCGAGGTCTGGTCAAGACTTTCGCCGCGCCCGGTGGGACGGTGCGTGCCGTGGACGGACTGGATCTCACGGTGCGGCCGGGGGAGATCGTCGCCTTCCTCGGGCCCAATGGGGCCGGGAAGACGACGACCATCGACATGCTGCTGGGCCTTGCCCGGCCGGACGCGGGGGAGGTGCGGGTCTTCGGCGCAACACCCGTGGAAGCCGTTGCCGGGGGCCGGGTTTCGGCGGTCATGCAGTCCGGCGGGCTGCTGCCGGACCTGACCGTGGGCGAGACCGTGCGCCTGATCACCACCCTGCACGCGCGCCCGCGCCCGGTCGGGGAGGTGCTGGTGCGGGCCGGGATCGACGATATCGCCGACCGGCCCGTCGGCAAATGCTCCGGCGGCCAGCAGCAGCGGCTGCGCTTCGCGCTGGCCCTGCTGCCCGATCCCGACCTCATCGTGCTCGACGAACCCACCACCGGCATGGATGTCGAAGGGCGGCGCGACTTCTGGCACGCCATCCGCGACGACGCCCGCCGCGGCCGCACCGTCCTGTTCGCCACCCACTACCTCGACGAGGCCGACGCCTACGCCGACCGCATCGTGCTGGTGCGGGCCGGGCGGGTGGTGGCCGCCGGCAGCGCCGCTCGGATCAAGAACCTGGCCGCGGGCCGCACCATCAGCGCCACCCTGCCCGCCGCCGATCCGGCGCGACTGCTCGCCCTGCCCGGCGTCGATCAGGTGGAGCAGCGGGGCAGCCGGATCATCGTGCGCGCCAAGGACTCCGACGTGGTGGCCCGCTACCTGCTGACCGCCACCGAGGCCGTCGATCTGGAGATCTCCGGACACAACCTGGAGGATGCGTTCCTCGCCCTGACCACGACGGGAGACCACCGATGATCCCCCTCGGCACCCGGCCCGCACGACAGCTGGGCGGCTTCCGGCCCGCCTTCCTGAACCTGGAACTGCGGCGCACCCTGCGCGACAAGCGCACGGTCCTGTTCGCGCTGGTCATGCCGCCGCTGTTCTTCATCATCTTCGGCACCAGCGCCGGCTATCGCAGCGAGGGTTTCGGCACCGGCAATGCCACCGGCTACGTCATGGTCTCCATGGCCGTCTACGGCGCGTTGCTGGCGACCTCCACCGGCGCGGCCCGGGTGGCCGTCGAACGCGCGGCGGGCTGGAGCCGCCAGCTGCGCCTGACCCCGCTGCACCCGCTGGCCTACATCGCCACCAAGATCCTGGTGGCCATGGTGCTCGGATTGCTGTCGGTGACAGTGGTTTTCGTGGCCGGAGCGATCTTCGGCGCACACCTGCCGGCGTCGGCGTGGGCGAGCTGCTTCCTGATCGCCTGGCTGGGCTCGCTGGTCTTCGCCGCCTTCGGCCTGTTCATGGGCTACCTGCTGCCCGCGGAGAACGTCATGCAGCTGCTCGGCGTCTCCCTGGCCCTGCTGTCCTTCGCCGGCGGCCTGTTCAACCCGCTGCACGGCTGGTTCGAGATCGTCTCGAAACTGGTGCCCACCAACGGAATAGCCGTCCTCGCCCGCGCCCCCTTCGCCCAGCCCAGCGCGGCGGGCATCGTCCTGGCCATCGTGAACGTCGTAACCTGGGCGGCCGTTTTCATCCTCGGCTCCGCCTACCTCTTCCGCCGTGACACCGCACGCTGAGCAATCCGGCGACGCCGGCCCGGCCGAGCGCACCGCCCGGCCGGGCCTCGGCGCGTCTGTCCGCGCGGTGTGGAGCGGCTCCGCGGACCACGGCGGCCCGGACACAGAGCGATCCGCCCGCGGCACACGCGGTTCGCGACCGTCGTTGCGACCGGTCCTGTTCGGTGTAGCGTCCGGCTCTGTGGACGTGGAGGAAGAGGGCATTCGGCGACGGCGGCGGTTCGGGGCGGTGTTCGCGGCGGTGTGGGCCGTGTATCTGATCGAGCCGTTGCGGCGGGGCTGGGAGCTGGACAACCCGATGGCCCGGGTGTACACGCTCGCGGTGATCGTGGCCTTCGGCGCCTGCTACATCTGGTCGTACTGGAGGCTGGTGGCGGGCAGCCGTCCGGTGAGCGGGGCGTGGCCGCCCAGTCCCGACCTGCGGACGGTGCTGATTCCCCTGGCCGCGCAAGCGGTGCTGATCGCGGCGGCCGCGGTCACGCTGCATTCCGTGGTGCTGAGCATGAGCGTCTACATGGCCTCCTATATCGGCTTCAGCGCACCGGTCCGGTGGGCGATTCCGCTGGAGCTGGCGCTGATCGTGGCGTTCGGGGTGGTACCGCAACTGGCCACCGGGCAGTCGCCGGACTACGGGCTCATCCAGTCGATCGCATTGGCGGGCTTCGCGGTCGGCGGGATCCGCGTGATCCTGGTGCGCAATCACCAGCTGTACCTGGCGCGCAAGCAGCTCACCGAGCTGGCCGTGGCGGAGGAACGACTGCGGGTCGGGCGCGACGTGCACGACATCCTCGGCCACTCGCTGACCGTCATCACGGTGAAAACCGAACTGGCGCAACGGCTCATCGATCTCGACCCGGACCGGGCGAGGACCGAGATGGCCGATGTGGAGCGGCTGGCCCGGGAGGCCCTGGCCGGGGTGCGCACCACCGTCGGCGGCCTGCGTGAGGTGTCGCTGGCGGGTGAGCTGGCCAATGCCCGCACCGCGCTGCGCGCCGCCGAAATCGAGGCCGAGCTACCGGACTCCGACGACCTGCCGATCCGTCACAGCGTGGTGTTCGGCTGGGTGCTGCGCGAATCCGTCACCAATGTGGTGCGGCACAGCGGCGCGGCCCACTGCCAGGTCCGGGTCACCCCCACCAGCATCGAGGTGTCCGACGATGGCGTCGGCATGAACGATTCGGCGCGCACCGGCTCCGGCCTGTCCGGCCTGCGCGAGCGGGTGCAGGCCACCGGCGGCACCCTCATCCTGGCCAACCGGCCGGAGGGCGGATTGCGGGTGCTGGCAAGCTTTCCGGCGACCATCAAGGAGCCGGAATGATCAAACTGCTGCTCGCCGACGACCAGGCCCTGGTGCGCGGCGCGCTCGCCGCCCTGCTCAGCCTCGAGCCCGACCTCGAGGTGGTCGCCGAGGTGGGCCGGGGCGACGAGGTCCTCGCCGCGGTCGCGCGCACCGCCCCCGACGTGGCCCTGCTGGACGTGGAAATGCCCGGCCAGGACGGTATTTCGGCTGCGGCGCAGGTGCACGCGGCCCACCCCGAGGTCCGCATCCTCATGGTCACCACCTTCGGTCGCCCCGGCTACCTCCGCCGCGCCATCGACGCCGGAGCCTCGGGCTTCGTCGTCAAGGACACGCCCGCCCGGGAATTGGCCGATGCCGTACGCCGAGTCCACATGGGCCTGCGCGTCGTCGACCCCGCCCTCGCCACCGAAACCCTCACCGCCGGAACCTCACCCCTGACCGCCCGCGAACGCGAAGTCCTCGCCGCCGCGGCCAACGGCGCAACCGCCGGCGCGATAGCCGAACGACTCCACCTGTCCGAAGGCACGGTCCGCAACCACCTGTCCTCCGCAATAGGCAAGACAGGCAGCCGAACCCGAGCCGAAGCGGTACGAGCCGCCGAACGTCTTGGCTGGCTCTGACCTGTGCTCCCCGCGCGTTCGAACCGTCGTCCGGGCAGACCTCAGAACCTCCCGCCGCGGCTGATGCGGCGGGAGCCGTCGGAGCCGCCGAAGGTGCCGGGGCCGTAGCTGCTGCCCCCACCTCCGAAACCTCGTCCGCCGCGGCGGTATTCGTTGCCCATGCCGCGGAGCATGCCGTCGATGAGGATGCCGCCGAGGATGGCGCCGGTTTGGGGGCCGGAGGTGACGCGCTGCTGCCGGGCCTGCCAGTCGCAATTCCTCGGTGCTGATGCGAATGGCCTTGTCGGTGTCGACGAGGGTTTCCTTGGACAGCGCGTCCAGGACGACCAGGGGGAGGGCTTCCAGCGCCGCGGGATCGGTCGGATCGGTCTTGCGGGCCGAGTCCATCACCGAGCGCTCGCGCCGCATCTTTCGCCGCCGTGACCACAGCCACACGCCCAGCGCCGCCACCAGCGCCAGGATCAGCAGTTCCCGTGAAGGCGTAGGCCCGATCGTCGATGGCCACCGACAGCAACACGTCCCGATCTCCGAACCCGGACAGCCGCGCGGTCTGCTCGCCCCACGAATGTGAGTCCATCCCATTGAAATTGCGCACGTAGACGACCCACAGCCGCTCGCGGTCGCGCGAGTACAGCGAGTCGATGGCCTGCTGCAGTTCCGCGGTTTGCCCCGGATCGAGCGCGCCGGCATTGTCGGTCACGTAGCCGGGCAACCGAAGCGGCGCTTCGGCCGCGGCCGGTGCGGCCCACCGGCCGACGAGGGTCGAGGCCAGGAGCAAGCCGATCACGAGGAGGAACAGCTGCTTCGGTGGCCGCATGCCTCGAATCCAACTCTGGAACGCTGAGGGTCGGTTTCTTCTGCACACTGTGTCGACGGCCATGACTACGATCGGGGAGTGATCACGATCGATTCGCCCTATACGGGACACGTCTCGTCCGGCTCCAATCCGCAGCAGCGTGAGGTGCCGGGTGCGCGCATCGTGAAAATGTCGGTGGGCCGTATGGACAACAACACCTATCTGGTGCAGTGCGCCGCTACCGGCGCGACGCTGCTCATCGACGCCGCCAATGAGGCGGACCGGATTCTCGAGCTCATCGGCCAGGAGGCGCCGGGCCGGGTGGAGCTGATCGTCACCACGCATCAGCACCGGGACCACTGGATCGCGCTGCTGGATGTCGTGAAGGCGACCGAGACTCCCACCGCCGCCCACGCGCTGGACGCTGAGCCGCTGCCCGTCACCCCGGCCCGGCTGCTCGCGGAGGGCGACCGGATCCAGGTCGGTGAGCTGGAGCTGGAAGCCATCCACCTGCGCGGGCACACGCCTGGCTCGGTCGCGCTGGCCCTCACCGACGGCGCCGGCCGCACTCACCTCTTCACCGGCGATTCGCTGTTCCCGTGCGGCGTCGGCCGCACCCTCTCGCCGGAGCAGTTCACCTCGCTGCTCGGCGATGTCGAGACCAAACTTTTCGGCCGCTACCCCGACGACACCGCGGTGTACCCGGGCCACGGCGACGACACCACCCTCGGCGTGGAGCGCCCGCAGTTGCCCGAGTGGCGGCGACGCGGTTGGTGAAACTCCGGAACCGCCCGACCGAACCGGACCGGCTGATCCGGGACACGACCTCCGTCAACCTCGCGGGCGGACGCGGTGTGCTGCGCTGGGCCCGGCGACTGCTGGTCGGCTCGCTCCTCATGGGCATCCTGGTGGTGGGCGGCACCGCCGTGCGGGTCTGGCAGGTGGCCCGAATCGACGACTACACGCCCGCCGACGCCATCGTGGTGCTGGGCGCGGCCCAGTACGACGGCACGCCCTCGTCGGTGTTCGAGGCGCGACTGGACCAGGCGTACAAGCTGTTCCGCAAGCAGATCGCGCCCATGATCGTCACCGTGGGCGGTAAGCAGGTCGGTGACAATTACACCGAGGCGGCGTCGGGCAAGAACTATCTGAAAGACCGTGGCGTGCCGGAGGGTCGGATCCTGGCCGTCGAAACCGGTTCCGACACCCTGCAGAGCGTGGAGGCGGTGTCGAGAGCGCTGCTGGCGCGCGGCAAGTCGTCGGTGGTGCTGGTCAGCGACCCCTGGCATTCGCTGCGCACCCGCACCATGATGCGTGACGCCGGGCTGGCCGCCTGGACCGCGCCCACTCGAACCGGCCCGGCGGTGTACACCCGGGAATCGCAGGCGCACGGCATTTTCCGCGAGACCTTCGCCTTGCTCTGGTACCAGCTGACCCATTTTTCGGCGGATTTCAAATACACGGCGGATCAGTGAGTGATGAACGCGCGTATCGACTATGACGGTGTGTACTCCGAGGCCGATCGGGAACGAATGGTGCCCGAAACCGAGCGGACCGCGGGACTGAGCTGGTCGCCGTGCCCGGCCCGGCGGAGTGAATTCGCGCGAGATCGGGCGCGGGTGCTGCATTCCGCGGCGCTGCGACGTTTGGCGGACAAGACGCAGGTCATGGGTCCGCGCGACGGGGACACACCGCGCACGCGGCTGACCCATTCGCTGGAGGTCGCCCAGATCGGCCGCAGCATCGCCGACAGCCTGGGCTGTGATCCCGATCTGGTGGATCTGGCCGGGATGGCGCACGATATCGGCCATCCGCCCTACGGCCACAATGGCGAGAAGGCACTCGACCAGTTCGCCGACGCACACGGCGGTTTCGAGGGCAATGCGCAGAACCTGCGCATCCTCACCCGGCTGGAGCCGAAGGTCATCGACGATCAGGGGGTCAGCTTCGGGCTCAACCCGACCCGGGCCGCACTGGACGCCGTCATCAAATATCCCTGGGGCAGAACGGGTCCCGGCTCCAAGTTCGGCGCGTACGGGGTCGACACGGAGCGCCTGGACTGGGTCCGCAAGGGCGCGCCGGATCGCAGCCAGTGCCTGGAATCGCAGATCATGGACTGGTCCGACGATGTCGCGTACTCGGTGCACGATGTCGAGGACGGGGTGATCGTGGGCCGCATCGATCTGCGGGCGCTGGCCGACCCGGTCGAACAGGTCGCGCTCGCGGAACTCGGTGCGCGCCAGCATCCTTCGCTGACACTGGAGGAGCTGGTCGCCGCCGCCCAGCGGCTCTCGGAGATGCCGGTGGTCTCCGCCGCCGCCGAATACGACGGCTCCCTGCGCGCCTCCGTGGCCCTGAAACGACTGACCAGCGACCTGGTGGGCCGCTTCGCCACCGCCGCGGTCGAGGCCACCCGCGCCGCCTGGGGCGGACGCCAATTGTCGCGCTACACCGCCGATCTGGAGGTGCCGCGCATCGTGGCGGCCGAGGTCGCGGTGCTCAAGACCATGGCGCTGCGCTACGTGCTCTCCGACCCCATCCACCGGGTGCGCCAGGCCGGGCAGCGCGAACGCATCCTGCTGGTCGCCGACCGGCTGCTGGCCGCCGCCCCGCACGGGCTGGACCGGCTGCTGCTGCCGTGGTGGGAGGCGGCCGGCGACGATACCGCGCGGGTGCGGGTGATCGTCGACCAGATCGCGTCCTACACCGAGAGCCGCCTGGAACGGGTCGCCGCCGCGATACCCTGAATCCGGTGGAACCGGCGGCAGGGGGCGCGATGTCACGTGAGGTGGACGGCATGGTCGACCTGGATCGGTACCCGCTGGACCGGAGGTCGGTGGCACGGCTGCGCGAGGTGATCGAGCGGGCGCAGGCGGACTTCCTGGTCAGCGGTGTCACCGTGCTGCCCGAATTCCTGCGCCCCGCCGCGGTGACCGAGATGGCCGCGGATGTGCTCTCCGACGGGCTGGGCGACACCATGCGGTTCGAGTACACCGTCGCGTGCGACCGGATTCCGGATTCCTCGCCGCTGAAGGCGCTCTACCACTGGGAACCATTGCGGGAGTTCGTGTCCTACCTGGTGGGGGAGCAGGCGTACCGCTCGGCCGACGAGCTGGGGGCCATGACGGTGCAGATCCACGAGAACGGGGATGTGCAGGACTGGCACTACGACATGTCCGATTACACGGTGATGCTGCACATCGTCGCGCCGGAGCGGGGCGGCGCGCTCGAATACATTCCGCTGCCCGGGGCTTTCATCGAGCGAGGGGGCGGGCTGCCCATGCGGCATCGGCACATGGTCAGGATGCTGCCGACCGTGCCGGGGACATTGGTGCTGCACGCCGGGCGGCGATCACGGCATCGGGTGACGCCGGTGCAGGGGGAGATTCCGCGGGTGAGCGTGCACATGGCGTTCAATGCGCGGCCGGGGCAACGGCTCAACGCACACGTGCGGCGGCATCTGTTCGGGCGCGAGGAGTGATGCTGACGCATCGGGTCTCGCGGGGCATGCGTCCGCACTGGCTCCGAATCGGGAGACCCCGCTGATCAGTTCGCGGTATGCATGGCCACATAGTGCGCGATGCATTCGCCCGGCGGGCCGTCGGCCACGATGCGGCCCTCGTCGAAGACCAGCACCCGGTCGAAGTCGGCGAGCAGGTCCAGATCGTGTGAGACCACTATCAGCTGCTGCGGAAGTTCGTGCAGCAGACGGGAGATGCGGCGGGTGTTGCGCAGGTCGAGCAGCGTGGTGGGCTCGTCGAACACCACGTACTTCGGCCCCACCGACAGCACCGCGGCGATCGCGAGCAACTGCTTCTGCCCGCCGCTGAGCAAATGCGCCGGGTGGTCGCGGAATTCGGTGAGACCGTATTCGGCGAGGGTCGCGCCGACGCGGTCCGGGATCTCGGATTTGGCGACGCCGTGGTGCTTGAGCCCGAAGGCCAGATCCTCGGCGACCGTCGGCATGACGATCTGCACATCCGGATCCTGGAAGACGAATCCGACCAGTTTGCGAACGGCCCTGCCCTGCTTACGGGTATCGAGCCCGTCGACCCGTACTCGCCCGTCGGTGGGCACCTGCAGCCCGTTGAGCAATCGCGCGAACGTGGACTTTCCGGACCCGTTGGAGCCGATGACGGCAATCCGGTTCTCGCTCAGGCACAGATCGAGGTCGCACAGCACCTCACGCTCCCCGAACCGATGCGAGACGCCGTCGAGTTCGATCATGCCCGCGCCGGAATCATGGGGTACGCCCTTTTGACCGCTACCGCGGCCAGCGAGCCGATCACGGTCTTGACCACATCGCCCGGCAGGAACGCCACCGAGGTGGTGATCGCCTTGCCCAGCGAGATGTGCGCGGCCGCGGCCATCCACGGAATGCCGATGGCGTACAGCACGATCGCACCGCCCAGAAAGTTGATCAGCAGGGCGATGGGCAGGTTGTAGTACCGCCACAGGCGTTCGGTGAGCAGCCCGATCACCAGTGCGCCGATCGGATAGGCGATCACGAAGCCACCCGTCGGGCCCATGATCACCGACAGCCCGCCGCGCCCGCCCGGCAGCACCGGCAGGCCGGCGAAGACCAGCACATCGAACAGCAGGATGGCCAGCGCACCGCGCTTGGCGCCCAGAATCGACCCGGCCAGGATGACGCCCAGGGTTTGCGAGGTGAACGGCGCGAAGGCTCCCGGCAGCTGAATGAGCGGGAAGAATCCCAACACCACCATGATTGCCGCGAACAGCGCGATCTGCGCCAAATCCCTACTACGCACCGAGGCATCCTAAATGGCTGCGGTTCGAACCCCTCAGTCCAGGCCCCGGGCGTCCAGCGCCTCGCCGACCCCGTCGGCCATGCGGAGTGTGCGGATCAGTAGCGGGACCAGGAAGACCGTGCTGCGCTCGATGCCGCGGGCGCGCTGGGCCGAGCGCACGAGTTCGGCCTGGTCACGGATGACGGGGATGAATCGGATGGTCATGGCGACCAGCAGGCCCACGCGCTCGGGACGGACGCCCAGCGGCCGGAGCGGACCGAGCGCCCGCTCGATGGTCTCGACCATGGCCGAGGTGCGTGTGGTCAGTGTCACCAGATTGGCCAGCAGGACCAGCGTGAGCAGTCGCTCGCCGACCAGGATCGCGGTGTGCCTGCCGGTGAAGATCACCTGCGCGACCACGATCAATACGAGAAACGGAGCCAACCCGAGTACCTGCCGCCCGGTCGTCCGCCACGGAATCCGCGCGACCGCATACAAACCCAGCACCACCGCCAGCGCGACCCCCACCCACGCGATCGACGGCACGAAGAACAACGCCGTCCCCGCGACCGCCAGCACCAACACCTTCACCCCGGCGGGCGCAGCATGCACCGGCGTCCGGGCGTCGTGGTAGAGGCTGAGCACCGCTTGATCCTCGCAGCCCGGTCCGGCGGTTCGTCGTTGGGGACTGGACAACTGATTTCGCTGCGAGTGGGGTAACTCGTCGGGTACGTCCAAAATTCTCGTCGCCCCTGACCGCCGGCACGCGTGCAGAACGGCCAACGGCTCTTGGTTGTGCGCCGAAGGCTCGGGGAGGCGGGACTGTGCGCCGAAGGCTCGGGGAGGCGGGGGAGTGGGAGCGCTAGACTCGCTGCGTGGCAGGCCGACTTCCTGACCGCGATATCGCGGCGATTCGTGAACGTGTCCGGATCGAGGATGTCGTGGGTGAGTACGTCACTCTCAAGCGCGCCGGCGCCGACTCCATGAAGGGCCTGTGTCCCTTCCACGACGAGAAGTCCCCGTCCTTCCACGTGCGCCCCAATCACGGCGTCTTCCACTGCTTCGGCTGCGGTGAGGGCGGCGACGCCTTCGCCTTCCTGCAGAAGATCGAGCACGTCGGTTTCGTCGAGGCGGTCGAGCAGCTGGCCGACCGCATCGGCTACAAGATCAACTACGAGGGTGGCGGCACCTCCGTGCAGCGCGACCGCGGCACCCGCTCCCGCCTGGTCGCCGCCAATGCCGCGGCACACGAGTTCTACATCTCCCAGCTCGGCGAGCCCGGCGCGGAAGCGGCCCGCAAGTACCTCACCGACCGCAACTTCGACCACAACGCCGCCCGCCAATTCGGCTGCGGCTACGCCCCCGGCGGCTGGGACACGCTCACGAAACACCTGCTGCGCAAGGGTTTCGACTTCAAGGAGCTGGAGGCCGCGGGCCTGTCCAAGCAGGGCCAGCGCGGCCCCATGGACCGCTTCAACCGCCGCCTGCTGTGGCCCATCCGCAACCTCGGCGGCGAGGTCATCGGCTTCGGCGCGCGCCGCCTGTACGACGACGACACCATGACCGCCAAGTACATCAACACCTCGGAAACGTTGCTGTACAAGAAGTCCCAGGTGCTCTTCGGTCTCGACCACGCCAAGCGCGAGATCGCCAAGGGCCACCAGGCTGTCGTCGTCGAGGGCTACACCGACGTCATGGCCATGCACATGGCCGGCGTCAAGACCGCTGTCGCCTCCTGCGGCACCGCCTTCGGCGACGAGCACCTCGCGATCCTGCGCCGCCTGCTCATGGACGACAACTTCTGGCGCGGCGAGATCATCTACACCTTCGACGGCGACGAGGCAGGCCAGGCCGCCGCCCTGAAGGCATTCTCCGGCGACCAGAAACTGGCCGGCCAGACCTACATCGCCGTGGCCCCCGACGGCCTCGACCCCTGCGAACTCCGCCAGCGCAATGGCGACGGCGCGGTCCGCGACCTGGTCGCCCGCCGAGTCCCGTTGTACGAGTTCGTCATCCGCGGCCTGCTCGCCGAACACAATCTGGATTCCCCCGAGGGTCAGGTCGAGGCGCTCCGCCGTGCCGTCCCCGTCGTCTCGCAGATCAAGGACTTCGCCCTCCGCAAGGCGTACGCCACCAAACTGGCCGGCTGGGTCGGCTGGGACGACATCCAGCAGGTCGTGCGCCGCGTCGGCGATGAAGCCCGCAGGGGCGCCCGCACCGGCGCCAAACCCGGCATCCCCGAACGCCGAGCGCGCCAAGAGGTCACCGAGCACCCCGCCGCCCGCCCCAACCCCCACGACCCCACCCTGCTCCCGCAACGCCAAACCCTGGCCGCCGCACTGCAATACCCCGCCTTCGCGGGCCCCGTCTTCGATGCCCTGGAGCCGGAAGCCTTCACCCAGCCCGCCTACATCGCGGTCCGCGCCGCCATCGCCGAGGCCGGTGGCACCGCCAGTGGCCTGACCGGTGCGGAATGGGTCGCCTCGGTCGCCGACAACACCGAAGACCTCACCCTGCGGGCCCTGGTCTCCGAGCTGGCCGCCGAACCCCTCCCGGTGAAGTCCGCCGACGACATCCCCCGCTTCGTCACCGGCGTCCTGGCCCGCACACAGGAGTCCTGGGTCGGCCGCCAGATCGCCGAACTGAAGTCCAAACTCCAGCGCATCTCCTCGACCGAACAGCCCGAGGGCTACATGGCCCTGTTCGGCGACCTGGTCGCCCTGGAGCAGTACCGGAAGAGCCTGTTAACCCAGGCCATGGGCAACTCGGGCGATTTCGCAATCGGCAGCTGACCCCGCTCTCGTCCCGGGTCGGACAGCTCTCATGCCGGGAGCGGGCGCTCTCATGCCGGAAGCGGCGCTCGCTCGGCCGGCAGCCGGCGAAGCTCGCCGCCCGAGGCAGGGACGTGGTGTGTCTCAGGGCACGACCGATAGACCTGCCGACTGTGGATCGGCAGGTTCATGGGTTTCCAGATTCGGGTGGGGAGGCCCCAATCCCTCAGCGGCGCAGCTGATCCTGCGGCACAAGGATCGTGGTGCGCTCATCCAGCGGCACCATCGGCTCCAGCTTCGGCTGGGTGCTCAACTTGTCCGCGAGCTTCTGCCGCCCCATCAACACGACCTTCCGTGTGACCGGGCTCTCGCTGATCGCGCGGGTCGTCTTACTGATCTGCTCATACCGAGCCCGCCCGGCCTTAGCGCCCAGCACATACCCGGCCGCAACACCGATGATCAACCGCAGCATCCCGAGAAGCTCCTCCCATAGACCAGTCGCCCCACCATCCTGCCCGACCCCACCCCCGCCTGTCGATCCGGCACCCCGCCCACATCCCCGCAGGTAGAGCCGCGATTTGGGAACTGTACAACCGATACGCTAAAGTTTTCTCCGGCCGGTCCGAGAGGGTCGGCCAGGGAAACAATCCCCTATAGCTCAATTGGCAGAGCAGCCGACTGTTAATCGGCAGGTTTCTGGTTCGAGTCCAGATGGGGGAGCAGAAAAAGGCCCCTGACCAGCGTGAGAATATCACCGGGTCAGGGGCCGAATTCGTTCCGAGGGTCGAAAGTCTCAACTAAGTCGCACAAAAGTCGAGACCCGTCCATTTCCGTCGTGACCTTGGTCGGTGCCGGTCTCCCCACCCGTGACGACCTCGTGCAGGATCGCGGCGGCGTGATGGTGCACCCTGCCGCGGGCCATGTACTTGCGCTGGGTCATCGCAGGGTCGGCGTGCTGGAGCACATCGGCCACGACCCGCGCCGAGAGCCCGGCATCGTCGAGCACCACGGCCATGAACTTGCGGAACGTGTAGGGCACCAAGTTGTTCGGAAGTCCCAGCGCCTCACGAACCCGCTGCCATTGGTGATTGGCATTCACCGGGTCGCGCAACGTCCAGTCGAACGACGGAAAGATCAGATCGTCCTCGTAGTCGTCGGGCGGCGGATTCTCGCGCTTGCGTTGCTGGATTCTCTTCCAGCGGCGATCGAGAATATCGACGGCGAACTGCGGAAGGGCGATCGTGCCTTGCGGATTCTTCGGGTCGTCGTCCTTCACCACGCGGACCAGGCCCACGCCCGGCACACGGACCACCTTGCCGAGCGTGCGGATCTCCTTCTTCTTACTGTTGTAGTCCAGCCACGTCAGCCCGAGCACCTGACTCGGGCGTTGCCCGGTGGCCACCTCCAGCGCCACCAAGTCCGCGAGATCGGCACCCTCGCAGTACTCGGCCACCGTCGGCGGTGTGTAGGAACTGATTCCGCGCGCCTTCTCGGCCTTGGTGAGCTTGCGCGGGCACGGCACCGTGGACCAGTACACCGAGGACAGGACGAACCGCAGGTCTTCGGTCTCGATATGCGCGGCTCCGCCGGTGCGGCCCTTCGGGGTGATGTTCTCGGGAATCTCGGCCTCCCGCACCGGATTCACGCCGAGCGGCCCCTTGCGTACCGCGTAACGAAACATGCCCGACAGCATCGAGCGGGCATTCAGCATCGAGGACCGGCCGTGCTCCTCGGCGACCCATTCGAGGAACTCCTCGGCATCCCCGGTCGCGAACTCGTCGGGCATGTGCCGCCGGTAGCCGTACTTCTCCACCAGCAGCGCCGCCCAGCGGTCGTACAGCCGAAACGTATTCGGAGCACGGCCTTTCTTCACCAGGTGGCCCCGGTACAGCTTCCACAGCTGCTCCATGGTCGTCGCCGAGGTCACCTCGCTGCGGGTATCCGGAGCCAGTTCCGCCGCCGCGGACCGGACAGCGGCCTCGGCGCGACTTCCGTCGCGGTCGGGAATCCG
This sequence comes from Nocardia sp. NPDC101769, assembly GCF_044766925.1. Lineage (NCBI taxonomy): Bacteria > Bacillati > Actinomycetota > Actinomycetes > Mycobacteriales > Nocardiaceae > Nocardia > Nocardia sp. NPDC101769. Next base: position 6,629 of record NZ_JBIWMX010000016.1, on the reverse strand, counting down.
CCGGCCGATGCTGTCGAAGCGTTCGGGCGAGACCCGCTGGAGTCTGCGACGCTTGCCGCTGCGATCACGGACGACGGTATCGGCTTCCCAATGGCCCGGTCGAAGTTCTCTAAGACGCACCGACCCCGGAGCGCCGAGCGGCTTCGGCGGGCGACCGGTTCTAGCCATGGCGCCGCTTGGGAGTGTCGCTGTCGATGGCTTCCATCGCTCGAATTAGCTCATCGACATCCCACAGCAGTTCGCGGCCGCGGCGTTTCGGGCTAGGCAGCCGGAAAGGCGCGGTTCCCGTGCGATGCCAGCGACGGAGCACCTCGGGATGGCAGCACACGATCCGAGCGGCTGCATTGGTTTTCACCCAGCGCCGAGAACCCTCGTCCTGTCGTTCGGCCATGGCACTACGCCGCCCCGCCGCGCTTGGTCGCGGCCTCCTGCTCGGCGATCCAGGTCCGAATGACGCTCTCGCGCCAGACCCGGCGGTTGCCGAGTTTGAAGTTCTCGGGGCCGCTGCCAGCCCACGCCCAGTAGCGCCAGGTGGCGGCGGGGATGCCGGTGAGTTCTTCACAGTCTTTTGCCTGGAGGTAGCGGTCGTCGTTCATGGAATGTCCTCGGGGAGTTGTGGTGTCGGGGGTGGTGCGCAGGGTGTCGCGCGGTGCGCACGAGCTGTCGCAGGCGGTGCGCAGGCTGTCGCGGTGCGCACCATCGGTGTGTCGCATGTCGCTCTCGGCGTCGCGGTGGTGTCGCATCAGTGCGCACCGCCTGTCGCACGGTGTCGCAGGGGGAAGACGCGGCCGTCGCCGGAGCGTTTCGGCGAACTCCGCCGCGTGATCAGCGAGTCCAGATCAACTGTGGCGAAGCCCAGGTCAGACTCGTAGCGGAGTATCCGTCGCGCGGTAGCGACAGCAGTCTCGGGCCGGATGTAGCCGCCGCACACGTACAGCAGTTCTGCGCACTGGTCGCGGCGCGCCTGGTCCCGTATCGCGTGCAGGCGGTGCGAGAACTCCTCCGGTGTCAGGTAGCGGGTGGTATCGACCTTGACCGCTACGCACTGCCAGTCCGGTCGCATCAGCCGCCCGTCATAGGGATAAGGGCCACGTCCGGGTGCCTCGTGTCGCATGATGCGCTCGGACATCCACTGCTGCGACGCGCACGCCTCCAGTGCGACACGGGTTTGGGCAACCGCGCGGTAATGCTCGGCCCACATCGGTGAGGGCCGCCAATCGGCGGTCCGCCAGCCCAGCGCCCACGCCGACGTACCCGGTTTGGGCACTACCCATTTCGTGCCCGCCTGCATTTCCATCAGCGGGTGGATCAGGTCGGCATCGAGCAGTCTGCGGGCCAGCCGGTAGACCTCGGAGCGACCGATCTGGAGGTAGTCGGCGAGGACATCGGTTTGCATGGCGCGCATCTCGGCCAAGCCGACCAGGGCGCGCACCTCGCGGTGAGTGAGGGTTTCGGTGTTGATCATGAGGCATCCTTGGAAGTGCGAGTTTTGTTGCGGCGCTTGCGTTTCGCCGCTCGGTCGAGGAGGAAGTCGTTCCAGGCATCGTCGAAGTCGCGGGCATCGAAAGCGATGTCGATGGAGGCGACCTCAGGCGGGAGTCGGTCGAGCGCGGCGTACACGCCGTCCTTGACGCCCGCCGAGCGGCACAGATACAGCAGGCCGACGACCTTCTCCGGGGCGGCGTCGCGGGCGGCCCACACCGCGCCCCGCAGGGCGGTATCCATGTCCTGAGCCGACTTTCGGGTCAGTTCGACCTCCAGCGCCCACCAGCCGGACACGCCGTTCACGGTGGCCAGGAAGAGCCCGTCATGGATATGGGTGACACCGCCGCGCGGGTTGCGTCCGGTGCTGAATTCCCGGTACTTGGACTTGGATTCCTGGGCCGCGACATCGGCGCGATGCCACAGGACCCGCTCGGAAACCCACGCCTCCAGATCGTCGCCGACGAGCATGATCCTGGCCTGAGCGACCGCGCGATGATGCTCGGCCTGCTTGGGCGAGGGCCGAAACTCCCGCACCGGGAACCCGAGAATCCGGGAATCGACTCCCGGGCGCAGCATCACCCACTTGTCGCCCGCCTTGATCTTCTCCAGCTCGCGGACCAGCTTCTCCTCGCGCAGATCTTTGACGAGGACATAGGTGTGATTGCGGTCCATATCCAGGAACCAGCCCAGGACATCGAGTTGCATGCCGCCCTGTTCGGCCAGTGCGGTGATCGCGGCCGACTTCCGCAGGGTCGAGCGCGGAGACCGTTTGTCGCGCAACAGGTCTCGTACGGTCCGGCGGGGCAGGCCGACGCGGCGGCCGATCTCGCTGTGACCGATGCCTGCTGCCCGCAATGCCGCGATTTCGCCGAGGACGTTTTCGACCTGGCGGGCGGTGATCCCCAGTGTGTTGGCGATGTCGCGGTAGCCTCGCCCGTCCGAGCGCAGGCCCAGGATGATTGCTTCATCTGTCACCGTGACCGCCTCCGATCTACCGTCGGGCGCGTCGGCGCTTCCACCGAAGGGCCGCGAACGTTGTTACGGTGGATGTCGCGTTCCTTGATCGGGGCGGTGTCACTGATCCAGCTCATGAGCGAACGCAGCCGATCATCGATGGCCGCAGTCACTTCCCGCTGATCACGAGGCTGCCCGAAACCGACCACAGGGTCAGGTGATTCATGTGAATCACCTGCGCGACCTGTCCGCAGATTTCGGCCCGCGACATCCGCCGATGTACGGGAACCGACCACCGAGTCACGTGAGTCAGATGGCTCAGGTGGTTCATTGTGAACCACCTGCCGCTGATCGTCCGGCCGCGGCAGGTGCTGTCCAGTTTTCTGGACACTGACCACCGGGGCGGCGGGTGCAAACAGCTCGTCGACGGTGTAGCCGGGCAGCATCATCTCCAGTACCTCGCAGTGGTGCGGCAACGGAAGGCTTTTCACCTCACCGGTCATCCACCGGTAGAACTGACCTCGGCCAGGGGCCGTGCCCACCAGGGACCGGTCGACGCGGGCGGCGGCCTTGTCGTAGGCGCGGCAGAACGTGCTGTGGGACTGCCAATGCTTCTCCCGCAGAACCGCTTTCAGCAGAGTCCCGCGAACGGCGATGATTCTGGACATCAGGCCACCGCCTCGGCCGACATCCAGGCCATGAGCCGGACCAACTCGGTCTTTCTGATGGCTACCGCATTCGGTGCTGGGAGCGGCGCACCGCCGAGCAGGTCGAACGGCGCGAACAGTTCCTCGATTGTGTAGCCAGGGAGCATCGCCTCCAGGACCCGCCGGTAATAGCGGCGCGGCAGGTCATCCATGCGCCCCAGCCAGCGCCGAAACGTCCGCGGCTCGGGCGGGTATCCGTCGACACCGAGTTCAGCGGCGATCCTGCTGTACTCGCGGGCGAAGCTGTCGTAGCGATGCCAACCACGCTCGCGCAGCAACGCCTTCAACACGGTGCCATTGGTTCGCGCGGGGTGCATCAGGCCACCTCCCGAATGGGCAGGGCCCGTACGCCCGATTCGCGAACCAGGCCAAACAAGCACACGCAGCCCACACCGCGCCCGGCGCAGTCCGCGCAGCGCGCCCATCGCGACGTCAAGTGCTGTCGGATGCAATCGTCGGAGTCGCACCCGGTTTCGCCGCACCACAAGCACTTGCCGCCGAAGCTGATCCGGCTCGGACGCGCGACCGGCTCACTCGGGCGGACCGGAATCGACCACCACGCGCACTGTTCGAACGCGGTACTCATCGCGCCCACCCCGATTCCAGTGGGGCCCAGGCCGGGCGATCCGGGACCGCCGAGGTGGTCGGGACCAGACCGTAGGCGCACATGCACCAGCCGGGCGCGGTTCCCCGGCAATCCGGGCAGATGCGCCAGGTCGAATCATTGTGGCTGGCAACGCATTCGGAGTCGGTGCAGCCGAACTGGCCGCACCAGATGCAGATATCAGCGAAGGTCAGCCGCGGCGGGCGCGCGAGACGACGGATCATCGCTAGGCCGCCTTCTCTTTGTGGTCGGCCTCGACGAACCGGACCGCGACGCGGAAGCTCACGTCGCCGTCGCCGGTGTCCACGCAGTCGATCAGACCTTCGCTGACCAGGTCAGCGATAGCGCCGAGGACGTCGGCGAACGATGCGGCAACCAGGTCGGCGGCCTCGTAGACAATCTCTTTGGGATCTAAACTGGACATGCTTCAGGGACCTTTCGTCCTGGAAGTAGGTGAATTGCTGAAGCGGCTGGAACCGCTTTGGTGTTGACTCCCCGGTAGCTGGACACTGCCGGGGAGTTTTGTTTTGGCCTGCGCCACATCGCTTTTGGGCTTTGCTGACCCGGTTGAGTGGTGCTGATTCCACTGTACATACACAGCTGTGCATGTACAAGACCTGACGATAGTCGAGCTGGTTTGACCTGCGAAAATAGATCATTGTGCATACACAGTTGTGTATGCTAAGAATGATTTTCATTAAGAATGAGGTCTACTGCCGAGCCTGGAAGGACTCAGATCCATGGGAGAACCGGCTTACGTCGCGATCGCTGCGGACTACGCTCGCCAGATTCGAAGCGGTGCGCTGCCTGCTGGCACCCAGCTCCGGAGCCTCAATGAGATGGTGGAGAAGCACGGCGTTTCAAAGATCGTGATCATCCAAGCCATTCAGCTGTTAGAACGCCAGGGGCTTGTCCGCACGGTCGCTCGTCGCGGCACCTTTGTCGCCGATCACCCGAATCTCGTCCGGGTTGCACCTGAGCGGCAGATGGAAGACCCTGAGGACACTTTCGGTCACGAATCCGACCGTGACGTCCGAATCGAGCGGGGCAGCCAACGGGTGCGGGCTACACGCGAACTTGCCGAAGCCTTCGCGCTCGATGTGGGTGCCGACGTAATGCACGTCGTCACTCGCGCATCCGAGGACGGGCGGCCGATTTCCATCTCGGATACCTACCAGCCGATCGGCCACCCGGACATCTCAGCGGCGCTGGTTCTCGAAGAGACGGTAGCGGACCGTGTGCCGACGAAGTCCCATGCCGAATGGCTCAAGGTTCCCGCTGGCGGCCTGGTGAAGGCCGTGCATCAGAGGTACATCGGAGAATCGGACCAGGTGCTGATGCTGTCGGACATCTCGTACCCTCATGACCGCTACGACGCGTTCGTTTTCCGGATGGCGCTCACGGACCCCCTGAAGCAGTCACCCAACGAGTAAGCGGGGCTCCCCTACCGCCGTATCCAGCCCTGCGCGACATCCGCAAGGTTCCACCACGAAACATATTGGGCATCTGGCGATTTCATTTCCCAGCGAGCGGAAAGAGCATCGAAAAAGGCGTCGTCGCCCGTCTTTCCGCCCTTGGGTTCGCCGATGAACACCAGGCGCTCACCGCCGGCGCTTTCGAACTCCGAGAGGGCGGCCGAGGCCATTGTGTTGCCCCATCCCGGTGGCCAGCACAGGAACAGGACGTGGTCACCGCGGCTGGCAACACGCGCCGAGAACTGTCCGAGATCTCCGACGTGATGCCACACCGCCCGCTGTCCGGCGGCATCAGGAAACGAGACGTTCTCGGTCTGGTCCGGCGGTTCGGAGTCATATGCATCAACCGAGAGGCCGAGCGACGCCAGCTGCATAGCCCAATACCCGCGACCCGCACCAAGTTCTACGATCGGCCGACCCGAGGAAAACTCTGCAATCCAGGCCAGCGTCTCGGGTGCGGGTACCGCGTAGGCGTAGACAGCCTGGAGGATCGTCTGAGCGAACCCGAGCCGTGCGCTTCCGGTCGGTCGGCCACCGTTCACTCGACGGTGGCCTTCGTGCTCGAACACCGATGGCGCGACGATATCCCAGTAGGGATTGCCGCTGGCTGATTCTCCGCCTGTCATGTAGTGCACGAATCGAAGATCAAAGGCCGAATCTGCGGTCGGATCGCCAGTGCCTGAGAGCATCGGCGCGGTGTCGAGGTACTCCGCGACCTTCGGGAACTCCGCACGCAAGCGCTGTGCGTCCTCCAACAAGGCAGCCAGTTCCTCACGGCGTTCGGCGGTCAGCGCAAGATCGGTCATGATACTGATTTTCGCTTGCACCAACCGATCTCGCGACAGACTTGCCGAAATGACCTGCCGCTGCTCGGCCAGAGACACGCCGCGGGGCCGCAGTGCACCGGCGGAGCCCCCATGTGAAGGCCCATGTGAACCGGGCCATGAACACGAGCTGAAGCTCGCAAACGGACTCGGAACTGGCGGAAGAATGGCGGGACTTTGGCGGGACAAAGGCGGGACTGTGGCGGGACTAAAAATTCCGGATCTAGTCCGGGCAATCGCTCCCGCCCATGCCCTCTGATCTGCGCCTTCGGCGCAGGCTCTTGTCTCTCGTGCTCCTGATTCCCTCCCACTTCGTTGAAGGGAATCAGGAGCACGAGAGACAAGAGCCAGTTTTGGGTTCAGAGGGCATGGTCGGGAGCGATTGCGATTGGGAGAGTGAGAGTTTCAAAAGAAGGGACCACAAGGGGAGGACCACAAAGGGGGACGTTGGGTGCGGATGTTGCGTTGGCATGTGAGTTGCGTTGAGCCTCGATCCACCGACGTAATTGGGAATCGAGAGTGCGGTGAAATAGCGAAAGTGCCCTCTGACCTGGAATGATTGGTGTTCTTGACGCAACAA
>NZ_JBIWMX010000015.1:0-214901 GCF_044766925.1 Nocardia sp. NPDC101769 | reverse complement strand
CGCTGATCGCCATCGTCGCCTGAATCGGGTATCGGCGCGTGCCCGAGAACATCCGCTATTGGCACACCACGCTGACCGAACCGGCCAGCGCGGGGCATCGGAAGATCAACTGGCCGTGCCGATCCGAGGCCGGCGGAACATCCGCTATTGCCGATGTGCGTGCTCGCATGAGGCATGCTGGGGCCGATGCCCGGTGATCAATAGGGAGCGCGATGCCAGTCGATGTCTGTGAGTTCATGGTCCGTAACCCATACCCAGGGCGGGTGATCGGGTTCCGGTCCGCCCGGCCGGGTCACCTTGAAGGGCTCATGATGTTGACCGGCCGCAGCCCGGCGTCCAAAGCCCGTGCGCTCGATCCCATACGGAACGGCAACGTCGTGCTGCAGGCCCGTGCCACCGATGATGGCCCTCACGACGAGTTGCGGCACTACCCGGCAGTGATTGCTGACAACCACGGGATCGTGATCGCCAACGGCGACCACTCCGTCCCCCTGCACGCTGCACTCGCCGACGCGCGGCTCGACTCCCAAATCGCCGCCACCAGATACGAACCGGACCCGCCTATCAACACTTCCCGGATATCGGTCGTGCTCGAACTGCGCACCCAGCGGGTCATCGCCTCGGTCAACGCAGCAGCCACGACTGACCGCGATGCCGCGGCAGTGCTCGCACGGTTCGACGCCCACGCCGGAGACCTGAATGACTGGATCATGTTGTCCACCTACCAGTCCGACGGAACAATCATCGAGCCGAACTACCAGTTCACCAGGGTCGCGTTCAGCACAGGCGATCCTCTTGCCGAGGCGTGGGAGGCCGCAGATCCGCGTTACCGGGTCGCTGCTGCTGCGATCACCTTCGAAAACGGTACCGCAGTGGCGGAAACGGTGTTCCACACCGGCGCTGCCGACAGGGCCGACCATCCGGTTCGGTACCGTACCGAAGAATCGAGTTCAGTTGTCGCTGTATAGCTTTCGGCGGGACGGGTGGTAGTTGCTGCTGGACGATGGCGCCCAGCAGCCAGGGCAGCAGCGTACGGATCGTCGCGGCCGGATCGTCGACGCCCAGTTCGGCCGTGAGGAACGACTGAGCCTCGGCTGCTTCAGCGGCCGGTCACCGTCAGGTGCACGGCATGTTGTCCGGGTGTGGCCCTGAGCTGGAGCAGTGCGGCATCGGGGGCCGACACCACATCGGCACCGTCGACCTCGACTTGATAGCCGTTGGGAAAGTCACTGCTGGGCAGGAACACCTCGGTGAGGGCGTCGCCGGCCAATGGTCGGCCCGGGTCGACGGGAACGGTGTCGAATCGGAGGCTGAACGTTGCGGCGTCGGGGTCATACTTCCATCCCTGCGGGGTGCCTGCGACGGCCTGCGGGTACGGACGCACGATGCCGATGCCGGGGCTGATCAGATTGGGGCCGGTCGGGGGTTGCTGGGGATGATCCGGCAGCTGATTCTGCGTCTTGGACCAGAGCATCCATGAGGCCATGTTGTCGTCGAGGCGGCCGGTGACGCGGTCCAAGATCGCCCGATCGTCCGTCGCCCCGAACTCGGTCACTATCCCGACGGTATCGGCGGCGCGAGTGCTGTCGAAGCCGTTCTCCGGGCACGTCTGGATCGGCCCGAGGCAGTAGTCGTGAAAGCTCATACCGGCGCGAGGATCGCCGGTCGGGTTCGGCATGCGCACCGGTGCGCCGAAATCGGTGGTGACGAACGGTTCGTAGAACAGCAGGTGCTGCGTGTCGGCCTGCCGGATAGCGCTCATCGCCTTGCCTTGCAAGGCCGCGAGGCCGTCGCTCGAGAATCCGGGGCAACCGTCCAACAGGCAATCCGGGTGCGTCGCACCAGGCCACGGCTCGTTGATGAGGTCATAGCCCAGCACGTACGGTTCGCCGGCAAAGGCTTGCGCGACATGCGACCACATCGCCGCATAGTGCTCCTGCACACCGATGCCGTCCGATGCCGGGTGATCACTCCAGAAGTTGGCCCAGGTCCGGTTCTCCGCCGGACCCAACGCATAGGCTATGAACAGGCCCAGATTCGGCCCTATCGGCAGTCCGTCGGGGAATGCCGCCCAGTCGGGGAATCCGTTCCAGGTCCCGCCGACCAGCTCGTTGAACGCATCCTGATGGGAATCGACGAGTGCGTAGATATTGTGCCGAGCGAGAACCTGTTGGGTTTGTTCGATCTGTGCGATGTAGTCGTCGTCGTAGACGCCGGGCCGCGGCTCGGCCGAACTCCACGTGAATCCCAGTCGCACCACGTTGAACCCGTTGTCTGCGAGGAATTGGGCGTCGCTGTCGCTGAAGCCACCGGCCGCAGGGTAATACGGCGGGGTCTTGTACACGAGGTTGACGCCGTGCAGGGTGATCACCCTCCCTTCGGCGTCGGTGAGCCAGCGGCCCATGTGTCCCAATTCCGCCGAACCAGATGTCGCCGTGACGGGCGTCGCCATGGCGGGTGCCTCCGGCGCCAGCGCCAGCAGCAACGCAACCGCCCCGAGACACCGCGCCGCCCAGGAAGCGGTGATCACCGCGAGCCATCCACTGTGCCGCGACAAAAACCGGGAGCACCGACGTTCACCCAACCGCGTAGACCAGCGTTTATGTCGCACATGCATGAAACCATAGCTGCCGATCGCCGCTGCCGGGAAAACCGGCTGTCCTGGTTCATCTGACCGAGCGCACGAATGATCGGCGCACGGTCTTCCGGCTTGGCGTCCTTCATAGCGCGATGGAAGGTGCGAACCGTTTGGCCAGTTCGGTGAGCGTGACTCGATGTAAGCCCACCTCGTCGGCCAGCCGGATCGCCTCGGAAACGACTGTCTCCGTTGACAAGCCGATCCTAGGCATGGGTGACCTGACTGATCAGTCGGCCGATGGCGGCCGCGGTGGTCTCCGGGGCCCGTGCCTGCGGGAAGTGGCCGACATCGGGAACCATCACCACCTCCGCGCGCGGTTGACGGCCGATCCATTCGGCTTCGGCGGCCGGGTTCTTCCAGTCCACATCCGCGGAGCCCATGACAACGACCGCCGGCGCATGCACCGAGGTCAGTCGTTGCTCGGCGGGGCATGCGAGGTGCGGCCGGTACGCACGAACGCTGTCCAGTGGCCGGAACGAGTCAGATTCTCACGCACTCGGGTCTTGTGCTCTTCATAGCCATCCGGCTTCTTGCCGGGTAGCCACGGGTAGTAGGCCATGAACACTGTTGCTCCCCAAGGCTTGACGAACAGTAGCCGCATCAGCAATCGCTCGAGCGGGCCGCCGTGATCCCGGACCATCGGGCCCGACAGCACCAACCCGCGCACCTTCTCGGGTGCCTCGGCCGCGGCGATGACGCTGGCGCCCATGGAGTTTCCGGCGAGGAAGGCTGGTTCACCCAGTTCGTCGATGAGCGCCGGGATGTCGTCGGCGAGATCGACGTCGTCGTCGGAGCCGAAGCTGGCATCGCTGTCACCGTGCCCACGGATATCGATGATCGCCACGCCGGCACCCGCGCTCGATGAGCAGGGGCGTCAGGTGCCGATAACTCTGCCGAAGTTCGCCCCAGCACTCGGTCGTATGGCCATCCATCGGTCAGGCGTGAGAATGGGGATCCACGATGCGATTGAGGGCCGCCAGATCCGATTGCAGGGCGTAGAAGGTGCGCAGGGTGACGGCGAAGGCGACAAGCCCACCGACACAGAGGGCTACCATCGAGCCGATCACCGTGTGCTGCTGTTGCGGAGTCAAGAACATCAGCCCTAACGGCACGCCGATCAGCGGAACCGATGCCGCCACACCGAGGTACACGCGGCTGCGTTGGATCAGCCGATGCAGCCGGGTGGCGTCGTCGGGGGAGAGGTGCCCGGTGGCGACCAAACCCGGGTAGTACCAGCGCAGCATGAAGAAGGTGGCCGGAAAGTACGTGTACACGACCGCTACCGTGGCTGCGACGAGGCTCGAGGCGATCAGATTGGCCAGCAGCCCGGCCGGCAGCGGCCCTAGTGACAGCAGTTTCACCAGGAAGATGCCCATGGCCAGGGTCCATCCGGTGAACGCGACTGCCGCGATCCGGTCGCCGCAGGCGAGGGTGTCGGCACGCGCACGGGCGAGGGTGGTCTCGTCGAAGTGTTTGCCGCGGCGCAGGCCGTCGGGCACTAGGAAGACGTTGCGGCACCAGTACAGCAGTCCGGCGATGGCGACCGGATAGGAGATCGCGATCACCACGTAACCCAGGTGGGTCAGCCGCCCGGCAGCCTCGGAGCCCAGTTCGAGTTGGATCAGCCGGACGTTGTGCGCCGACAGGTACAGTCCGGCCGCAACCTGGCCGAACATGGTTGTCGGAAGCACCACCGGAATCGGCCGCATGCGCAGCCGTGCCCGCAGGCTGTGTGCGGGCGGGTCGACCAGGTCGCGGGCGGCCCGGTCCTGGCTCAATTCGAGCCGCTGGGCCAGTTCGGCACCGCTGGGGTAGCGGTCGGCGGGGTCGGGCGCGAGGCAGGTGAGCAGTGCGTGACGCAGTAGGGCCGGGCAGTCAGGGGGCAGCTCGGCCTCCAGAGTCGCGTCGACGGGCCGGCGGCGTCGATCGATCATCGCCTGCAGCGATTGCTCCGATTCGCCGGCCCCGTCTCCGTCGTCGAACGGTCGCCGTCCGGTGAGCAGTTCCCACAGGACCACCGCCAGTGCGTAGAGGTCGCTGCGGGTGTCCAGATCGGCGGCAGTGGTGGCCACGTTGGGGTGGCAGGCCTCGAGCTGTTCGGGGGACATGTAGCGCAGGGAGCCGCCGAAGTAGGCGACGGGGTTCGCACCGGGCAGATGCCGGCTGAAGCTGATGTTGAAATCGGCCAGTTTGGGCTGACCGTCGGCGGTCAACAGCACATTTGCGGGTTTGATGTCGCGGTGCAGCACACCGTGGCGATTGGCGTAGTCGAGTGCGGCGGCCAGCCGGGCGCCCAGCCAGGCCACGGTTTCCGGCCAGGTGAGCTGTTCCAGTTCCTCGCGCACGGGCGAGGGCTGCGGCGCGAGCACGCCCGTGGTCGTGGTGGCGGCGTCGATAGCCTCCAGCAGCAGCTTGCCGCTGCGTCCGGCCCGTGGGGTGCGCTGCAGCAGTCGCAACACGCCCAGCAGGGTGCCGCCGGGCACGTACTGCATGTACATCAGCTTCAGATGCTGTTCAGTGATCTGACGCTGATCGAAGACGCGGACGATATGGTCGTGGTCGAGCTGGGCCAGCGTCTGCGGTTCGGAGCCGCGGTCGCGGGAGATCTTCACAGCTACCAGTCGGCTCAGCGATCGCTGCCGAGCCAGGAATACGCGCGCGAACGCGCCTCTGCCCAGCGGCAGCAGCAGATCGAAATCGTCGAGGGATGCGCCCGTATCGATGGAGTCGAGAGCATCGACTGCCGTGGGGTCGGCCAGCAGCGTGCTGCGCAGGCCGCCGACATCGAAAGTCTCGGTGATGCGGGCCATTTGGGTCGGATAGTCGTGCTCGTACTCGGTGAGGTCGATGTCGTTGCGACAGCTGCGGGCACTGATCTCCTCGTAGATGAGATCCGGCGGCAGCGGGGCAGTGCCCAGTTCCGGGAACTGTTCGCGATAGTCGGCAAGGCGCAGCGCGTCGTCGCTGCGCCACCACCGTTCGTGCAGATCCACTTTGATCAGTTCGATCAATGCGGTCCGCCGCAGCGCGGGCTCGACCGGCAGGTGGATCGACAGATCGGGTGGTTCGCTCGATGAGTGCCAGTGCTCGGTGAACTGGGCAACCAGAGTCGTCAACGCGGTCTGCGTTGCAGTCGCGCGGGCGGCACCGGGGTCGAATGCGCTCGCGCCGAGGTCCTTATCCATCGTCGCTCGCCTCGAAGCGGTTGATCCCGCCTCCCCAACAAGGGGTGTTGGATCCCTCAGGTGGATGATCGGCACTTCATCAACAGCCTTACACCGTTGCTGCCCAGCTGTCCACCCCCTGCCAAGGAGCCATGAACGACTCGCGGCGACAACAAATCACAGGTATCGGGGCGATCCTGATGACTGGCAGACCGTTGGCCTCCGCATCAGGTGCGGATGCCCATGGTCATCGTGATGCGGCACTGACCGAATCAACCTTGCCGGGCGGCGCCAGCGAAACGACCGAGCCCCCACCCGGACACCGGACGGGGGCTCAGCAGAGTCTCTACCAGCAGCGATACACGCGCTGCTCCACTCCTTTGCAAGGCTGATCCGCTTCGGGATTCGACCCGATTGACATCCAACCGCTGCACGTCAAACGCGGTGGTCAGAGCGCTGATCAGCGCTACCCCGCACTGCCCGACTCGGGCATCTCGACGTTGTGGTTGTCAACTATGTTGACGCGGAGACCGACAGGGAGTCGACCCCGATATTGGCGCACTCGTCGTCCTGTTCGAGCGTCCCTCCGGCGATTGCGATCGCACCGGCGACGACGCCGTCGCGTCGGATCAGCCGAGCGGCCCCGCCTGCCACGATGGGCGTTCCCGCTACTTCGACTATCTGCGCGAACACCGCGGGGTACGCCTGCTGCAGATTCATCAGGTCACTGCCGTCGCGATGAAACAGCGCAACGCTGGATGCTTTCGCCGGGGCGATACGGGCCGACATCGGATTCGCACCGTCCATGCGATCGAGAACCTGTAGGTGACCGCCGGCGTCGACGATGGCAATGGTGACAGTCGCGCCGATTTCGGTGGCGTGTTCGCGTATACGGTCGCTGACGGCCCGAGCTTCGTCCAAAGTGAGTGACATCGGTTCTACCTCTGATCTCTTGGTTCAACCAACCTTGGTTGGACCCATGGTACACGGATTAATGGGATGGACCAAGGGATTGGCTTAGACTTCGGATATGGAGATGCACGAAGCGCCAACCCGTTTGCGCCGGAAACCCAGCTGGCTGATCAACAGGGTTTCCGCGCGGGCGCATCGACTCATCGGAGCAACGATGACCGCTGTCGGTGGGCATGCCTTTCACTTCGCGATCCTCGCCGCGCTGGACGAGTTTGGCCCAGACAGCCAGGTGAAGATCGGCCTACGGTGCGGGATCGACCAGAGCGACATGCACACAATGCTCAATGAGCTGGCAGAACAAGGCTACGTCGAGCGCACCTCGGACCCTGCCGACCGGCGCCGCAACCTGATCACTCTCACCGCCGCCGGGCGACGGCGGCTCGAAGAACTGGACACGACACTCACGGGGGTTCAACACGACATCTTGGCCGCCCTGTCGGCCACCGAGCGCGACAAACTCACCGTGCTGCTCACCCGCATCCTCGACTAGATCCGCACGTCCGCGCAATCCCCCTGCTGAATTGGGTACTGAGTTCGACCGCATTGGGGGTACTGCGGGCCGCCTGCGCGCGTCAGGCGACTGGGAGGCCGACAACGCCACCATCGTGACTACCGCCCAACGACCTTGGTTGATTGGTCAGCGAGAATCAGGGCCCAGACTGCCCGCATCCAAACGCACTCAACTGCCGCATGGCGCGCTGACCGAACCGGCCAGCGCGGGGCGCCGGCGGCCGAAACCTGGTGCGGTGCAGAACGTCCGCTAGCCGATGACCGGGCATAGGAAGCGATCTCAGGTATCGAGGGGCTCACGCCTGGTATGCGTGGCCCGTTTCGCGTGTCCTGATCCGTGTTACGTCACTCTGAAATGAGTGTCGGTCACTTGCGATAGTCTGCGCCAGTCCCCTTGACACAGGGGGATTTTCGACAACTGGGGAGTGAAGTATGAACATGTCGGTCCTTGCTCGTTCGACCGTCGGTATCGCCGCAGCCGCGGCGATGGGGGTGGCCACCATCGTCTCGGCTACGACCGCATCGGCAGATATGACCATTACGTCGTCGCAAGCCTATTGCGTCGGCTCGACCTACACCGTGACTCTGCCCGCCGCCGACGCCGCGGTGTTGATCGGCAATGTCCCCAACGACACCGAATTCGCGTTCCGAACATCGGCGGCCGGGGGCTCGACGTTCACCACGTTCACGACGGTGCCGTACGTCGCGGGCAAGGACGTCGTCGCGTCTTGGACGCCAACCGCGCCCGGCCAGGTGATGGTCAGCGCGTGGCCCAACAACATCTACACGGGCCTGGCGTGGTTCGGTGAGAACGGGCCCACGGTCAACGTTGTCCAGACCGCTCCCGCCGGGACAACCTGCACCCCGTCCACGGGCGGAACAGGTAGCGCGAACTCGATTCCGGTGATCGGCGGTCTCCTCAGCAGCCTTTCGGCTCAGAAGTAGCATCACCCTTCCGAAAGCCCTGGCTTGCCAGGGCTTTCGGAAGTCCACAACATCGGCGCTGGTCAAAGAGTGCGCAGAATCGTTGTGGCAGTGAACCGAACGGCCCAACCGAGACTGACTTCGCAGACCACGGCTCGCACCTACGCAATCCACCGCAAGATCAGCCGACCGACCCGTGGAACCATCCATCAGATGGCACCCACAGGCAGGTACGAATACGTGAGTCCGCAATGGCTCGACGCCGTCGAGTCGATCATCGCGGATCTGCTGCAAGACCAAGATCTCGGCTCACTCGACTACTCCATCTGTGAGGACCTGACGAGCCCACCACCCGGCCGGGCCAACACACCCGCCGGAACCCTGAGCTGGTTCATCCACATACACGGAAACAACCTCGAGGTCCGCGGCGGCTCCGTCGAGGACGCCGATATTCGGATCGTCGCAGACTATGCGACGCACCATGAGCTCTCCCGACGAGTATGGGCCGGTGATCCAGAGGCCATCGCCGCCGCCCAGCACCACCGCCAAATCGCCACGGCCACCGGCAAACTCCGCATCGACGGCGACCTCACGGCGGCCCCACCCGCCGTCCTGGAGCTGGTCGCCCGACTCCACGACCCGGTCGCCGCGATCACCGCCCAATTGGACCCCTAGCGGCACCCGACTGGGTGCTTCGCTCTCCCAAGCGCTCTGGCCAGCAAGGGTCAGACGCCTGGCTACACGTGGAGCAAGTGAGCTCTCATGCCGCGACCCGCGCGGTTCGAACCGGCCAGACGCCGTGACCTGAAGATCAACGGCCCGAGATCATCTCGCCGTTGACGCCGGCGGACCGTCCGCAACTGCCGAATCCAGCGAGTTGACGTGATCGGCGTTTCGAGCTGTCCGAGCGGAGTCAGGTCATGGGCAACGGTGACCCTGGTACGGCCGGCGGGACGCGAGGTGGGGCGTGGATGCTGACCGAGATCACGGTCCGTTCCACCGGCGGTCCCCTCGCCGTCGAGGAGTTCGCCTCGACCGAGCAGCTCGTGCAGGCCGTGCTCTACGAGGATCCGTGGCACATGTATGACAGCACCCGGGAGCTGGATCGGGTGCCCGAACGGTACCGGCGGGCACTCTGTGCGGGGTTCCGCACCCTGCCGGCTCCCTCGCTCGAAGGGTCGATGCGCCTGCCCGCGCCCATCCTTCGGACACCGCAACCCGGGCGTGCGTGCAGGCGTTAGCGCAACACCTCAAAGCCCGTGACACCCACGTATGTGAGCCTCGAGGTCACGGCGAACCACACCGACTTCGCGACGCCGGAACTGGCGGTGGTGCACACTGCCGCCACCGCCACCGCCACCGCCATCGGCGTCCGTGTGCGAGTGTCGGCGCCGGCGGTCGTGCCGAACGCTCTACTAGTCGCTACCGAAGAACTCGAAGAACTCGAACGGCAGCAGATGGTGGAACCATCCCGGAGGGATTCCCCAGCCCGGAGGGAAGAAGTGCTTACTGTCCCAGCCGTTGTCCCAGTGCTGATCGACAGGGGTGGGGGTGTAGTTGGTGACCACATCGGCCTGGGCCGGCACGGTCACGGCGGTTACCGGAGCCACCGCAATCGCACCGGCGAGGACGGCCCGAGCCACCATTTGCCTGGTCATTGCGAACACTGCTGATCCTTCTAATGATCCATTCAACTCGATTGCACCAGTGCTATCCCCGCGCAACGTGCGTGGAAGATTGCTCGGTCGACTGCTACCGAACCAGCGGTGGAAATATGAGCCGATACATCCGCAGCACGGCGAATAGCACAGGCGACGACACAACCATAACCCCGCCAGATTCTCCCGAGCAATTGATCGCTGCCTTTATCTACTCGATCGTCGCAGCTCAGATGCATAATCGATGCCGCCGCCGGCCATGGCCGGAACGGTGAACGCAAGGTCGACTGCCGGTACCGGACAGGGGCTCGCGATGAGATTTGCATGACAACCCTCATTTCCGACTTGACCCAATTGGGTCCAACTGGTCGAAAAGTCACTCCAGGCAGGCGGTGCACACCAAAACTCTTGCACTGAAACAGAGTTCGCGATGGACTTGCCAACTTTCGAGAAACCTGGGATTCCGATTCGCAACCAGCCCCACGGTCCGAGCCGGGCGAACTCGGCGTCGATGTCGACCTCGATCCCGCCGAAGAAGCTGATGTTCTCGCGGTGCGCCGGGCTGATATGCGCCGGCGCATCGCCATCGACGCGTCGCCCGGCCCGGCGCATCGGCTTCACCTTCAGACCGTAATACGCTGTGGTCCAAGCGATCATGGCGTTGGTAGCCAGACCAGGCTTGTTCGGTCTGGTCTTCGAGCCGGGGGGGCGATCCTGCGGCGGTAGTCCGCATCCGGAAGGTATTTCGCCGCGTAGATCACGCGGCGCGGCGCCCCGTACTCCTCGAGTGTGGCGCCGGTGCTGCCGCGGGTGGCGGCCGGCCGTCGCGGGTGCGTTCGGAGCCAACGCGCCCATGTAGAACGTGTTCTATTTTTGAAGTATTCGTAGGAATCTCAGGAGGTTACGGGTGAATGTGAGCAAGGGACCGCTGGCGGGTGTGCGGATCGTCGAGCTGGCGAGCATCGGGCCCGGACCGCACGCGGGCATGATGCTGGCCGATCTGGGCGCGGACGTGGTGCGGGTGCAGCGGCCCGGCGACGGGTCCGCGGTCGGGCCCATGCGGGCACAACTGCGCGGGCGGACCATCGTGCAGGCGAACTTCAAGGATCCCGGCGACATTGCCGCGGTTCAGGGCCTGATCGACAGGGCCGACGTGGTGATCGAGGGCTACCGGCCCGGCGTGATGGAACGGCTCGGGCTCGGACCCGAGGAGGCCCTGGAACGCAATCCGCGGCTGATCTACGGCCGCATGACCGGATGGGGTCAGGACGGGCCGCGCGCCGATCGGGCCGGGCACGACATCAACTACATCGGGCTCACCGGGGCGCTCAACGGCATCGGGCGCAAGGGCGAACGGCCACTTCCGCCCATCAACCTGCTCGGTGACTACGGCGGCGGGTCGGTCTTCCTCGTGCTCGGCATCGTTAGCGCGCTCTACGAGCGGGAACGCTCGGGACAGGGGCAGGTCGTGGACGCGGCCATGGTGGACGGCGTGCTGACACTGGCGCACTCGATCTGGACCCTGCATCAGGGCGGCCGCTGGTCCGACGAGCGCGGCACCAACATGCTCGACACCGGAATGGCCTGGTACGACACGTATCGGACGGCCGATGCCAAGTTCGTCGCGGTCGGCGCGTACGAGCCGCAGTTCTACGCCGAACTGCTGCGCGTGCTCGAACTGGACTTCGAATCGCTGCCGCACCAAATGGATCCGGCCGGACAGGACGTGCTGCGCAAGATCTTCACCGATAAGTTCTCCACCAGGACCCAGGCGGAATGGGCCGAGCTGTTCGACGGCGTGGACGCCTGCGTCACCCCCATCCGCACCTGGACAGAGGCCGCACAGGACGAACATTTGCGCGCTCGCGGCTCGCTCATCGAGGTCGACGGCATGCTGCAACCTGCACCCGCGCCCCGGTTCTCGCGCACCCGGCCGCCGACCCCGGCCCCGGCGCGACTCACGCCCATCGATGAGATCTGGGTGTAGCGCGGACGATGTCCGAACGCCGACCTTCCGATACGCGACCGCGTCTTATCCATCCTCGACGCTCCGCGAGCGGAGTATTCCGCCCATTCGTCGATAGTCGGAAGGTCGGCGATCAGGGTAGTGCCACTGCGAAGTTGGGGTAGTTGCGGGCTGCGGCGCGGGCGGGGGCGAGGAGTTGGGTGGGGGCGTTCAGGGTCCAGATCACGAGATGGGTGGCCGACGGGTAGTTGTCGAAATGCTTCCAGATGTCGTCTTCTGTTGTGGCGGTGAGGGTTTCGCGGATGACCGGCGAGGTGTCGACGGGGTTGGTGGTGAGGGTGCCGGAAAGGCGGAGTTCCAGGAAACCGCGCGGGCCGGTCTCGGACTTGCGGCGGGATGGGGGCTGCCAGCGTAAACATGGCGGCTGACAGTGGGCAGCAAATCTGGCTTCTTCGGGCGCGCCGGATGAACAGCCGATGACAACTCGCCTCAGCCGCGGCACCGAGGCCCACGGCAGCGGAGACGATCTGGGCCCCTCAGGATCGAAATCCTGAGGGGCCCAGATCGGTCCAGAGTCTTACAGGTCGGCGATGGCGGCCAGAGGGGGTGTGCGGGCGGCTCGCACGGCGGGCCAGAGGGCGGCGAGGACGCCGACCACACCGGAGGCGAGGAGCATGAGCACGATTTGGGTCCAGGGCACGGCGATGGTGGCAATGCCCAGGTCGGCAAGGGTTTTGAGGAAGCCCACGCCGAGGGCGAGGCCCAGGATGACGCCTACCACCGCGCCGAAGATGGCGATGAGCATGGATTCGAGGTAGATGCTGCGGCGGACCTGGGCCCGCTGCATGCCCACCGCGCGGAGCATGCCGATTTCGCGGCGGCGTTCCACCACCGACAGGGCCAGCGTGTTGACGATGCCGAGGATGGCGATGACCACCGCCAGGGCCAGCAGGCCGTAGAGGATGGCCAGCAGGGTGTCGATCTGTTTGCCCTCGGCCCCCTTGAAGTCGTTGCGGTCCTGGACCTGGACGATGACGTACTGCTCGGTGGCCTTCTCCAGGTTCTTCCGCATGGCGGGGAGGTCGGCGCCGGGCTGGGCGGCGACCAGGACCAGGAAGCTGGACTGGTAGCTGACCGGGACCGTCTTCTGGTACAGGGCCATGGGGGTGACCATGTTCTGCAGCAGCTGGGTGTCCTTGTAGATGCCCGCGACGGTGACCTTGAACTTCTTGTAGTCCATGCTGGAGATCTCGACGCTCTCGCCGAGCTTCCAATCATGGTCGGAGGCATAGGTTTCCGACACCATGATGTCGTCGTCGCCGAGCTGGTCGGTGCCCTGCTCGATGGTGTAGTTGAGCACCTTGGACATCGGCCCCTCGGGCGCGGTGCCGATCACCTGCTTGCCGTCGACCCTCAGGGCAACACCGTGGAAGGCCACCACGTCCTTGACCTGCGGCACCTGCTCGACGGTGGCGGTGGCGGCCAGCGGGACGCCGATGATGCCACCGGGCGGCCCGGCCAGGATGTAGTCGGCCTTCACGCCCTTGTCGACCAGGTCGCTCACACTGGCCTTGGCCGAGGAGCCGAGCATGCCGATGGCGGACACCAGCATCAGGCCCAGGGTCAGCGCGAAAGCCGTCGCGGCGGTCCGGCGCGGATTGCGAATCGCGTTGTTGCGCGCCATCCTTCCGACCGGACCGAACGGCCGGACCAGCACGCCCAATCCGATCACCACCGGCCGCGACAGCGCCGGTGAGGCGAACAGCACCGCGAAAATCAGTGCGGCAGCGCCGATTCCGACCACGGTGGCCGCACTTCCGCCGGTGCCGCGCGCACCCAGCACCACCAGCACCGTACCGGCCACCGCCAGCACCGCGCCGATAATGGTGCGCAGCCGCAACGACTCGCCGGCCGAGTTGGACTCCGAGCGCATTGCCTCCACCGGCGGCACCTTGGCCGCCCGCCGCGCCGGCGCGTACGCGCTGAGCACCGTCACCACGGTGCCGACACCGAGGGCCACCAGCACGGTGCGCGGCTCCAGCGACATGGTGCCGGTCGGCAGCCCCAGCTTGAAGGCATTCAGCAGCCCGGACAGGCCGAACGACAGGCCGACGCCCGCCGCCAGACCCAGTGCGCTGCCGAGCAATCCGACGATCAGCGACTCCCCCACCACCGACCGCGAGATCTGCCCGCGGCTCGCGCCGACCGCGCGCAGCAGCGCCAGCTCGCGCAGCCGCTGCGCCACCAGCATGGAGAAGGTGTTGTAGATGATGAACGTGCCCACCAGCAGCGCGATGGACCCGAACGCCAGCAGGAAGTAATTGATGAACTTCAACGCATTGCCGAGCTGCGCCTTGAAGTCGTCGCGCACCTGCTGGGCGTCCTGCACCTTGTAGTCGGGCAGCGCCGCCTTGATCCGATCGCGCAGATCATCGGCCTTCACCCCGGGCTGGGCCGCGATGTCCACGTACGCCACGTGCAGGCCGTCGGTGAACAACTGGCGGGCCTGCGCATCCTCGAACTGCAGCGAGATGAACCCGCCGGTATTGGAGGCCTCGATGTCGTAGATGCCCGAGATGGTGACGTCGATATTGCCCTTGGACGGCACCAGCACCGTGGTGTGGTCGCCGACCTTCAGCCCGCCCCGCTCCGCACCGCCCTTGTTGATGGCGACCTGACCCGGCTCGGCGGGCGGCACGCCGTCGATGAACTTGTCCGGCTCGGCCACCGACTGGCCCGGCGGCAGATACGACTGCCCGAAACTCGGTGCGCCACCGGTCTGTACGGCGTGCCCGTCCTTCAGCAGCACCACCGGGCCGTTGACACTGGGCGCGACGGTTTTGACGCCGTCCAGGTGGGAGAGCTTGTCCACCACGTCGTTCGGCACACCGAGCGACTGCTGCTCCTTGGGCTGCACCCGCACGTCCACGCCCTTGGCCTGGGAGGCGAAGATGCCGTCGAAGGTGCTCTGCAGCGTGTCGGTGAAGATGAAAGACCCTGAGATGAAGGCGGTTCCGAGCACCACCGACAGTAGGGTCAGCACCAGGCGCACCTTGTGCGCGGCGAGATTGCGCAAGGCGACCTTGCGCATCGGGGAGGCAGCCATCAGCGCTCCGCCTCCCCGCGCTTCGTCTCCAGCGACTTCATCTTGTCGAGCACGGAATCGGCCGTGGGCTCCCGCAATTCGTCCACGATCTGGCCGTCGGCGAGGAAGACCACCCGGTCGGCGTAGGAGGCCGCGCGCGGATCGTGGGTCACGATCACCACCGTCTGCCCGAACTCGTTGACCGCCGCGCGCAGGATGTTGAGCACCTCACCGGAGGAGTGCGAGTCCAGGTTGCCGGTCGGCTCGTCACCGAAGATGATGTCCGGCTTGCCCGCCAGCGCGCGAGCACAGGCCACGCGCTGCTGCTGACCGCCCGACAGCTCGGCGGGCCGGTGGGTGAGCCGGTCGCCCAGGCCCAGCCGCTTGACCACCGTCGACAGCCACTCCTCGTCGATCTTGCGGTTCGCGATGTCCAGCGGCAGCGTGATGTTCTCCAGCGCGGTCAGCGTGGGGACCAGATTGAACGCCTGGAAGACGAAGCCTATGCGGTCGCGGCGCAGCGTGGTCATCTGCTTGTCCGAGAGCTTGGTCAGATCGGTGTCACCGATGTGGACCGCGCCCGCGGTGGCGGCATCGAGACCGGCCAGGCAGTGCATGAGGGTCGACTTGCCCGAGCCCGAGGGTCCCATGATGGCGGTGAACTCGCCCTTCGCGAACTCGGCCGTCACCCCGTCCAGCGCACGAACCTGTGTGTCGCCCGATCCGTAGATCTTCACAAGATCGGTCGCTCGGGCGGCGACCGCGGCCGTGCTCTGCTCGAGCGTGGCGGATTCCGAGACGTTCGAAGTCATGATGTCCAGTGTGTCTAGGTTCTGAGGTGGACGCCATCCGGGATGTCCCCGATGACGATGTCCTCACAGACTCCACACAAACACGCGCGTCGAACAGCCCTCAATTGATGGGGGCGGACCGCCACCAATCCAGCAACTGGTCGTCGGTGGCGAGGAAACCGGTGCTGTACATGAGGTAGCCGTACTTTCCATCCTGCGAGTGGAACTCCGTCACCAGGCGCGGGCGCAGCAGGGCGCTGCCGCTGATCTGGTAATTCGTGTACAGGTTGCCGTGCACCTTGATGTCGGTCTTCGTGTAGCCGGTCAGCGCGTTGAGCGCGTCCTCGGCGTCGGTGGCCGAGCGGTACATGACGAACCGGTAGGTCGGGTGGCCGATGCCGGTGCAGTTCCACGCGATTTCCCACTTGCCCAGATCCGGATCGCCGGACCCGGAGTCGGGCGGGGGCGAGGCGGGCTCATAGGTCGAGCAGGCGGTCCCCTGGTAGCCGGTACCGGAGTTGGCGTCGGCGGTGGGGTCGGCCTGGGGCAGCATCTGCGGGAAGCGCTGGCTGAGCACCTGGGCGTCGGCGCCCGAATGCTCCGGGAGGGTGGCGGGTCCTGTGGTTTCGGTCGGTGAGGCCGCGTCCTCGGTGGTCGGGACGTGCTCCTCGGACGTGGTCGCCGGGCTGTTCGAGGTCGCTTTCTCATCGAACACGGAAACGATGGTCGCGACCGCCGCCAGCGGCAGCACCACGACAGCCGCCGCGCCCAGCAGACAGCCCCGCAGCTTCGAACGCTTCTTCCGCGGCGACGCCAGGCGCGGCGGGACAGGCGTCGGTGCCTGGGCGGTGTAGCGGGCCGTCACGGGCGGCTGCTGTCCGGGAACAGGATTCACATCGACGCCGTACAGGGTCGTCGGCGCGGGACCGAATTGCCCTGGCGCCGCGGGTGATCCGCCTTGCGGGACGAACGGCGAGTGCGCCACCACGGTGGCCCCGGCCGGATTCTCCAGCGCCTGCTGGGCGGCCGCGGCGAACTCACCGCACGAATCGAACCGTCCCTCAGGGTGTTTGGCGAGCGCGCGGGCCAGCACGGCGTCCAGCGCCTGCGGCAGGCCGGCCCGCAGCGTGCTGACCGGCGGCGGCGCCTGGTTGAGGTGACCGTGGATGATGCCCACCGGATGCTCGGCGGCGAACGGCACGTCCCCGGTCAGCAACCGGAACAGCGTGCAGGCCAGCGAATACTGATCCGAGCGCGGATCCAGCGGCTGACCCGAGAGCTGCTCCGGGGAGGCGTAGGTCAGCGTCGCGGTGAATGAGCCGGTCTGGGTCAGCTTGGTGGCGTCGTCGCGCAGGCGGGCAATGCCGAAGTCCGCCAGGAAGACTCGCTCCTCGCCGTCCAGCCGTTCGAGCAGGATGTTGGCGGGCTTCACATCCCGGTGCAGCACGCCGCGGCGATGCGCGAAATCCAGGGCCCGCGCGGTCTCGGCGATGATCCGGATTGCCTGGCGCGGCGGCAGGTTCGCGGCCTCCAGTTGGGACGCGTCGGGACCGTCGATGTAGCGCATGGCGATCCACGGCTGCGCGTCGTCGATGCCGCGGTCGTAAACCGGCACGATATTGGGGTGATCCAGCCGCGCGACGAGATCGCCCTCACGCTCGAACCGCCGCCGGATCTCGATATCGCCGAACACGTCCCGGCTCAACAGCTTCAGTGCGATCAACCGAGGTAGACGGGGGTGCCGGGCCAGGTACACCGACCCCATACCGCCGCGGCCGAGTTCGCGTTCGATCTCGTAACCCGCGAACACTTCCCCAGCGCGCAGCACAACGTCCCTTTCTGTATCTATTTGCCCTCCGCTTCGCTCCGGGCGGGTTCGCGGCCCTGGAGGTCTCGTTCTTCCCTCCTCCGCTCCTCCGCTTCGCTCCCCCGCTCCGTCAGTCCAGAACGAGACGGGCCGCGAACCAGATACTGCGCCGACCCTAGCCTGATCGAGCCGGGGTTTCGAATGCCGCAGCTCAGTTGATCGGGGCGTTCTTCCACCACTTCAGGACCGGATCGAGGCTGCCGGTGAGGCCATCGGTGTACATGAGGTACTGGGTGCGGTTGTTGTCGCCGGTGAAGGCGGTCACCAGGCGCGGGTGGCTGTCGTCGGTGAGCTGGTAGTTGGTGTAGGTCTTGCCGCCGTTCGCGTCCTGCGACTTGGTGTCCGGGGTCAGGCCGCTCAGGACGGTCTGCACGGTGGCGGCCGAGTCGTAGGCGAAGATGCGGTAGAAGGGGTCGTTGTTGTTGCTGCCGCCGTAGCAGCGCCACTGCACCTTCCAGTCGCCGAAGTCCGGCGTGCCGTCCGTGGCATCGGAGGAGACCGGCGAGTCGGCGACCCAGCAGGTCGCGCCGTTGTAACCCTTGCCGCCGGTCTTGACGGTGGGCAGCAGCTTCGGGAACTGCTTGGCCGCGACCGACCAGTCGATCTGCTGGGCGCCCCCGGGCGCCGCGCCCGCCGAGGTGTTCACGACACTGCCCGGCGCGCCACCGGCCTTGGTACCGCCGGCCTTGCTGCCCGCCGCCACGATCACCGCGACCACCACGATGAGCAGCACCACCACCGCCAGCACGATGCCGATGATGAGCCCGGTATTCGACTTCGCCGGCGCCGGCGGCCGATGCGCCCCCACCGGCGCGACCGGCGGACGCTGTGGCTGGGCCGGGCTCGGATAGGTATAGGACGGCGGCTGGGTGTACTGATTGGTCCCGCGCCCGGTGTAGTTGCCGGTGACAGGCTTGGGCGGGGCCGGATTGACCTGTGTCGGAGCCGGATACGACACCACCGGGGACGGCGGCGCGGTCTGCGGCCGCGGGCCCGCGGCCGGCATGGGCGCACCGGTCATCGGCACACCGGCCGGGTACGAGCCTCCCGTCACCGGAATGCCCGTCGGCATGGCACCACCCGTATACATGGGCATACCGGTCGGCATGCCGCCCCCGGTCAGGGGCGGCGCCACCGGGTTCGGCCCGCCGGTGTGCGGCATGACCGGCATCGGCGGCGACGTGCGCTGCACCAGCGGCATGGCAGGCGCGCTCGGATTGGCCAGGGCGCGGCGGGCGGCGGCCGCGAATTCGCTGCAGCTCGGGAAGCGATCCTCGGGACGCTTGGCCATGGCCTTGGCGATCACCATGTCCAGGCTCGGCGGCAGCCCGGCGCGCGCGCTGCCCAGCGGCGGCGGCGGATTCTGCAGATGCCCCTGGATGACGGCCGCCGGATTGGTGGCCGAGAACGGGCCGGACCCGGTGAACAGCCAGAACAGCGTGCAGGCCAGCGAATACTGGTCGGAGCGGCCGTCCAGCGCGGAGCCGGTCAGCTGCTCGGGCGAGGCGTAGGCCAGGGTCGCGGTGAACGTCCCGGTCTGGGTCAGATGACCGCTGTCGTCGCGCAGCCGCGCGATGCCGAAGTCGGTCAGGTACACCCGTTCGCCCTTACCGCCGGTGGAGCGGGCCAGCAGGATATTGGCGGGCTTCACATCGCGGTGCAGCACCTCGTTGCGGTGCGCGTAATCCAGGGCGTCGGCCATCTCGGCGACGATCTGCACGGCCCGCTCGGGCGGCAGCGTCTGCGGATTCACGCTCGCGGCGTCGATGCCGTCGATGTACTGCATGGATATCCACAGCTGGCCGTCCTCGAGCCCGCGGTCGTAGACGGTGACAATATTGTGGTGGTCCAGTTGCGCGACCAGGTCGGCCTCACGCTCGAAGCGGGCCCGGACCTCCTTGTCGAAGACCATCTCCCGATTCAGCAGCTTGAGCGCCGTCATCCGCGGCAGCCGCGGATGCTTGGCCAGGTACACCGAACCCATGCCACCCCGGCCGAGCTGCCGTTCGATGACATACCCAGCAAAAACGTCACCGTTGGACAGCATGACGATCTCCCACTTCCCATTCCACGTGCCGGGACCCACCAGCGCGCGAGGTACCACAGACGATCGGCGTGATCGTTCGGGTCGATCCGAAAACACCGAAACTGTAGCCGATTCGCGGCCTATCGAACTATCTACGCGCAGGCCGCTAACGCAACACTCAACGTTTGCTTATCGCTGCTGGTGACCCCGTCCGCGGTGTCGGGGGGCGGAGATACGCTGGCCGCATGCGCATTGGAGCTCACGTCCGAATGGACAGCGACCCGATCGGCTTCGGCGAGAAGCTCGGGGCCGACGTCATCCAGATGTTCGTGGTGGATCCGCAGAGCTGGGACAAGCCCCAACCCCACCCGCGGGCCGAGGAGATCAAGGCCAGCGACATCGACCTGGTGGTGCACTCCTCCTATCAGATCAATGTGGCCAGCCTGAACAACCGGCTGCGCATGCCCTCGCGCAACGCGGTGGCGCAGCAGGCCAAGGCCGCCGCCGAGCTGGGCGCCTTCGGGCTGGTCGTGCACGGCGGCCACGTGCGCTCCGACGAGGAGATGGCCGAGGGATTCGTCAACTGGCGCAAGCTGTTCGAGCGGCAGCAGGACAAGGGCGGATTCCCGGTGCCCATCCTCATCGAGAACACGGCCGGCGGAAACCACGCCATGGCACGGTATTTCGACGATATCGGGCGGCTGTGGGACGCGGTCGGCGACTTCGGGGCCGGGTTCTGCCTCGACACCTGCCACGCCTGGGCGGGCGGTGAGGAACTGGTCGGGATCGTGGAGCGGATCAAGGGGATCACCGGGCGCATCGACCTGGTCCACCTGAACTCCTCGCGGGACGCCTTCGATTCGGGCGCGGACCGGCACGCCAACTTCGCCGACGGGACCATCGACCCGCAGTTGCTGGCCGAGGTGTGCCGCACCGCCGGAGCGCCGGTCATCCTGGAGACCCCCGCCGACGGCGTCGCCGACGACCTGGCCTACCTCCGCGAACACCTCGGATAGTTCAACGCGAACACCTCGGGTAGCGCCGGGCGTTCGCTCACGAGCCTTTCGATCCGGCTGATCCTGAACCTGTTTCACCGGACGCCCCGATGGTGTGCTGGTCACGGCTCGAATCCGGGCCGGACTCCATCGGGCGAAAGGCATTGCATGTCCGTCGATTACGCAACATCCAACCTCACTGTCGTGCAGCTGGGCAGCAAGATCGGCGCGCGCATCGACGGCGTGCGGCTGGGCGGCGATCTGGATTCGGTGACCGTGCAGGCCATCCAGGACGCGCTGCACAAGCACAAGGTCATCTTCTTCCGCGGCCAGGAGCACCTGACCGAGGACGGGCAGTACGAGTTCGCGCAGCTGTTGGGCGCGCCGACCACCCCGCACCCGACCGTCACCTCCAAGGGCGTCAAGACGCTGCCCATCGACTCCGAGTACGGCCGCGCCAACAGCTGGCACACCGACGTCACCTTCGTGGACCGGATTCCGAAGGCGTCCATCCTGCGCGCGGTGCACCTGCCGTCCTACGGCGGCTCCACCACCTGGGCCTCGACGGTGGCGGCCTACGACTCGCTGCCCGCGCCGCTCAAGGCGCTCGTCGAGAACCTGCGGGCCCGCCACACCAACGCCTACGACTACGCCGCCGACCGCACCGAGGTCGCGCGCGGCGAGAACGCGCAGGTGACGGCCAATATCAAGGCCTACCGCGAGGAATTCGAGTCCACCCACTACGAGACCGAGCACCCGGTGGTGCGGGTGCACCCCGTCACCGGCGAACGCGCGCTGCTGCTCGGGCATTTCGTGAAGAACTTCGTCGGCTTCTCCGCCGCCGAATCGCAGGCCCTGTTCCAGCTGTTGCAGAACCGCGTCACCCGGTTGGAGAACACCACCCGCTGGAACTGGCAGCTCGGCGACGTGGCGATCTGGGACAACCGCGCCACCCAGCACTACGCCATCGACGACTACGACGGCCAGCCCCGCCGCCTCACCCGCATCACCCTGGCCGGCGACGTCCCGGTCGCCGTGAACGGGGAAACCAGCACAGTCATCACCGGCAATGCCGAGCATTACTCGATCATCGAGAAGGTCGCCCCCCGCGCCGCCTGAATCCCGGCGCGGAACACCGCAATTCGGGCAGGCGCGGGTGCCGCCACTCACCCCGCCGCCCTGCGGACGACTCAACTCGATGCCGCCGATCACGATGCCCGTGCGTCGTGATCGCCGGCCCGGCCGGTGCGACGGGCACCAACCTCTCTCACCCGTCGCACCGGCCTTCGTCGTTTCCACAGACCTGGACAGACTGAGCCCGAAACCCTCAGTCGGCCGTTGCCACGTGCTGCACCATAATGGTTCGCGGCCGTCTCGATTCTGGACTGACGGAGCGGGGGAGCGAAGCGGAGGAGCGGAGGAGGGAAGAATCGAGACCTCGGGGCCGCGAACCCGCCCGGAGCGAAGCGGAGGGCAAATTGGACACAGATATTCGGCCGCTGGATGGCGTGCGGGTGTTGGAGCTCGGGAACTATGTCGCGGCGCCGACGGCCGGACGGATCCTCGGGGACTTCGGCGCCGAGGTGATCAAGGTGGAGCGGCCGAAAACCGGTGATGAGCTGCGAAATTGGCGGCTCTACGGCGGTGACACCTCGATGCTGTATCGGACGGTCAACCGGAACAAGAAGTCCATCACACTGGATCTGCGCACCGAGGCCGGACGCAAGATCGTGCTGGACCTGATCGAACAGTGCGATGTGTTGCTGGAGAACTTCCGGCCCGGGATGCTCGAGAAGTGGGGGCTCGGGCCCGAGGTGCTCAACGAGGCCAATCCGAATCTGGTCATCACCCGCATCTCCGCGTACGGCCAGACCGGTCCGCTCGCACAGCGGCCGGGCTTCGCGGCGGTGGCCGAGGCGGTCGGCGGGTTGCGCGAACTCGTGGGCGATCCGGACCGGCCGCCGGTGCGGGTCGGCGTGTCCATCGGCGATTCCATTGCCGGGATCTACGCCGCGTTCGGCACCGTGATGGCGCTGTTCCAGCGTGAGCGGGTACAGCGGGTTCCCTTGGAGCAGCGCGTCATCGACGTGGCGCTCAACGAATCCATCCTGTCTGTCATGGAATCCCTGGTGCCCGACTATCTGGCCTACGGCATCAATCGCGAACGCGTCGGCGGGCGCATGGAGGGCATCGCGCCCAGCAACGCCTATCCGTGCAGCGACGGCACCAGCATCATCATCGGCGGCAATGGCGACGCCATCTTCCAGCGGTACATGCAGGTCATCGACCGTCCGGACCTCGCCGCCGATCCGGAGCTGCAGGACAATGCCGGACGCTGGCGCCACCGCGAGCGGCTGGACGCCTCGATCGCCGAGTGGACGCGGGTGCGCACCCGCGAGGAGGCGCTGCGGGTGCTGGAGGCGGCCGCCATTCCGTGCGGGCCCATCTACACCGCCGCCGACATCGTCTCCGACGAGCAGTACCGGGCGCGCAATATGATCCAGCCCTTCCGGGTGGACGTGGGCGAGCCCGAGCCCAAGGAGGTCGGCTTCCCGGGCATCGTCCCGGTGATCGGCGGCCGATCGCTGCCCATCCGCAATGTCGGCCCGGACCTCGGCGAGCACACCCGCGAGGTACTCACCGGCCTGCTCGGTCTGACCGACGCCGATATCGATGCCCTGGAGGCGAACTCATGACCCTGCGTGATGTCACACTGCGCGACGGCCTGCAGCTGACCGGGAAGGTGCTGCCCACCGAGCGCAAGGTCCAGATCGCGCGGCAGCTGCTTTCGCTGGGTGTGCCCGAGCTGGAGATCGGATCCATGGCGCGGCCGGATCTGGTGCCGCCCATGGCCAATACCCTCGACCTGGTCGCCCGGCTCACGCCCGCGGAACTCGAACGCTGCTGGGTCTGGGTCGCCACACCCCGGCACGTCGCACGGGCCGCGGAGGCCGGCGTGCGCAATTTCCAGTACTGCTTCTCGGTGTCGGACGCCCACAACAAGGCCAATATCGGGCGCACCACCGAGGACAGCCTGGCCGCCATGCCGGAGGCGGTGCGGCTCGCGTCGGAGGCGGGCGGGCGCATTCAGCTCTGCCTGGCAACGGCTTTCACCTGCCCGTTCGACGGGCCCGTGGATCCCGCGCGGGTCCTGGCCATCGCCACCGATCCGCGCGCCGAGGGGTCGGCGGACATCGTGGTGGCCGATACCCTCGGCCAGGCGCATCCGGGTCAGGTCGGCGCGCTCATCGGGGCGGTGGCCGCGACCGGGCACTGGGGAACGCCGCAGCGCCGCATCGTCTTCCACGGTCACGACACCTGGGGCATGGGCGTCGCGAATTCCTTGGCGGCCCTGGCCGCGGGCGCGGCCGTGGTGGACGGTTCGCTGGGTGGGTTGGGCGGCTGCCCGTTCGCGCCGGGCGCTTCCGGCAACACCTCGAGCGAGGATCTGCTGTTCGCTACCCGTCCGGAATGGTTTACCCCGTCCGTATTGTCGGATCTGGCAGGGATTTCCGAAGAGTTGCTGACGGAACTCGGCGAGCCCAATCGATCCCGGACGATCGAGGGCGCGCGATCCGAAGCCGAAGCATTCGAGTGGGTAATTGCCGCAAATAGCTAATTCGCGACGAATTAGCCAGCGTGTGCGTCGGCTCGAAGTTTGAGCAACACCAAACCCGCGGTGCAGGCGAGAATCAGTCCGGCGACGGTGATTTCGACGCGTAGCCCGGCAATGCCGAGTACCGCGCCGGTGAGCCCGCCCAGGAAGATCAGCCAGGCGACGACGCGGGCCAGGATTGCCGACATCCGCAGCCCAGGGGCCGCGGGTTCTCCTGCACGCACCGATGCGCGCAGCGGAGATGCCGAAAATGCACCCATCATCCACTCCTCGATGACGCCCGCCGGGTCTCGCGATTCTTCGGCGCGCCCCTCGGCAAATTTCGAGCGTCTCACGTGTAACTTTGGACACACATTACGGCTCTGCAACGGAAAGTCCATACGACACGAAGGCAAAACGCGCCGACTTTACTAATTCGATATCTGAATCATGGCTGTTTGAGATATTTCCGAGGCCTACGGAATCGCCTGCGCCGTCCGGTTATCGAACCGACCACCCACCTGGCCCCGCCCCGCGGCCTCCGTTAGGGTGAGCCCACTCGACACGAATCAGGAGTGCCACCAATGGACGGCAGCAACGCCGGCGCGGACGAGCGCGGCCTCACCCCGCTGCGTCACCTGCCCAAGCCTGTGGCGGGCGCCGCCGCGGCGGTCGGCGTGGTGTCAGCCGGGCTCATTCTCCTGGGCGCCTGCGGCATCGGGCACAACGACATCTACGTCGCGCCGCCGCCGCTGAACGCTGATCTGCAAGCGGCGCCGGTGACTTCGACGAACAGCAGCGCGAGCATCACGCCCGCCGTCGTCATCCCGCCGTCCCCCACCTGGCGCGTGGCCGCGGACCAGCCCTCCCGTCATGCGCCGATCTCCACCATCACCGGCGCCCCGGACGACCCCGCCGCGGACCCGAATGCGAGTACCCCCTCCACCCCGTCGCACCCCACCACCACGCGCCCGGCCACCACCGAGAGCCCTCGCGCCACAACCGAACTCCCGGTCACCACGGTCCCGCCGACCGCCCTCCCGACCACGGATCACCCGGCCTCGGACAACTCCGACGGGTAGCGCGGCCGGTCCACCACCGAGCTCACCAGTCGCCGTCTTCGACCGGAGAGCCCTTCTGATCGCCGAGCTGGTGTACCTGGCCCGAGGCCGGCGGCTGCCACGGTTCGTGGTCGTCGCCCAGCCAGTCACCGACCGGAGCCACGGTGGAGAGCGGGTCGGCGGGGGCCAGATCGGTTGCGTCCGAATCGAAGTAGTCGAACCAGGGTAGGCCCGCGGAGGTGTAGGCCTTGCGGTCGACCGGGGACGGCGGTGCGGCCTCGCCGGTGATCCGCTGCCAGTCGGGCGGGGTCACCAGGTGGACGAAGATGCGGCCGGAGGGATCCGTGGCCCAATCCGTCAGGGCGCGTTCGTCTTTGTAGATCTCCTGCCGCATGGTGCCGCCGACCCCGAGACCCACGGCGGTGGCCCGCTTGCGCGGTGCGGCGCGCGCGAACAGCTTGCGTTCGCCGCTGCCCGGTGCGGGCGGCGGAGCTCCGAACCCAGGCGGCGGGCCACCGGCCGGAACGGGCATGCCCGACGGCATGGACAGGGGCTGGGGTGGGCCGTCCCCATACGAGATCGCCCGCACCCGTTCACGATCGGCTTCCATCGTCTTGCGCCAGCGTGCGAGCTCGACCTCGTTCAACGCGAAGTTCTGGAGCTGGATGCCGCCGTGGGTCTCCTCGCCGGTGACCTGGCCCTCGACGGTCGCACCCAATCCCAGTGGCACCGCGATGAATTGACGGATGGTGCCGGTGCCGGAGTTGATGCCGTCCAGCCAGGGCTGTTTGGGCAGCACCACATAGTTCTGCGGATCCCGGGCCAGCCGCTCGCTCCAGGGCTTGCCGGAGACCGCGCACACCTTGCCCACGCCGATCTGCAGTGCAGCGGGCTCTTTCGCGGAGAACGACAGCCACATCGCCTCCCGCAGATACATGGGCATCATGACACCGCCCCGCCTACTCCACTCCGCGGGCACCGAATCCGCATAGTCCGCCACCCGCCGCACCGGAAACTCCCCCAGCCCCGGCGGCAACGGATGCGTCCCCTGCTCGGGCAGTCTCAGCGTGCGAATGAACCGCACCCCCACCCCACCGGGCAACACCACGGTGCTCCCGTCCAGCCGTACCGCTTCTCCTCCCATACCCCGAACCCTACGCCCGCCCTACCCGTCCCCGACACCGAAATTCCAGCTTCGCACCCTCCCCACCACCGCGAGCAGGAGAACGAGCAGGAGCACGCCGAGAACCACTGTGCACCACGGAATTCCGCGTCGGCCAACGGCCCCTGGAAGCTCGGCCCGGCCCCGCGGTCAACGATCTGCGATATGCGGGCCCCGCAATCCCCGTCTCCCGTATGCGGCCCGCAATCCCGACCTCCGGTGTGCGGCTCGGCAATCCCATCTCCGCTGCGCTGCTACGCAACCCCCATCTCCGGTGTGCGGCCCCGTAACCCCCATCTCCGCTGTGCTGCTGCGCAATTCCCATCTGCGCTGTGCGGCTGCGCAATCCACGTGCGACTGCGGACTGCCACAACACCGCTACCGCGAGCGGCGCGCTGCCGAACGGGACGGGCCGGTCCGAGCCCCCGGAAACAGGCCCGCGCCCCGCTCCGGGTGGAGCGGGGCGCGGGCTCGGTGGTGCGGGTCAGAACTCCACGAGGGTGTAGTCGCCCACGCGGTCGGTGAGAACGCGCAGGTGTTCCAGGTCGCCGCCCAGGGTGCGGGCAATGGCGGTGAGGCGGGCCACGTAGTGACTGACCGGGTATTCGGTCGTGATGCCGATACCGCCGTGCATCTGGATGGACTCCTGGCCGATGTGGCGGGCGGAGCGGCCGACCTGCAGACGGGCGCGCGACGCCGCCACCCGGTCGGCGGAGCCGTCGGCGACGGCGGCGGTGGCGTACAGGCTCATGCTGCGCGCGAGTTCCAGGGACACATACATATTGGCGGCACGCTGGGTCAGGGTCTGGAACTTGGACAGCGTGACACCGAACTGCTTGCGCGTCTTCAGGTATTCGGCGGTCAGCCGCAGGGCCTCCTCCATCGCGCCGAGGGATTCGGCACACAGGCTCGCCTGCGCCGCCACCTCCACCGCGTCCACCACGGGCTGCGCGTCACCGCCGTCGCCGAGGAGTTCGGCTGCGGCTGCGGCGAATTCGACTTGCGCACCGCGGCGCTCGTCGAAGGTGCGGTACGGGGTCCGGGTGACGCCCTCGGCGTCGGCCGCAATCAGGAACAGGCCGATGCCGCCGCCGGGAAGGGCGGCGCTGACCACCAGCTGATCGGCGCAGTCCCCGTGCGGGACGGGGTTCTTGACACCGGTGATCCGATAGCTGTCACCGTCGCGGACCGCAGTGGTGGCCAGTTCGGTTGCGGGCCACCGAGTGCCGGGCTCCTCGTGCGCGAAGGCCAGCAGGGTCTCGCCGCCGGCGAGCGCGGGCAGCACGCGTTGCCGCTGATCGGCGGTGCCGGCGCGGGCCACCAGCCCGCCGGGGACGAGCACGGCGTCGAGGAAGGGTTCGGGCGCATTGCGACGGCCGATCTCCTCCATGACCACCATGGTCTCGACCGGCCCGGCGCCCGCGCCGCCGTCCTTCTCGTCGAAAGCCAGTCCGAGGACGCCCAATTCGGCGAGCTGCCGCCAGACGTCGCGGTTCCAGCCGAGGTCGGTGTCGGTGACCTTCAGGCGGGTCTCCGGGTCGTAGGCGCGGCCCAGCAGATCCTTGACGGTGTCACGCAGCATGACCTGTTCATCGGTGAGTTCGAAATCCATGGCGGCGGCTCACAATCCGAGAATGGTGGAGGCGATGATGGTGCGCTGCACCTCGCTGGAGCCTCCGTAGATGGTGGTCTTACGGAAGTTGAGATAGCCGGGACCGCTGCGCTGCGCCCAGCCGGGCGAGGCGACGTCCCCGGCGTTCACCGGCAACGCGTCCGGCCCGGCGACGTCCAGCAGCAGCTCGGTGGCGGCCTGCTGCAGCTCCGAACCGCGCAGCTTCAGCACCGAGGAGGCCGGATTCGGTTTGCCGTCATTGGAATTGGAGACCACGCGCATGAGCGTGAGCTCCAGCGCCAGCAGCTCGTTCTCGATCTCGGCCACGCGCGCGGCGAACACGGGGTCCTCGAGCAGCGTGCCACTGCCCGAACGGATCTGCGCCGCATACTCTTTCGCGACTCCCAGCTTCACCTTGGTACGGCCGACACCGGTGATGCCGGTGCGCTCGTTGCCGAGCAGGAACTTGGCGTAGGTCCAGCCCATGTTCTCCTCGCCGACCAATTGATC
The DNA here is from genome assembly GCF_044766925.1 of Nocardia sp. NPDC101769. Classification (NCBI taxonomy): domain Bacteria; kingdom Bacillati; phylum Actinomycetota; class Actinomycetes; order Mycobacteriales; family Nocardiaceae; genus Nocardia; species Nocardia sp. NPDC101769. The sequence goes on along the minus strand of NZ_JBIWMX010000015.1, from coordinate 186,365 downwards.
GGCGGGCACCCGGACGTTCTCGAAGAAGACCTCGTTGACCTCGTGGTGGCCGTCGATGAGCTTGATCGGCCGGATGGTCACGCCGGGGGTCTTGACGTCGAAGAGCAGCATCGAGATACCGGCCTGCTTCTTGACGGTCGGGTCGGTGCGCACCAGGCAGAAGATCCAGTCGGCGTACTGGGCCAGGGTGGTCCAGATCTTCTGGCCGTTGACGATGTAGGAGTCGCCGTCGCGCACCGCGGTGGTGCGCACCGCGGCCAGGTCCGAGCCCGCGTCGGGCTCGGAAAAGCCCTGGCACCACCAGATGTCGAGATTGGCGGTGGCCGGCAGGAAGCGCTGCTTGAGCTCCTCGGAGCCGAACTGGGCGATGACCGGGCCGATCATCTGGGCGTTGAAGGTGAGCGGCTCCGGCACGGAGGCCAGCTGCATCTCGTCTTCCCAGATGTGCAGCTGCATGGGCGACCAGTCGCGGCCGCCCCACTGCACCGGCCACTTGGGCACGGCCAGGCCGTTCTCGTTGAGGATGCGGTGGGTGGTGACGATGTCATCGCGAGAGAGCTCGAGACCGTACTTCACGCGGTCACGGATCTCCGCCGGGATCTTGGTCCGATAGACCTCGCGCAGGTCGTCCCGGAATTTCACCTCATCGGATGATAGGGCCAGCTTCATTGCTTCTCCCGAGCGTCGCTGTGATGTCGTCATCAAACTTACCCCCCGGTAATGGCCGGTTTGTCACCCGGATCACACCGACCGGACGGCCCGGGGTGCTCGGCTCGCGGCGACTCGACATCCCGGCTCTCGAGCTGAGCTGGTACGTTGCCCAGAAATCCGATACCCGAATTCCGGGACGTCGGGCTGTTGTGGCTCGGCGAGAATATCGACGCAGGAGCAGCACGAGTGAACGGTTGGACTCTGTCCCGGCGCGCCCTGGCGGTCGCCGCCCTCACGGCCGCGGCGACGGTCGGCGCAACCAGCGCGGCCACCGCCGACCAGCCGAAGACGCCCGCCGAGACCGGCATCGACCAGCTCACCCAGGCCGTCGGCGACAATGCCGCCGGCCGGGCCGCGGTCGCCGACATCGCCGAATCGGCCCAGCTGATCGCCGCCGCGAAGCTGGAAAACGTTCAGTTCACGCCGTTCTCGTATCTGGCGCCCACCCTCGGCTGCGGCTTCAACATGCCGTTCAGCCTGACCTCGGCGATGGCCGTCACCGGCATCACCGGCGCCAACGCCTCGGTGACGCTGCCGCCGGGCAATGTCAGCTTCCAGGTCATGGTGCAGCAGAACGGTTTTCCGACCGCCTCCGGCCTGAGCGTGGCCTGGCTCAACGTGAACAACGGCCGCAGCGGCATCACCGCCCTCGACGACCAGACCGAGTACAACCTGCCCTCGCTGTCGAAGACCGTGGACGCCGGCGCGGGCACCGTCGTCGCCTCGCTGTGGGGCACCATCGACTACCCGGGCGCACGCTGCGTGGTGCTGCCGACCGTCGGCCTGTTCACCGTGTCCGACACCCCGCCCGCCCAGCCTGCCACCCCGGACGCCTCGACCCCGGCCGCCCCGGCCGCCCCGGCCGCCCCGGCGGCCCCGGCCGCCCCGGCCGCCCCGGCCGCCCCTGCCGCGCCGACCACCCCCGCGCCGACCACCCCCGCGCAGGCCCCCGACGCCACCCCCGGCTCGGGCACGCCCGGCACCAACTGATCCGCCGCGCCCTCGAAAACGCAACGCCCGCATCCGTTTCGGATGCGGGCGCTGGTCGTTTCGAGCGGCGGGCTCAGAACCGCGGCTTGCGCCGGATGTCCGGACGCTTGCCCTCGCGGCGCGGGGCGCGGCTCATGGAGCGGCTTCCGGGCGGGCCCTGGTCCAGCTGCAGGTCGATGAGCTGACCGCTGATCCGGGTGCGGCTCAGCGCATTCAAGGTCTCCGTGGACAGGTCGGCGGGCAGCTCCACGAGGGAGTGGTCGGGCCGGATGCTGATGTGCCCGAAGTCGCTGCGCCGCAGGCCGCCCTCATTGGCGATGGCGCCCACGATCGCGCCCGGCGCGACCTTGTGCCGCTTGCCCACCGAGATCCGGTAGGTCACCAGCTCCGCACCGGTCTGGCGGTGGCGAGACGGCTCGCGGCGCTCGCGCGGACCACGCTCGTCGAAGGAGCGTGGCGCCCGTTCCCGATCCCGGTCCCGGCGCGGGCGCTCGACCGGCTCCGGGTCGGGCTCCATGAAGAAGTTGTCACCGTCGTGACCGCCCACCGCCAGCGCTGCGGCAATGTCCACCAGCGGGATATTGTGCTCACGCTCGTAGTCCTCGATCAGCTTGCGGAACAACGGCAGATTGGCCGAGGTCAGATTCTCGGTGATGGTGTCGCCGAACTTCTGCACGCGCTGGGCGTTCACGTCCTCGACGCTCGGCAGCTGCATCTCGGTGACCTGCTGGCGGGTGGCGCGCTCGATGGCGTCGAGCAGCCGGCGCTCGCGCGGGGCCACGAACAGCAGCGCCTCACCGGAGCGGCCCGCGCGGCCGGTGCGGCCGATGCGGTGCACGTAGGACTCGGTGTCGTGCGGGATGTCGTAGTTGACGACGTGCGAGATGCGTTCCACGTCCAGGCCGCGCGCGGCCACGTCGGTGGCGACCAGGATGTCCAGCACACCGGACTTGAGCTGGCCGATGGTGCGCTCACGCTGCGCCTGCGCGATGTCGCCGTTGATGGCGGCCGCGGAATACCCACGCGCGCGCAGCTTTTCGGCCAGCTCCTCGGTGGCCTGCTTGGTGCGCACGAAAATGATCATGGCCTCGAAGGATTCGACCTCGAGGATGCGGGTCAGCGCGTCCAGCTTGCGCTGATACGACACCAGCACCCAGCGCTGGGTGATGTTGGTGTTCGTCGAGGTCTTCGCCTTGACGGTGATCTCGACCGGGTGCTTCAGGTACTGCTTGGAGATCTTGCGGATGGCCGACGGCATGGTCGCGGAGAACAGCGCGACCTGCTTCTCGTCGGGCGTGTCGGCAAGGATGCGCTCGACATCGTCCTGGAAGCCCATCTTGAGCATCTCGTCGGCCTCGTCGAGCACCAGGTACTGCAGCTGCGACAGGTCCAGGGTGCCGCGCTCGAGGTGGTCGATGACGCGGCCCGGCGTACCGACGACCACCTGCGCACCGCGCTTGAGACCCGACAGCTGCACCGCGTAGTTCTGACCGCCGTAGATGGGCAGCACATGCAGGCCGGGCATGTGCACCGCGTAGCGGCCGAACGCCTCGGCGACCTGGATGGCCAGCTCCCGGGTCGGGGCCAGCACCAGCGCCTTCGGCGCCTTGCCGGTCATCTCGATGCCCATGAGGATCGGGATGGCGAAGGCCGCGGTCTTGCCGGTACCGGTCTGGGCCAGGCCCACCACGTCCGCGCCGTCGAGCAATGGCGGAATCGTCGCCGCCTGGATGGGCGACGGCGATTCGTAGCCGACATCGGCGATGGCCCGCAGAATGCGGTCATCGATACCCAAATCAGCGAAGGACGGGCCGGAAACGTCCCTCTCGTCGTCAGTGGGAACGCTGTCGGCCGGTGAGGTACTCATTGCCAGGGATTTTACTGCCTGCTAGCTGCGGGCTTGACCATCGGGTGAATACCCTGGGAGCCGTGCAACCGGACAACCCGCCCGCGCCCGCCGTCCCGACACCCTCTCGTTCCGTTTCCGAACTCGGAAATACCGAACCCACTCCCGTCCGCAACTACGTCACCGCAACCCTGGCCACCGCCGATGCGGGCAGCTCGGGAGCAGTGGGGACGGCCGTGCACGAAGCGGCCGCCGCGGCGGAGCGCCCCGCCGGGACCGAACCGGCCGGGTCGGTGGATGTGGCGGTGGTGCAGTTCGATCCGTACACCGACACCGTGGCCAATCTCACCGCCCTGCGCGCAGAGGTCGAGGCGGCCAGCGAACTCGGAGCGAAGGTGGTGGTAGCGCCGGAGTATTCGATGTTCGCCACCAAGCGCCTCGACGATCGGGTGCTGGCCGCCGCGGAACCGCTCACCGGACCGTTCGTCACCGGATTGCGCGGTATCGCAGCCGAATTCGGCGTGCACGTGGTAGCGGGCGTGGTCGAGTCCGGCGGCCCGGACCAGCCCTCCGGGCACATCTACAACACCCTCGTCGCCGCCTCCCCCGACGCCGAGTTCGCGGCCGTCTACCGGAAGGTCCACCTGTACGACGCTTTCGGGTCGCGCGAATCCGATCTGCTCATCCCCGGCCCCCTGGACCAGTCCCAGACCTTCACCGTGGGCGGCGTGGTGTTCGGGCTGCAGACCTGCTTCGATCTGCGCTTCCCCGAAGGCGTTCGCCGGCTGGCCGCCGCGGGCGCGCACGTGCTGTTGCTGCCCGCCCAGTGGATTCCCGGTCCCGGCAAGGTCGATCAGTGGACCACGCTGCTGCGCGCCCGGGCCATCGAGAACACCATGTACGTCGCCGCCGCCGACCAGGCAGCGCCGCGCGGGTCCGGCGCCTCCATGATCGTCTCCCCCACCGGCGCGGTGCTGGCCGAGCTCGGCGACCAGCCGGGCATCGCCACCGCCCACATCGACCTGCACCACCTCGCCGAGGTCCGCACCACGAATCCGAGCCTGGCCCTCCGCCGCTACACGATCCGCGGAGAGTAGGGACGCCCAACCCTGCCCCGGAGCGAAGCGGAGGGGCAAAATGGACAGAGCGATGATCTATCCGGACCGGGCGACCGCAGGGCGCGCGCTGGGTGGGGTGCTGGGGCACCTGCGCGCGGCGGATCCGCTGGTGCTGGGCCTGCCCCGGGGCGGGGTGCCGGTGGCCGTGGCGGTGCGCGACGTCATCGGCGGCGACCTCGATGTGCTGCTGGTGCGCAAGCTCGGGGTGCCGTGGCAGCCGGAACTGGCCATGGGGGCCATCGGGGAGGACGACGTCCGGGTGCTGAATTACGACGTGGTGCGGCATACCGGGGTGACGCGCGATCAACTGGCGGACATCGAGGTCGTCGAGCGGGCCGAGCTGGAGCGCCGCCGCCGGATACTGCGGGCCGGGCCGCCGATCGACCTGAAGGACCGGACCGTGGTGATCGTGGACGACGGCATGGCGACCGGCGCGACCGTCGCCGCCGCCTGCGAGATCGCAGGACTGCGCGAGCCACGCCGGGTGGTGGTGGCGGTGCCGGTGTCGTCGGTCGAAGCGCTGCACCGGATCCGGGAGATCGCCGACGAGGTGGTGTGCCCGCTGGTGCCGCGGGCCCTCGGCGGGGTGGGCGGGGCCTACCGGGACTTCCATCAGCTCACCGATGCGGAAGTGGTGAAGCTGTTGCGCCCCACCGCTTCCCGGGATGCGGATCAGTGAACCTCGGTGATGCCCGTGCGGTGTCGCTGCGCGAGGTCGGCGTAGAAGCTCGGATTGGTCTTGACCCACAATTCGGCCGGGGCGCCGGCGAGCGACTTCTTGACCTGGGCGGGTGAGCCGGCGGCCAGCACGCCGTCGGGAATCTCCTGTCCCGGGCCGACCAGCGAGTGCGCGGCGATCATGACGCCACTGCCGATCTTGGCCATGTCCAGGACCGTACTGCCGTTGCCCACAATCGATTCCGCGCCCAGCGTCGCGCCGTGGAATACCACCGAGTGCGCGATCGTCGAACCCGCGCCGATCTCCACGGTGACATCCCGCGGCCCGTGGATCACGGCGTTGTCCTGCACATTCGCGCGTTCCCGAATGATGATGGGCGCCAGGTCCGCACGCAGCACCGCGCCGTACCAGACCGAGGCGCCAGCCTCGACGCGCACATCGCCGATCAGGGTCGCGGTGGGCGCGACGAACGCGGTCGGATCGACCGTCGGGCGCTTGCCTTCGAATTCGTAGAGGGGCACGCCCTCACCGTAATCCTTCGGACCAGCGCGAATCCTTCAGACCAGCGAGCGGGCGTGCACGAATTCGACGATCTCCGCGGTGACCTCGGCGTGCGCGGGCTCGTGCAGCAGGTCGTGGCCGGCATTGGGGTACGCGTGGAAATGCGCGCCGACCTGGGCCGACCACTCCCGCACCGGTTCCACCTGAGCCCGGCGATCGTCCGCGCCGTGCACGATCAGCACCGGCAGGCCCGCGGGCAGCCGCGGTCCCGGCCAGTCCGACTCCTGCTCGGTCGCCAGTGCGGCGCGCGAGCGGGAACCGCCCTGGGCGCGAGCACGATTCGCGGATTCGGCGCCGCGGGCGGACTTCGGGGAACTGCCCTCCAGCACTGCCTTGGGCGTCCCGCAGAGCACCAGTCCGGCGAAGTCGCCCGGCTGCGCGTCGCGCAGCACGGCCAGCGTGGTGGCCGCGCCCAAGGAGTGACCCATCAGGAACGGGGTGGAATTAGCGTGCGCGTGCACCTGATCCAGGAACAGCCGGGCGTCGGCCGCCAGCTCGTGGATCGTGCCCGGCCTTTCGGGATCTCCTTCGCTGAGACCGTGCCCGGAGGTGTCCAGCGCCCAGAGTTCGATGCCGCGGGCGGCCAGCGCCCGGGCGAATCGGTGGTAGTGCGCGCTGTGCTGCCCGATTCCGGGTAAAAACGCCAGGACCGCCTGTGCATCATCGAGCTGCCATCGGCGGTAGTGGAGGCGGCCGCGAGCGCCCGCGAGGTAGAGCATCGGCAGATTCTGACAGACGCGGACGGGTTGCGGGGCCGCTCGAAACAAGCGACTGGCGAGTAACGAGCGAACTTGCCGGACAGCGACACGCCGCCCGGCGGTTCGCCGGGGCGACACGCCGGAATGGCGAGGCGATTTCTGGCGTCCGACCGGGCATCGAGCCGCTGTCGGCGGCTGCGGCCCGCGCGAGTCGCGTTGTCTCCCAACATCGCCCGCAATCGCGTGCTGACGTGGGCGGGTCATGGCGGGTCCGGACCGGTGCGCGGGCCGCACCTGGCAGCACATCACACCGCCCGCAGTCATTACGCTATGCCCGACTCGGCCATGTGATGACGACCCCGGCCGGGTGCGGGTGTCGGCGGAGGACAGGCACAGGAGGGCCGCGATTGATGCTGTTCGGTGATCGTGTCGTGTGCAGCACCGGAGACCTGGTGGCGGCGGCGCGTTGTGAGTTCGCGCTGTTGCGCGCGCTCGACGCCGAACTGGGACTGGTGACGCCGGTCGAGTTCCCGTCGCCCGGCACGCTCACGTGCACCCCCGACCCGGCCGTCGAACACCGCCTCGCCGACCTACGCGACCGGTACGGGCCCGGCGTCACCCGCATCCGCCCATCCGGGCCCGCGGCCGACGCCCTCGCCACGACCGCACTCGTCTCCGAGGACCTGCGCGAGCGGGCGCTGGCCGGACTGCGGGACGCGCACGACCGGACGCTGACCGCACTGCGGGCGGACGCCGAGGCGGTCGCGGGCGGCGTGGTGTTCGACGGGAACTTCGTGGCGCGCTGCGAATTCCTGGTGCGCGATCACGCCCCCGAGGGACACGACTACATCGTGGCCGGGGTGGCGGACCGACGCGGCGGGATCGCGACATTGCTGGGACTGGCCGCCGCCGCGGAGGCCCTGCGGCGCAACGGTTTCCGATCGGCGCCGCAGGCGCGGATATGGGAGGACGGCATCCCGGTCACGTACACGCTCGCAGACATCGCCGTCGTCTACCAGGCGCGACGGGCGCGGCTGAACCTCATCGTCGACACCAAGCTCGGCGAGCTGCTCCCCGTGCAGTGGGGTGACCGGCGCTTCCTGGCCTGCGGCCACTGCCCCACCTGCACGACCGAACTCGAGACCCGCCGGGACCTGCTGCTGGTGGCGGGAATGCGCCCGGCCACCCGCGCCCACCTGCGCGACGCGGGGATCACCACCGTGGACCGGCTGGCCGTCGCCGACGCCGCCGTCACCGGCATCCCGTCCGCCACCCTGACCACCCTGCGCCGCCAGGCCGAGGTCCAGATCCTGCGCGAGCGCACCGGCCGTCCGGTGCACGCCCTCATCGATCCGTCCGCGCTGGCCGCCCTGCCCGCGCCGACCCGTGGCGACCTGTTCGTCAGCGTCACCCCGGTCAATCCCCCCGATACCGCCGGCCTCCCGCGCGCGGGGTCCGGAATCACCCGCACCGCAGGCGATGTGATCGTGCAGATCAGCGCCCTCGAGCCGGCCGACCAGGCGCCGGCGGACTACCCGGCCGCGCAGGCCGTGCGCTCGGCCGAAACTTCGTCCGCGCCGGCGATATTCGTCCAGGAACCGGCGGAATCGGCCGACGGTGAGCAATTCGCCGAACAGCGCGGTAGCGCCGCGGTCGCGACCTTCGAGCAGGGGCCCGGGGTGAGCACGGTCGCGCTGGGATTCGTGCCCGCGCCCGCCGTACCGAAACCGGAGCGCACCTTCGTCATTCGAGCCGACGGCCCGGACACCCTCGGTCACGGGAGCCGTACCCGCCGGCGCGACGACGCGGACGCGCTGCTGGAGTTCCTGATCGAGCGCCAGCGCGAATGCCCGGATCTGCGGATCCACCACTATCGCGGCGGTCTGCGCCGCCTGCTGCACACCATTGGCGAACGCGATTCCGAGGGTGAGGATGCGGTGGCGGAGCTGCTACCCGCCCTGGTCGACCTGTACCCGGTGGTGCGGGCGGCGCTGGTGGTCGGCGAGCGCTCCTACGACCTGCACCAGCTGCCGCCCAATCAGGAGGAGAGCGGCGGCGGCGCGGAAGCCATACTGCGACTGCGGGATTGGCTGCTCGACCTGGCCGCCGGGCACGAGGTGCGGCCCAGCCGGCGGTGGTCCTACGACTACGCCGAGACCGGGCCCGACGAAATCGAGGCGGCCCTGCGGGAATTCGCGGAGAGCGACGGCGAGCAGCGCGGCCCGGCGCAGGAGGCGGCCGGGCTCGCGGCGGCGGCGCTGGGCTATCACCGGCGCGAGCGGCGGCCGCTGCGCTGGGCGCACGACGACCGGCTCGACCATCCGGTGGCCGAATGGGCCGACACCGCAGGGGTTCTCGTCGCCGACTCCGGTTCGGTGGACACCGACTGGCACGGCACCGGGCAGCAGCCCATGCGGCGCTACCTGACCCTCACCGGACGGCTGGGCACCGGCAATGCGCCGCCACCGGGCACAGCGGTGCTCACCCTCTACGATCGCCCCGTGCCCGGCATGACGGTCACCCCGGGCCTGCGCGCGACGGCGCACGCCACCGTCCTCGGCTGTGCGCTGGACACCAATTTCGAGGACGTGGTGCGGGTGGTGGAGATGCTGCCCGAGAGCTGCGAACCCTACGACGAGCTGCCCTCGGCCATCGCGCCCTGCCCGCCCGGCCACGACATCCACCTCGCGGAAGCCTTGGAGGACACCGCACATCAGCTGCTGGTGACCCTCCCCCAGGTGCCCGAGACCGCCGTCTTCGACATCCTGTGCCGCCGCCCGCCGCGGCTGCGCGCGGGCACGGCGCTGCCGGAGGTCTTCGGCGATCACGCCGCCGCCGTCACAGCCGCCGTCCTGGATCTCGACAATTCGTATGTGGCCGTGCAGGGCCCGCCCGGCACCGGCAAGACCGACACCACCGCGCGCGCCGTGGAACGGCTCGTCACCCGCTACCGGTGGCGGGTCGGCGTGGTGGCGCGCTCGCACCAGGTGGTCGAGCATGTGCTCGACGCCGTGGTACAGGTGGGCGTGCTGCCGGAGCTGGTCGCCAAGGCCGACAGCCGGGCGGTGGCGCCGGAATGGCTGCCCATCGAGGCCTCGCGCTATCCGCGCTTCCTCGACAATGCCGTGAACGGCTGTGTGGTGGGCGGACTCTCGAGCGACTTCACCGATCCCGAGCGCATCGCGCGCGACAGCCTGGACCTGCTCGTCATCGTGGACGCCGGGAAGTTCCCGCTGGCCGAGGCGGTGGCCGTGGCCGTGTCCGCCCGCAATCTGCTGCTGGTCGGCGACCCCGCGCCGCCGACGGGACACGGCGCGCATCCCGAGCCCATCGCCGAATCCGTGCTGGGCCGGCTGCTCGGCGCGCACCGCACCCTGCCCGCCGCCTACGGCTACTTCCTGGACCGCACCTGGCGCATGCATCCGCGCATGTGCGGTCCGGTATCGCGGCTGCGCTACGACAATCGGCTGCGCTCCAATGAAACGGTCACCCTCGCGCGGGAGCTCGATGGCATCCCGCCCGGCGTGCGCACCGTCACGGTGGAACACCACGGCAACAGCACCGAATCCGCCGAGGAGGCACGGGAAGTCGTGCGTCAGGTGCGCATGCTGCTCGGATTGCCCTGGCACACCGGCGCACTCACCCGCCGCCTGCACCCGCACGACATCCTGGTGGTGGCCCCCTACCACGCCCAGGTGGCGCGCATCCGGACCCTGCTGTCGCGGGCCCGCATCGAGGACGTCCTGGTCGGCACGCCCGACCACTTCCAGGGCCGCGAGGCCGCGGTGGTGCTGGTCTCGATGACCACCTCCGCGCCCGAGGACGCCCCGCACGGGATCGGCGCGCTGCTGTCGCGGCACTGGCTGACCAGCGCGATCTCGCGCGCCATGTGGTCGGCGATCATCGTGCGCTCGCCACTGCTGACCGAATACCTCCCGGCCACCACCGCCGAGCTGTCCGACCTGGCCGCGGTGCTGCAGCTCGACCGGGTCTAGCCCGGGCCCCGCTTCCTCGGCTCAGCCGAAGCAGTGCCCCTCACCACGATAGGTGGGCACCGTGGTGCGGCTGCCGTCCCCGTCGATCAGATGCACCTCGTTGAAGCGCTCGCACAGTTCGCCCGCCTTGGCGTGCCGGAACCAGACCCGATCGCCGATCTCCAGACCGTCGGCGCCCGTGAGCGGGGTCTGCACCTCGCCCGCGCCCTCTGTCCCGATCAGCTTCAATCCCAAGGGCCACACCGGTTTCGGCACTCGCGAGGCCCCGGTGGGCCCGGAAGCGATGTAACCACCGGAGAAGACGGTGGCGATGCCCGGCGCCGGCCGGCGCAGCACCGGCGTGGCGAAGTACATGGACGGCCGCCGCGCCAGATTGCGGTAGCCGTCGAACAGGGTCGGCAGGTACAGGCCCGAACCCGCGGTAACCTCGGTGACGCCCGGGTCGGTAATGCTGACCTCGATGGACCCGGTGCCGCCGGAGTTGACCAGCTCGAGCCGGCCGACCGTCGACCGCACCGCCTCCAGCACCTCGCGGCGGCGCTTCCCGATCTCCGCCGCGGACGCCCACTTCACCAGGCGCACAGCGAGATTGGTGTCCGGCAGCCCCGCGATCTGAGCCTCGTAGGTCATCACGCCGACGACCCGGAAACCGCGGGAACGGGTTTCGGCGGCCAACCGGGCGGCCTGCTCGGGGGTGCGGATGGGCGAACGGCGCACACCGAGGTGCAGCGGGCCGAGGCGCAGCGAGGCGTCCACGTCCAGACACACACGGGGAGCGACCTTTTCGCTGCCGACGGCCGCGCGAATCAGATCCAGCTGGGCGGTGTCGTCGACCATGAGGGTGATGGAGTCGAGCAGCAGCTGGTCGGAGGCGAGTTCCGCCAGGGCGTGCCGGTCGGCGGTGGGATAGCCGAGCAGTACATCGCGCGCGCCCTCCCGGACCAGCCAGATGGCTTCGCGCAGTGAGTAACCCATGATGCCCGCGAAGCCGCCGGAGGCGGTGAGCTTGGGTCCCAGCACTTCTTCGAGAACCGCGCGGCAGCGCACGGATTTACTGGCCACCCGGATCGGGACGCCCCGGGCTCGGCTCACCAGATCGGCGGCATTGGCGCGTAGGGCGGTCATATCGACCGCGGCGAGCGGAGGTTCGAGGTCGGCGGTGGCCGCGTGCAGCCCGCTGATCGGCGACGAATCGGTCACCAGATCATTCGACCACGAACCTGGTCATGCGTCCAGCATTAAGTTTCGGGGCAGGCCGTGTGCGTCAGGGCAGGTCGACGGCCTTGGTCGACAGGTACGAGACCAGATCGTCCAGCACCACCAGCGAAATCTCGTCATCACAGTCGGCCAGCCAGCGCAGCACCATGCCCTGGATGACGGCCAGCAGATAGGCGGCGATGGCATCCACCGGCTCCAGCCACTGGGTGCCCGAGCGGCGGGCGCAATGGTCCAGGAAGGACGTCACGTCGGCGTCCAACTCCCGGAACATGGCCGAGGCGACCGGGTCCGGGACACAGGTGGCCTGGCCCTCCCAACGCCGCCGCAGCACCGCCAGGGTGGACTCGTAGGCACGGATCTGCCGGTCCGGGGAAGATTTCAAGATCGGCCACAGCGTGCTGAGTCCCGCGTGCAGCAGGATGCGCAGGGCACGATTACCCCTGAAATCGAGCGACCCGGCCGTGGTCTCGATGGCCTCGATCATGGCCGAACGAACTCCGACCTGGGTGATTTCTCCACTTGCGCTCAACGACGACTCCCTTTGGCGAAAGAACTCGCGCACCTCGCCTGCGCGGCTCGCTCAACGGGTTTGTAGATCGACAGTGATCTCCGGCTTGTACGCCGACGTACCCGTTCAACGGGTATCGATGTTACGTCTTTTTCTGGCCCGGCAACCAGCTTTGATAGCCCATTCCATACCTCAAGAATGTTTTGTTACCTAATTGGAACAGGCCCGCGACCGGATAGGAATGATCAAATTGAACGACCGCCCAGTAAAGCCGTTGTTGGGACTGGACGGTATTTTATCGGCGGGTGTGCGATGAAACATAGCGGGTGTGCGCGAACCCACAGCGCTCAACTGTTCGACACCCTGGCGTCGCCCGCCCACCGATAGCCTGAGCGGGTGACTTCTGCGCGCCACGACCAATTCCTGATCTCCGGCACCTTCAATTTCCGCGATCTCGGCGGCGCCCGCACCGCGGGCGGTTCCACCGTGCGGGACGGAGTGCTGCTGCGGTCCGCCCAGCTCAGCCGACTCGACGACACCGGCCTGACCACCCTCGGCAAGCTGGGCGTCACCGACGTCCACGACCTGCGCGGGTTCGCCGAGATCGACCACATCGGCCACGACGTCGTCCCGGACGGCGTGCGTTTGAAGGTCACCCCCTTCGACCCCCGCATGGGCGAGACGCCGCCGCACGAGGCGCGCCGCCACAGCAGCGCCTCCGGGCACATGCTCGAGGTCTACCGGCTCTTCCCCGCGCTGCCCGAGGCGCACGTCGCCATCAGGTCACTCGCCGACTCCGTGCTGAGCGGCACCGCGCTGGTGCACTGCGCCGCGGGCAAGGACCGCACCGGCTGGGCCGTGGCCACGCTGCTGCGCGCGGTCGATGTCATCGAAGAGGACATCTACGCCGACTACCTGCTCAGCAATGACGCTGTCCCCACCCTGCGCGCGTTGATGACCGCGGGCACCGACGAGGAACTCTCCGACGATCTGCTCGGCGTCCGCCCCGAGTACCTGGAGTCGGGAACCAGCTCGATGCACGCCATGTACGGCGGCCTCGAAGGCTATCTCACCGAGATCGGCATCACCCCGGAGCTGCGCGACGCGCTGCGCGCCCGGTTGCTCGTCTGACCTCTGCGGCGGAGCTGCTGTCCGACCTCTGCGGCGGAGCTGCTGTCCGACCTCCGCGGCGGAGCTGCTCGTCTAGCCTCTGCGGCGGAGCTGCTCGTCTTGCCTCCGCGGCGGAGCGTGATCAGTCCCCGTCCGACCGGCGGACCAGGCCGTTCCGGTCGATGCTGACCTGGTTTCCGGTGTGGAACCAGGAGCCGGTGAAGCGGGACTCGGTGGTCTTCGGGTCGTTCCAGTAGCGGGGACTGACATTCGGCCCGCGGCAGAGCAGCTCGCCGTGACCGACCGCCGCGAGCGGGCCCCACAGCGCGAGTTCGGTTCCGCCGAAGGCGAATCCGAGCGCGTCCCGGCCCGGGGCGGTGTCGTCCCGGGCCAGCCCGATGCCGGAGGTCTCGGTCGCGCCCCACACCGACCACTGACGGGCCTCCGGGAAGACCGCGCGCAGGGAGTTGGCGACGGATTCGGAGGTGGTGGGATCGGCCGCGGCCAGTTCGGCGCGATGCCCGGCACTGCAGATCTGCCGCACCCGCTCCACCCGCAGCCCGGCCAGTCCGGGCAGCAGGCCGGCGAAGATGCGCGGGGTCGCCGCGACCATGTCGATGCGTTCGGCGACAAGGGCTTCCGGCACCGCGGACCGGTCGGGCGTGAGCACCACGGTGCCGCCGACGGCGAAGGTGGGCAGCAACTGGTCGACGCAGCCGCTGGCGTGCGCGAGCGGCAGCAGCACCAGATTGCGCAGGCCGTCGGTGGGCAGATCCAGCGCGCCGACCACGGAACGGACCGCGGAGAGCAGGTTCTCGTTGGTCAGTTCCACCCCGCGCGGGCCCGCCTGGGAGCAGGGGCTGGTGTAGCTGAGAAGTGCCAGTTCGCCGAGGGACGCGCCGTCGTCGATGAAGGCCGCACCGTCGGGCAGCGCGTCGCGGAAGCCTGCCGCGCGGCCGCCGCCGTCGAGCACGAAGTCGGCGCAGGCGTCATGAATCACGCGGTCCGCCACGGCATCCGGCAGCCCGTCGTGGACCAGTACCGGCACCGCCCCGGAGAGCAGCGCGCCCAGGAACGCCTGCACCCAGCGGGCGCCGACCGGCATGCGGACCGCGACCCGGTCGCCGTAGCCGATGCCGTGCTCCTGCAGGCCGCCGGCGATGCGGGAGGCCGAGTACCAGAGTTCGCGGTAGGTGAGCCGGGGTCCGCCGATCTCGACCACGGCCTCGCGGGCGGCGAAGGTGTGGACCTGGATGTCGAGGAGTTCGGTGAGCGCGGGCGTGAGGTTGCCGTAGCGCAGGATGCCGTCGGCGGCGCGGGCAAGCGGATTGTCACACCAGCCGGTTCGCGTCTGCGGATATTCCACGAGTAACTGCGACATCGTCGTCCCTCCGGGTACCTCGAAGCCCTGCAGGCATGAGTGACTATATGATGCAGATCACAACGATGGGCGGATTGTCGGCAAACGGATGTCAGGCTTTGACCCCACAGAAACAGATCGCCGCCCGGTCAACCCCGCATTCCCCCAACCGAGCCTGCGGAAGCATCGAATTTGCGGTGTCTTCGCAACAGTCGCACCGGGATTCCCGCCGGGCGGTCTCGTGTCACCCCCAATCCCACACCAGTGCAGGTAGCGGGCTTGACACGCCCGGGCGGCAGCCGACACGCCCGGACGCGCACAGTCGATCGGCCGCGGCACGGCCGGTCGATGCCTACCGGCCTGCGTACGTGGCCTTTCCTGGACCGACCTCCAGGAAGCTGCGCACCGCACCGCGCAGATCCGCGGTGCCGAAAAGTTGCCCGGACACCTCCGGAGTCACCGAATCCGCGTGCGCCACACCGCCGGAGCGCCAGGCCTCGATGATCGCCTTGGTGGCGGCGTGCGCGCGGGTCGGGCCCTCGGCCAGCCGGGCCAGCAGCGCCCGGGCCGCGGTGTCGACATCCTCGTGCACCGCATTGACCACACCCCACTCGGCCATGGTGGCGGCGTCGTAGGTGTCACCGGTCATGACGAACTCGCGGGCGCGGCCGGAACCGGCGCGCTCGGCCAGCCGCTGCGGGCCCCCCATCGACGGGGTCAGGCCGACCACCGTCTCCACCAGACCGAACTTGGCCTTGGGCGCGGCCAGGATGATGTCGCAGGCCAGCGACATCTCGAAAGCCGCGGTCAGGGTCAGCGAGTGCGCGGCGAAGATGACCGGGCAGGGCAGCGCCTCGAGCGGGTGGATGATGCGCGCGAACAGGGTCCGCCACAGCTGCGCGCCCTCCTGCTCCGACAGGCCGTCGAAGACGTGCACGTCGACGCCGCCAGAGACCAGCTTGCCGTCGGCGCGGATCAGCAGCGCGCGGGGCGGATTCGCCGACAGCTCCTCGAGATCCGCGGCCAGCGTGTCCATCAGGGCCTTGTCGAAGAGGTTCAGCGGCGGATTGTCGATGGTGAGGATCGCCGCGTCCGCGCCGCCGACGGTGACGATGCGCTCCAGGCGGGTGGGCTTCGAGTCAGTCATGACCCTGAATGTATGCGGCCGCTTACTTTTACAAAAGAGTGAGCACGACATCGGTGACGCCGGCAACTAGATCAGCCAATGGTTCGCGGGCCGTCTCGATTCTGGACTGACGGAGCGGGGGAGCGAACGGCTCCATAGACCTGCGCCTTGGAGGAGCGTAGGAGGGAAGAATCGAGACCGCGGGCCCGCGAACCCGCCCCGGAGCGAAGCGGAGGGGCAAAATGGACACAGTGACCTCGAAATCCGAGCCGGGGACCTACGTCGAACCGGGCGAATTCAAGCGGGATACGAACTACATCGAGACGCGGATCACCGCCGACGGAAGGGACGGGTATCCGGTCGAGCCCGGCCGTTATCGGCTGGTGGCGGCGCGGGCTTGTCCATGGGCCAATCGCACGCTGATCGTGCGGCGGCTGCTCGGGCTGGAATCGGTGCTATCGCTGGGACTGTGCGGGCCCACCCACGACAAGCGCAGCTGGACCTTCGATCTGGATCCGGGCGAGGTGGATCCCGTGCTGGGTATCCACTTCCTGCAGGACGCCTACTTCAAACGGTTCCCCGACTATCCGCGCGGCATCACCGTGCCCGCCATCGTGGACGAGCGCACCGGCGCGGTCGTCACCAACGACTACGCGCAGATGACCCTCGACTTCTCCACCGAGTGGGCGGAGTACCACCGGCCCGGCGCACCGCGGCTGTATCCGGAAGACCTTCGCGCGGAGATAGATTCGGTGAACCGCCGCGTCTACACCGAGGTCAACAACGGCGTGTACCGGTGCGGGTTCGCGGGCGGGCAGGATGCCTACGACGCCGCCTACGACCGGCTCTTCACCGCACTCGACTGGCTGTCCCAGCGACTGGCGACGCAGCGGTACCTGGTGGGCGACACCATCACCGAGGCCGACGTGCGGCTGTTCACGACGCTGGCCCGGTTCGATCCGGTCTATCACGGCCACTTCAAGTGCAATCGGCAGAAGCTCACCGAGATGCCGGTGCTGTGGGCCTACGCCCGCGACCTGTACCAGACCCCCGGGTTCGGCGACACGATCGACTTCGTGCAGATCAAGCAGCACTACTACATCGTGCACACCGACATCAACCCGACACGGGTGGTGCCCAAGGGGCCCGAGCTCGGCAATTGGCTGACCCCGCACGGCCGGGAAGCCTTGGGCGGCAGGCCCTTCGGGGACGGTACCCCGCCGCCCCCGCCGGTCGGGGCCGAGCGCGTGCCCGCGGGACACGCCCCGGCCTGACCGGGCTATTCGCCGGCCGCGCCCCGGTAGGTGCCGAAGCTCCAGTAGACGCCTTCGGGGTCGCGGCAGGTGAAACCCCGTGACTCGTAATCGGTTTCATCGCGCAGCTCGCGGGTGATGGTGGCGCCCGCGGCCTGCGCCCGGGCGTACAGTGCGTCCGCGTCGTCGATGGCGATGTACACCGATCCGACGCCGGGCGGTTGGCAGTCCAGCGCCATGCCCTCGCGGACGCCGCCGAGCATGATGGCGCCGCCGCCCGGCCAGGCGAGTTCGGCGTGCGCGACGGTGCCGCCCTCGTCGTAGCGGGCGGTGGTCTCGAAGCCGAAGGCCCGCTCCAGGAATGCGATGGCGGCCGGGGCGTCGCGGTAGACCAGGGTCGGCCAGACGACGGTGCCGGTCTCGATGGGGGTTGTCGTTTCGCTCATGGGACTAGCGTCCGACCTCGGCGGCCCGCTGGTCTTGGACGAATGGGAACTCCTCGCGTTCCCGCCACACCGACGGGGGCATACCTGCCAGTTCGCGCCACTCGCGAGCCATGTGCGCCTGGTCGTAGTACCCGGCGGCGGCCGCCACCGCGGCGAGCGCGGGCAGGATCGGGTCGCGCAGCAGGCGGTGCGAGCGTTCGAAGCGGGCCACCCGGGCGGCGTCCTTGGGGGTGATGCCGAACTCGGCGTTGAAGCGGCTGTCGAGATGTCTTCGGCTCCAGCCGATCTCGTCGGCCACGGCGGCCACCCGCACCGCCGGGTCGGGGCCCGACAACAGGGTCCAGGCGTGGGTCAGCTCGGCATCCCAGTGCACCGGATCCACCTGGCGCAGCAGGATTTCATCGATGACGGCGAAGCGCCGCGGCCACGAGGGCGCCGACGACAGCCGCTCCCGCAACTCCGCCGCGCGCGGCCCGAGCACGTCGGCCAGATCCACGATCCACGACCCGAGCGCCGCCGCGGGCATCCCGAACAGCGCCCGGCAGCCCAGCGGCGTCAGGTTCAGCTGCACCCCGTGCTGGGACCCGTTGTGCGCGATCACCGCCGGCCGCACCGTGAGCCCGCTGGCCAGCATGTCCCAGTGACCGCCCGCCTGCTCCGGATGCGAGGACACCGGCACGTGGATGGGCTCGTCGATGGTGATGATCACGGTCAGCGCCGACGCGGGCATCCCGACATGCGTACCCGGCGCGAAGCCGTGCAGCAGATAGCCCTCGTACCCGAGGACGTACGCGCGCAACCGCGGGTCGGGCACCCCCGACGCGCCTTCGGACACGCCTGCCACTCGACCACCGTAGACCGATCACGGACCCGCGTGCAGCAGAGACGCCGAATGCTTGGCGGCCGTCTCGATTCCGGACCGTGGCTGGATAGACCTCCGCCTCGGAGCGGGGCGCGAACGGCTCCACAGACCTGCGCCCCGGAGGAGGGAAGAAACGAGACCTCGGGGCCGAGAAGCCGCCCGGAGCGAAGCGGAGGGCATATTGGATACAGGTGCCATAGAGTCTCGGTCCGGAGGACCGCACGGAGAAGGGGTTGTCGTCGATGTTCAAGGCCGGGCTCGAAAACGCGGTCGTCTCGCTGCTCGACAACGGGTCCCAGGTACAGGCCCCGGCTGTCACGAAGTACGTGGGCAAGCTGCGGGATGCGCATCCGGGTGAGACGCCCGGGCAGATTATCGCGCGCATCGAGAAGCTCTACCTCAATACCGTGACCACCTCCGGCACGGCGGTCGGCGCGACCGCGGCGGTGCCGGGCGTCGGGACGGTGGCGTCGCTGGCGGCCATGAGCGCGGAGACCGCCTTCTTCCTGGAGGCGTCCGCGGTGTTCACCCTGGCGGTGGCGGCCGTGCACGGAGTCGCGCCCGAGGACAAGGAGCGCCGCCGCGCCCTGGTGCTGGCCGTGGTGCTCGGCGAGAGCGGCATGGAGATCGTGCAGAAGAGCGTCGGGCACTCGGCCAAGAACTGGGGCGGGCTGCTGGCGGCCAAGATCCCGGGCCTGAGCGCCATGAACGATTCGCTGCTCAAACGGTTCATGATCCAGTTCATCGCCAAACGCGGCGCGCTCATGGTCGGCAAGGTGATTCCGGCCGGAATCGGCGCGGCCATCGGCGGATTCGGCAACCGGGCGATCGGGCACGGCGTGGTCGACAATGCCCGCAAGGCGTTCGGCGCGCCGCCGCTGACCTGGCCGCAGCCCCTGGTCATCGACGCCGATCCGCTGCCCGCGGTGGAGGCGCCGACCCGGAACCTGCAGCCGTGAGCGCGCGGCCGCTCGCCTTCGCCGCCGGGGGCCTGACCAAGACCTTCGAGAGCGTCACCGCGGTCGAGGACGTGAGCTTCGTGGTGCCCGCCGGCAAGGTGGCCGCCCTAGTGGGCCCGCACGGCGCGGGCAAGTCCACGGTGCTGCGCATGCTGCTCGGGTTGCTCACCCCCACCTCCGGCACCGCGAGCGTGGGCGGACCCGGCTCCGGCGCGCAGGCCGGACGCCAGGTGGTGGGCGCCATGCTGAATCCGCGCGGCCTGCACCCGGCCCGCCGGGTGTTCGCCCAGCTGCGCGTCTACGCCTCCGCCGCAGGCATTTCCGATGCCCGGGCGGAGGAACTGCTGGCGCTGGTGCGGCTCACCGAGGCCGCCGACGAGCGCATCGGCGGCCTGCCGGAGGGCATGCGGACCCGGCTGGCGTTAGCCGTCGCGCTGCTCGGCGACCCGCCGCTGCTGGTGCTCGACGATCCGGCCGCCGGGCTCGATGTCGGCGAGACCGCCTGGCTCAACGACTATCTGCGCGGCCACGCCCGCCGCGGCGGCACCGTGCTGCTCACCTCCCGCACGCTCAGCACCGTGCTGCCCATCGCCGACGAGCTCCTCGTGCTGGACCGCGGGCGCATCGCCTACCAGGGCAGCCCGGCCCGGCTGCGCCGCAGCCACCCCGACCGGCTGCTGGTGAAGGCCTCCAGCCCGATCGCGCTGGCCACCACCCTGGCCGCGCAGGGCTTCACCGACGCGGTCATGCGGCCCGACGGCCGCCTCGCCATCGCGGAAGCCTCGCTCTCGCAACTGGAATCGGCCGCCTCCACGGCCCGCGTCCAGCTCACCGAGATCACCCCCGAACACATTCATCCCGATCAGGTCCTGGCCGCCCTCACCCACAGCGGGCCTCCGGCCCCCGCGTACCCGGGCCCGGCCACCTACCGGAGCTACCGGTGAAGTCGTTGCGCCACAACGATATCCGCGCCATCGCCGGAGACGCGGGCCGTCGGCGGCCCGCCCGCGCCCGCCCGATCGGGGCCGCACGCCTGCGCGAGGTCGATGACCTCCCACGAAAGGACATTCGATGATCCTCACTGTGCCGCCGGTGGTCGCCCGGGCCGCGAATTCCGAAGTGCGGAAGGTGACTTCGGTGCGGTTGAACTGGCTGATCGGCGGCGGGGTCATCGCGGCGGGTGTGATCGCGTTCGTGGCGCTGGGCACCGGCTTCCAGCCCGGCGACGAGCACGCGCAGGGCTTCAGCTCCGGATCCGGCTGGGCGGCACTGCTGACCACCTGGGTGCTGGTGCTCACGGTCGCGGCGGCCGCCGCCTTCGGGGCGCTCGGCGCGGGCACCGATTTCCAGGCCGGATCGCTGGCGATGAGCTCGCTGTACACCCCTGACCGCACCCTGCTGCTCGGCGCGAAACTCGCGGTGGCGGGGGCGTTCTCGCTCGGCACCGTGCTGCTGATGGAGGTGCTGGGCGGGGCCGCCATGCGGCTGGCCGGCGGCTCCCGGGTGCCCCTGGACGGCGGCTTCTTCGGCGTGCTGGCCGGGGTGGCG
The DNA here is from genome assembly GCF_044766925.1 of Nocardia sp. NPDC101769. Taxonomy (NCBI): domain Bacteria; kingdom Bacillati; phylum Actinomycetota; class Actinomycetes; order Mycobacteriales; family Nocardiaceae; genus Nocardia; species Nocardia sp. NPDC101769. The sequence goes on along the minus strand of NZ_JBIWMX010000015.1, from coordinate 165,377 downwards.
CTGGCAGCGGTGTGCTGGGCGGTGATCGGCACCGCGATCGGTATCGTGCTGCGCTCGCCCACCCGAGCGCTGGCCGCCGTGCTGGGCTGGGCCGTGCTGGAGCCGCTGATCTGGATCACCGCGCGCGCCATCGGATTCGGCGGGCTGGCGGCCATCCTGCCGGTGTCCTCGACGGTCGGGGCGATCAGCGGCGGCCGCTACGCCAAGAGCGCGCTCTTGGCGCCGACCCCGGCCGCCATGGCGCTGCTGGTGCTGTGGAGCGCCGCGGCGGGCGCGGCCGCCTGGTGGATGCTCACCCGCCGCGACCTCTGATCAGGCGCGGCCGGAGAACAACCGCCGCCACACCTCGTGATCGGTCCGCGGGCCGCCGGGAGTGTCCGCGCCGTACTTCGCGATGAGACCGGGCAGGTCCAGCGGGAGGCTCGGAGCGGTCATGGCGGCCAGCTCCGCTTCCACCGCGGAGTCGGGAACCAGCCAGCAGACCTCGAATTCGATGCCGTCGGGGTCGGCGGCGTAGAGGGCCTTGGTGGAGGCGTGGTCGGAGGCCCCGGTGAGCGCGCCCGCCGCGACCAGGGCGTCGCGCACCCGCTGCAGTTCGCTCAGCGTGTCCACCTCCCAGGCCAGGTGGTAGAGACCGACGCGGCCGGTGCGGTGCGGGACCGCCGGGTCCGGCGACTGGAACAGGCCCAGGTCGTGGTCGTTGGCCGACCCGGCCGCCTGCAGGAACGCCCCGCCCGGGAAACCGCCGGGCAGGCGACGAAAGCCCAGCACCTCGCTGTAGAAGGCGACCGACCGCTCCACGTCGGAGACGAACAGGACGGCATGATTGAGACGCTGAATCGGCATGGGGGCGACTCCATTTCGAAGGACCGTGACCGAACCAGCCGACCATGGCGTGCCGCGCCGCACAAGCCACCGTCCCGGCACACTGGACAGGGCGGCACGACGACGGGAACAAAGTGGGGGTGGGGAGACAGTTGTTCTCCGGGATGACTTCGAAGGATGTGGATACCGTGCGCGGCTGGCTGCGCAGGTTGTGGGAACGGTGCGCCGGGCACCCGTGGATGCTGTCCGGGCTGGGGCTGGCCATCGTGCTAGGCGCGGTGGTGGAGGTGACCGGGCCGCTGCTGGCCAAGCGCGCCCTCGACGGCGCGACCGCCGGGAACACCGGCATCATCGCGGCCATGGCCGTGGCGCTGGGTGTGCTCGCGGTCGGCCGCTTCCTCGCCTCTTTCGGGCGGCGCATGCTCGCGGGGCGGCTCGCCCTCGACGTCCAGCACGAACTGCGCGTGGATCTGCTGTCCGCGCTGCAACGGCTGGACGGGTCCGGACAGGACGGGCTGCGCACCGGGCAGGTGATCTCGCGCTCGATCAGCGACCTGACCCTGGTGCAGGGCCTGCTGGCCATGGGTCCCTGGTCCGCGGTGGCGGCACTGCAATTCGTGCTGGCCGCGGGCGTCATGCTGTGGCTCTCGCCGCCGCTGGCCCTGGCCGCGCTGCTGGTGGTGCCGGTGCTGGCGCTGGTGGTCTACCGGGTACGGCCGCGGCTGTACGCGGCCACCTGGTCCGCGCAGCAGCGCGCCGCCGACCTGGCCCAGCACGTCGAGGAGACCGTCACCGGCGTGCGCGTCGTGAAGGGCTTCGGGCAGGAGGCCCGTATGGTCGACGTGCTCGAGCAGCACGGCCGCAACGTGTACGCCGAGCGGATGCGCGCCGCCCATATCGACGCCCGCTTCAGCCCGACCCTGGGATCGATTCCGCAGGCCGGTCTGGTCGCGGTGATCGCGGCGGGCGGGCTGCTCGCCTTCCACGGCAGCATCGGGCTCGGCACCTTCCTGGCCTTCGTCGCGTATGTGTCGACGATGACCAACTCCACCCGGATCGTGTCGTATGTGGTGGTCATGGCGCAGCTGACACGCGCGGCGGCCGAACGCGTGAACCAGGTCATCGACAGTGCGCCCGAACGCATCGATCCGGAGCACCCGGTGGAGGTGCCCGAAGGACCGCTCGGCATCGAAATAGATGATCTCACCTTCGGTTTCGAGCCCGGCCGGCCCGTGCTGCGCGACTTCACGCTGAACATCGCCCCCGGCGAGACGGTGGCCGTCATCGGCCCGGCGGGCTCGGGCAAATCCACCCTGAGCCTGCTGCTGCCCCGCTTCTACTCCCCCGGCTCGGGCCGGATCGCCCTGTACGGCAAGGACTCCCGCGCCGACATCGCCGACCTGCGCGCCGCCGACCTGCGCTCGGCGGTCGGCGTGGTCTTCGACGAGGCCTTCCTGCTCTCGGACACCATCGCCGCCAATATCGCCCTCGGCCGACCCGAGTCCACCGAGGCGGAGATCCACGCCGCCGCCAAACAGGCTGCGGCCGACGACTTCATCAATGCCCTGCCCGACGGCTACGAGACCGTGGTCGGCGAACGCGGCCTGACCCTCTCCGGCGGTCAGCGCCAGCGCATCGCACTGGCCCGCGCCCTGCTCGCCGACCCGCGCATCCTCGTCCTCGACGACGCCACCTCCGCGGTGGACGCCGTCACCGAGGCCGCCATCTTCGCGTCCCTTCCCACCGATTCCGGACGCACCACCCTCATCCTGGCCCACCGCGAATCCACCCTCTCCCACGCCGACCGCGTGATCCGGCTGCCCGCACCGGAATCCGGCGACGAGCGGGTATCGGTGACCACGGACGCGCGGGACGTGACCGCGGAAACGGCTGCCGGAAGCCAGGACTCGATCGATCGGGACACACCGGCGGAGGTGCGGCGGGTGCTGGGGAAGCTGCCGCCGGCCACCGAGCGGCCGGGGCTGGACGCGGCCGAGCTGCGCGAGCCCGACCCGGGCTTCCGGCTGAGCCATGCGCTGCGGCTGGTGAAGTGGCTGGTCGCCGGCACCATGGTGCTGCTCGCGCTGAACGCGGTGGTGGGCGTCGGCTTCCCGTCCGTGGTGCGGTACGCGGTGGACTCGGGCGTCGGCAAGCACGACGGCTGGGCGCTGGTGCAGGCCACCGCGATCGGGGCCGTGCTGGTCGGGCTGGGCTGGCTGGTCGCCTCGACCTCACTGCTGTGGAGCAATCGGGCCGGGGAGCGCGTGCTCTTCGGGCTGCGGGTCCGCAGCTACGCCCACCTGCAGCGACTCGGCCTCGACTTCTACGAGCGAGAACTGTCCGGCCGCATCATGACCCGGATGACCACCGACATCGACGCCCTGTCCACCTTCATGCAGACCGGTCTGCCGGACGCGCTCGTCGCGCTGCTGACGGTGGCCGGCATCGCGGTGGCACTGCTGGTGATCGACTTCCAGCTGGCGCTGGTCGTGTTCGTGACGCTGCCGCCGCTGCTCCTCGCCACCTGGTGGTTCCGCAAGGTCTCCGACTCGGCCTACAGTGCCGCACGCGAACATTCGGCGACCGTGAACGCCGACTTCGCCGAGAATGTCGCGGGACTGCGGGTGGTGCAGGCCAATCGGCACGAGGCCAGCTCCGCACGCCGATTCGCCGGGTACTCCGACAATTTCCGGGTCAGCCGGATGCGAGCGCAGCGGGCCATCGCCACCTTCTTCGCCTTCGTCGGCATGTGGGCGGATCTGGCGCTGGCGTCGGTGGTCTTCACCGGGGCGTGGGCGGTCGCGCACGGGTCCACCACGCCGGGCACGCTGGTGGCGTTCGTGCTCTACCTGCAGCTGCTGTTCGGGCCGATCATGCAGCTCTCGCAGCTGTTCGACGGGTATCAGCAGGCACGAGTCGGGTTGCGGCGGATCGGGGAACTGCTGCGCACGCGGTCCTCCATCGCCGCGGATCCCGCGGACGCGGCGCCCATCGAAGGGCGGCTGCGCGGGGAGGTCGTCTTCGACAATGTCCGCTTCCAGTACCCGGGCGCGGTGCGGCCCGCGCTCGAGGGCGTCAGCCTGACCATCCCGGCGGGCGGCAGCCTGGCGCTGGTCGGCGAGACCGGCGCGGGCAAGTCGACCATCGTGAAGCTGCTCGCCCGGCTCTATGACATGCCCCGGACGACGGGCGACAACATGCCGAGGACGGCGGGTGAGGGGAATCACGAACTTTCCGCCAGTGTCACGCCGCTCTCCATAGCTGAAATGCATGACAGTGGCCATTATCCGGACAGCGCCGGCACAATTCGTGTGGACGGCGTGGACATTCGCGACTATCGCCTCGCCGAGTTCCGCTCGCGGCTCGGCGTGGTGCCTCAGGAAGCTCACCTGTTCACCGGCGACATCGCCAGCAACATTGCATTTGGCAAACCATTTGCGAGTCCCGAGGAAATCGAGGCGGCCGCCGCCGCGGTCGGGGCGCTGGACACCATCACCGCGCTGCCCCAGGGCATGCGGCAACCGGTCGGGGAACGCGGACGCGGGCTCTCGGCCGGGCAGCGGCAGCTCATCGCCCTGGCCCGCGCCGAACTGGTCCGCCCCGATCTGCTGCTGCTCGACGAGGCCACTGCGGTGCTGGATCCGGCCGCCGAGGCATCGGTGCTGGTCGCAAGCGAATCGGTGACGCGCGGCCGCACCTCGGTCATCGTCGCGCACCGGCTGGCGACCGCCGCCCAGGCCGATCGGATCGCCGTCGTGCAGCACGGCCGGATCAGCGAAATCGGCGCCCACGACGAACTCCTCGCGGCACGCGGCCCGTACTCCCACCTGTGGGCCGCGGCGCAGGCGACGGAAGGAATATTCTCGGGCGAAGACGAGTCGTCACAAGAGAAGGCGTCCGCTCGGTGGTAGCCATGCCCGACGGCGAACAGGGGTGGGCATATCCTCAGTGGGGGCGCATCGGCGCGCATCCGCCGATTACCCGTGCCGGGCACGTCACAAACGTCGCAGCGCGAAGAACGAAATGAGGCGAACACCTGCTGTGAGCAGCTCAACAGACCAGTTCGGACAGAACCAGTGGCTTGTCGACGAGATGTACCAGAAGTACAAGCAAGACCCCTCGTCCGTCGATGAGAGCTGGCACGAGTTCCTGGCGGATTACACGCCGGAGAACACTGCCGAGATTGGTAACAACAGCCAGGCGGTCGCCGCCGTCGCTCCGGCACCTGCCGCCGCGGCCCCCGCCGTGAATTCCACCCCGGTCGCCACCCCCGCCCCGGCCGCCCCCGCCCAGGCTCCGGCCCCCGCCCAGGTGCGCACCCCCCAGACCACTCCCGCCCCCAGCTCCAACGCGGCCCCGACCTCGGGCGGCCCCAAGCCCGCCGCCGAGGACGGGACCAAGGTGCTGCGCGGGCCCGCCGCGGCCGTCGTGAAGAACATGTCGGCGTCGCTGGCCATCCCCACCGCGACTTCCGTGCGTGCCATCCCGGCCAAGCTGATGATCGACAACCGCCTGGTCATCAACAACCACCTGGCCCGTACCCGCGGTGGCAAGATCTCCTTCACCCACCTGCTGGGTTACGCCATCGTGCAGGCCATCAAGGCCTTCCCGAACATGAACCGGCACTTCGCCGAGGTCGACGGGAAGCCGAACGCGGTCACCCCGGCGCACACCAATCTCGGTCTGGCCATCGACCTGCCGGGCAAGGACGGCAACCGCGCGCTGGCGGTCGCGGCCATCAAGAACGCCGAGGGCATGACCTTCGCGCAGTTCCACAGCGCCTACGAGGACGTCGTGCGCCGCGCCCGCGACGGCAAGCTGACCAACGACGACTTCGCCGGCGTCACCATCTCGCTCACCAACCCGGGCACCATCGGCACCAACCACTCGGTGCCGCGCCTGATGCTGGGCCAGGGCGCGATCATCGGCGCGGGCGCCATGGAGTACCCGGCCGAGTTCCAGGGCATGGGCGACCAGCAGCTGGCCGAAATGGGTATCGGCAAGCTGATGACCCTGACCTCGACCTACGACCACCGCATCATCCAGGGCGCCGAGTCCGGCGACTTCCTGCGGACCGTCCACAACCTGCTGATCTCCGACGAGTTCTACGACGAGATCTTCCACGGCATGGGTGTCCCCTACGAGCCGGTGCGCTGGCGCAAGGACGTTCAGGAACGCGGTATCGACAAGTCGACCCGCGTGCAGGAGATGATCAACGCCTACCGCAGCCGCGGCCACCTGATGGCCGACACCGACCCGCTGCGGCTGGTGAAGGACAAGTTCCGCTCGCACCCCGACCTGGACGTCACCCAGCACGGCCTGACCCTGTGGGATCTGGACCGCGAATTCAATGTCGCGGGCTTCCACGGCCAGGAGCGCATGAAGCTGCGCGACGTGCTGTCCATCCTGCGCGACGCCTACGCCCGCCACGTGGGTGTGGAGTACACCCACATCCTGGATCCCGAGCAGCTCAAGTGGATTCAGGAGCGCGTGGAGCAGAAGCACGCGAAACCCACTGTGGCCGAGCAGAAGTACATCATGTCCCGGCTCAACGCGGCCGAGGCGTTCGAGACCTTCCTGCAGACCAAGTACGTGGGCCAGAAGCGCTTCTCGCTGGAAGGCGCCGAATCGGTCATCCCGATGATGGACGCCGTCATCGACCAGTGCGCCGAGTACGCCCTCGACGAGGTCATCATCGGCATGCCGCACCGCGGCCGCCTGAACGTGCTGGCGAACATCGTCGGCAAGCCCTACTCGAAGATCTTCACCGAGTTCGAGGGCAACATGAACCCGGCCGCCACCCACGGCTCCGGCGACGTGAAGTACCACCTCGGCGCGCGCGGCACCTACCTGCAGATGTTCGGCGACAACGAGATCGAGGTCTCGCTGACGGCCAACCCCTCGCACCTCGAGGCCGTCGACCCGGTGCTGGAGGGTCTGGTCCGCGCCAAGCAGGACCTGCTCACCAAGGAAGACATCGTCACCAAGGGTGAAGAGGCGCGGTCGTTCTCGGTCGTGCCGCTCATGCTGCACGGTGACGCGGCCTTCGCCGGCCAGGGCGTGGTGGCCGAGACCCTGAACCTGTCGGGTCTGCGCGGCTACCGCACCGGCGGCACCGTGCACATCGTGGTGAACAACCAGATCGGCTTCACCACCGCGCCGGAGTACTCACGGTCCACCGAATACTCCACCGACATCGCGAAGTTCATCGGCGCCCCGATCTTCCACGTGAACGGCGACGACCCGGAAGCCTGTGTGTGGGTGGCCAAGCTGGCCGTCGACTACCGGCAGAAGTTCAACCGCGACGTGGTCATCGACATGATCTGCTACCGCCGTCGCGGCCACAACGAGGGCGACGACCCGTCGATGACCCAGCCGGGCATGTACGACGTGATCGACACCAAGCGCTCGGTCCGCAAGGCGTACACCGAGAGCCTGATCGGCCGTGGCGACATCTCCATGAAGGAAGCCGAAGACGCCCTGCGTGACTACCAGGGTCAGCTGGAGCGGATCTTCAACGAGGTGCGCGAGCTGGAGAAGTTCCCGCCGGAGCCGTCGGAGTCGGTCGAGGACGAGCAGCAGCTGCCGCCGAACCTGGTGACCTCCGTGGACAAGACGGTGCTGCAGCGCATCGGCGACGCGTTCGTGAACGTGCCCGAGGGCTTCAGCGTGCACCCGCGCGTCAAGCCGGTGCTGGAGAAGCGTCGCGAGATGGCCTACGAGGGCAAGGTCGACTGGGCCATGGCCGAGCTGCTGGCCTTCGGCACGCTCATCGACGAGGGCAAGGCCGTTCGCCTGACCGGTCAGGACTCCCGTCGCGGCACCTTCTCGCAGCGGCACTCGGTGATCATCGACCGCAAGAACGGTGACGAGTACACCCCGCTGCACAACATCGGGTCGAAGAACCCGGGCTGGTTCGCGGTGCACGACTCGGCGCTGTCCGAGTACGCCGCTGTCGGTTTCGAGTACGGCTACTCGCTGGGCAACCCGGACGCACTGGTCCTTTGGGAGGCGCAGTTCGGTGACTTCGTCAACGGCGCGCAGTCCATCATCGACGAGTTCATCTCCTCGGGTGAGGCCAAGTGGGGTCAGCTCTCCGAGGTCGTGCTGATGCTGCCGCACGGTCACGAGGGCCAGGGCCCGGACCACACCTCGGGTCGTATCGAGCGCTTCCTGCAGCTGTGTGCGGAGGGGTCGATGACAGTGGCCGTCCCGTCCACCCCGTCGAATTACTTCCACCTGCTGCGCCGCCACGCCCTGGACGGCATCCGGCGCCCGCTGGTGGTCTTCACCCCGAAGTCCATGCTGCGCAACAAGGCCGTGATCTCCGAGGTCGAGGACTTCACGGACAACAAGTTCCGCAGCGTGCTCGAGGAGCCCACCTACGAGTCGGGCGACGGCGACCGCGCCAAGGTCAAGCGCGTGCTGCTCACCTCCGGCAAGATCTACTACGAGCTGGTGGCCGAGAAGAACAAGCACAACCGCGACGACGTCGCCATCGTGCGCGTCGAGCAGCTGTACCCGATTCCGAAGTTCCGCCTGAACGAGGCGCTGGAGCAGTACCCCAACGCCGGCGATCTGGCGTGGGTCCAGGAGGAGCCGGCCAACCAGGGCGCGTGGCCGTTCTTCGGCCTGAACCTGCCGGAGATCCTGCCGGCCCGCTTCGGCAAGCTGCGCCGCATCTCGCGTCGCGCCATGTCGGCCCCGTCCTCGGGTTCGTCCAAGGTGCACGCGGTGGAGCAGCAGGAGATCATCGACGAGGCGTTCTCCCCGACCGCATAATTCGGCCGGATTGCGGTGAAACGGAGCCGCCCGCTGGATCTTCCGATCCGGCGGGCGGCTTTTCCATTGCGGGAGTGCGGGATTACTTGTCCTGCGCGTCGCCTTCGGCCTCAGCGTCGTCCGAGCCCTTGAGGTCCCAGACCGCCATCATGGCGGCGATGCCCTCAGCGGCGGCGGTGTCCTGGGTCGATTCCTGATCGGACATTGCGTGTACCTCTTTCTGCGATTTCCGTAACGAAAGTTGATGCTACCGGCCCGAATTACTTGCGGCCTGTCGGGAAATGGCCTGCGGCAAGGCATTTCGCCAGAGTCGTGATGGCCATCACAGCGAGGGGCGTGCGGCCGGTCGGGGTTGCCCCAGCTTGTTCCGCATCGTATATTCCACGTGGAATATTTGGTACGGAGGATGTCGGTGACCGGCGCTAGCGTCGAACGGTCACGAGAACGGAGGCCCGGGTGGCGAAACAGCAGGCGATACCAGCGTTGACGCCCTTGGCGATCGCGGTGCTCGCGCTGCTCGAAGAACGGCCCATGCACCCCTACGAGATGTATCAGCTCCTGATCAGCCGCCACGAGGACGAGCTGGTGAAGATCAAGCCCGGGTCGCTGTACCACACCGTGGCCCGGCTGGCCGAGCAGGAATTGGTCCTGGCCGAGGGCACCGATCGCGCCGGCAACCGGCCCGAACGGACCACCTACCGAATCCGCACGGCCGGGCGCGCGGCACTGCGGGCCCGCATCTCGGAATTGCTGCGGCAACCGGTGAAGGAGTATCCGATCTTCCCGGTCGCGCTGGCCGAAGCGCACAATCTGCCCGCTGGCGAAGTCGCCGCCGTGCTGCGCGAACGTATCGCTTGGATCGAGAGCCGGATCACCGAACTCGAGGCGCTGCGCGAGTGGGCGAGCAACCGCCAGGTCCCCAGGCGGTACTGGGTGGCCATCGACTATGTCCACGACCTGTCCGTGACCGAGGCCCGCTGGCTGCGCGGCTTCATCGACGACCTGGACAGCGGCGCGCTGGAGTGGGAGCCCTTCGATGCCGAAGGCGAACGCCGCGCCATCCCCGAGGAAAACAAGGGCCATGACTGGGGCGCGGGCCTCACCGCCGAGGACCTGGCCGCCGTCCGCACCCACCACCCGAGATAGGAACCCGAATCCCATGTCCACTCAACGCAATCCGTGGCTGGCGCTATACGCGCTGGTCGTCGGGTTCTTCATGATCCTGCTGGACATGACCATCGTCGCGGTGGCAAATCCGGCGATCATGAAGGACCTGCAGGCCGATGTCTCCCAGGTCATCTGGGTCACCTCCGCCTACCTGCTGTCCTACGCGGTGCCGCTGCTGGTCACCGGCCGGCTCGGAGATCGCTTCGGTCCCAAGAACATCTACCTCGGCGGCCTGGCTGTGTTCACCCTGGCCTCGCTGTGGTGTGCCGAGTCGACCAGCATCAACATGCTGATCGCGGCCCGCGCCGTGCAGGGCCTGGGCGCGGCGCTCATGACGCCGCAGACCATGGCCGTCATCATGCGCACCTTCCCGCCGGACAAGCGTGGCGCGGCCATGGGCCTGTGGGGCGGCGTGGCCGGTCTGGCCACCCTGGTCGGCCCGATCCTGGGCGGCGTGCTGGTGGACTGGCAGGGCTGGCAGTGGATCTTCTACGTGAACGTGCCGATCGGCATCATCGCCTTCGCGCTGGCGTTCTGGCTGGTGCCGTCGCTGCCCACGCACGAACACAAGTTCGATCTGGTCGGTGTGGCGCTCTCGGCGATCGGCATGTTCCTGCTGGTGTTCGGCATCCAGGAGGGCAATACCCACCACTGGGACGCCTGGATCTGGGCCATGATCATTGCCGGTCTGGTGGTGCTGGCGCTGTTCGTGGTCAATCAGGCGCGCAATACCGGTGAGCCGCTGGTACCGCTGAGTCTCTTCAAGGACCGCAACTTCGCGCTGGGCAACTTCGCCATCGCGTCCATGGGCGCGGCGGTGACGGGTGTGTTCGTACCCGCCTACTTCTACCTGCAGCAGGTGCACGACCTGACGCCCACCCGCTCTGCCCTGGTATTCGCGCCGATGGCCATCCTGACCGGCGTGTTCGCGCCGATCATCGGCAAGATCTCGGACAAGACGCCGCCCCGCATCATCCCGACCATCGGCTTCGCGCTGTTCTCGGCGACCCTGTTCGGGTTCGCGGTGCTCATGAAGCCGGACGGCTCGATCCCGCTGTTCATGATCGTCGGCGGCCTCGCGGGTATCGCCAATGCCTGCATCTGGGCCCCGCTGGGCACCACCGCCACCCACAACCTGCCGGTGCAGCAGGCCGGTGCGGGCGCGGGTGTCTACAACACCACCCGTCAGGTCGGTTCGGTGCTGGGTTCGGCCGCGATCAGCGCGCTGCTGACGGCCCGTATTGCCGCACAGGGTCTTCCGAGCGGACCCATCGGTGAAGGCGGCGGCGGTAACGGCGGCCTGAGCCACATCCAGGACCCGCACCTCAAGGCCGCCCTGCTTGACAAGATCAGCACCGCGCTGGGTCAGTCCATGTACCTGCCCGCCCTGATCCTGCTGATCGGCGTCGTCGCCTCGGCCCTGTTCATCGGGTACGGCAAGGCGGCGAGTGGTCGGAGCGACGATCTGGCGAAGGCCGATATCGGCGCGCACTGATCGACCGGTGATCGAAAAGCGCTGTCTGCCAGATGTTTCCGGCAGGCGGCGCTTTTTTGCCGGGTCAGTGCAGCAGGCCCATGAGGCGGGTCCAGTCGAGGCTCGTCTCGATGGGAGGGTCCACCAGCGTCTCGCCGCCGGGGCATGAGCGGCCGGTGGGTCTCGCCGGAGCGGGGCGTACTCAGCCGATTCGCACTGTGAGCGAGGGATATCCGGTCGCGCCGTCCGGGACGACGTCCTGCTCCTTGTCGGTCTGAGTCTCCCCGGTGCCATCGGTCGCGCGCGCCCACACCGTGTGCACGCCGGTGCTGCCGGTGGCGTCCCAGTCGTAGGCCCACTGCACCCAGGTGTCGATGGACGGGGCCACCGCCAGCCGGGCGGGCCGCCAATCCCCCTGGTCGATACGGACTTCCACGCCGCGAATGCCGCGATGCTGCGCCCACGCCACGCCCGCGATGGTGACCTTGCCCGGGGCGATGGTGCCGCGGCCCCGGGGGGTGTCGATGCGGCATTCGGTCTTGATCGGCCCCTTGGCCGACCAGCCGCGCTTGGTCCAGAACGCCTCGGCGCGATCGAATCTGGTGATCTCCAGTTCGGTCACCCACTTGGTGGCCGACACGTAGCCGTACAGGCCGGGCACCACCAGCCGTGCGGGATAGCCGTGCGCGGTGGGCAGCGGTTCGCCGTTCATGCCGACGGCCAGCATGGCGTCGCGGCCGTCCATCAGCACGGCGAGCGGGCTGCCCGCGGTGAAGCCGTCGATGCTGTGCGAGAGCACCATGTCCGCGTCGGGATGCGGTCCGGCGGCGGTGATCAGCTCGTCGAGCCGATAGCCGAGCCAGCGGGCATTGCTGATCAAATCGCCGCCGACCGGATTGGACACACACGCAAGCGTGACCAGCCGTTCGATGGGGGTCTTGGCGGCGAGATCGGAGTAGGTCAAACGGATCTCGCGATCGACCATGCCGTGGATGCGCAACGACCAGTCGTCCTTGCTGACCTGCGGCACGGTGAGAGCGGTGTCGATGCGATAGAAGTCGGCGTTCGAGGTGAGATACGGCGTCAGACCCGGAATCCGCAGATCCGCGCCCGGCTCGATCGAAGGCTCCGCGCCGGTGGGCGTGGGTAGCTGCACATCCGCGCGCTCGGCCGACACATCTCGCGACCGCAGCCCGATGATCCGTCCCGCGATACCGCCGACCGCCGCGGCCACGCCCGTGATGACCATCCCGCGCACCACCAGCCGCCGCTCCACCGCCAGCTCGGCGGGTGAAAGCCGTTGCGGCTCGGATGTTTCCGCGTCCCGGGCAGTCGCCGCGAGTTCGCCGAAGCGGGTGATCCGGCTGGTCAGGCTGCGCAGCACCAGGATTCCGGCGATCATGCCGAGGATCGAAGGGAAGGCCCAGGTCCAGGCCGCATTGGGGCGACCGAGCGCGGCCATGGTGGACAACAACCCGAAGACGGCGAACAGGATGGACCCGAAGGGCCGTCGCTCCCGCTCCACGATCCCGGCGACCGCGGCCAGCACCACCGCAACCACACCCATGATCACGAACAGCAGCAGCTTGTCATTGGTGCCGACCAGGCCGATGATCCACTCCCGGAACCCGTCCGGCGTGTGGTCGATGATCCATGCCCCGACCGCCTGCAAGGGCGTGCTGTCGGGGCTGACCAGCACGGACACCAGCTCCGCCACACCCAGGGTGACGCCGCCGGCGACAATTCCACCGGCCGTCCGTAATCCGCTATCCGCCACGAAACCGACCCTACTGCGCGGGTCGGCTCGTGGAACGGCTCGAAGGATTACGGAAGCGTGACGCCGTCCTCAACGGCCCGGGTCCGCAGCGCCGCGGCGGCGATCACGGCCATGACCAGCAGGCTGCCGCCCGCCACCGCGAAGGCGTGGTGCAGGCCGGTCACGCTCAGGGCCGGTCCCGAATATGCCAGCGCGCCCAGGACCGCGACCCCGAGCACCTGCCCCAGCTGCCGCAGCGCATTGTGCACCGAGGAGGCCATGCCCGCGCGGTGCGGATGCACGGCGGCCAGCACGGTCGCGGTCATCGGGGTCAGGCACAGCCCGATGCCGAAGCCGCCCACCGCCAGCAGCCACCAGATCGAGCCGATGCCGGTGTCGCGCTGCACGGTCAGCAGGCCCGCGACGGCCAGACCACCAAGGGTCAGTCCGGTCACCATCGGAATCCGGGGACCGAAGCGGCCGACCAGTCGTCCGGACAGCGGCGTCGCCAGCGCGAACGCGACCCCGATGGCGCACACATCGAGCCCGGCCCGGACCGCCGAATGTCCCTGCACCTGCTGGAAATACGCGCTCAGGTACACGATCAGCCCGACGAAGGCGAAGAACGCCACCGCACCGGCCAGATTCGCGGCGACGAAGCCGCGGTGGCCGAACAGCGTGAGATCCACCAGCGGATCGGCGTGCCGCCGCTCCCAGCGCACGAACGCCACCGCGGCGACGGCGGCCAGCCCGAACGCGGCCAGAATCGGCGCGGAGGCCCAGCCCTGCCCGCGGCCCTCGATCAATCCGAACGAGAGCGCCGCGATGGCCGTCGTGGTCAGGAGCGCGCCCTGCCAATCGAACCGGCCGGTGGCCGGCGTGCGGGGCAGGCGCGGCACGACCAACGCCGCGACCGCCGCGAACACGGCGACCAGCGGCACGTTCAGCAGCAGCACCCAGCGCCAGCCCAATCCGGTCACGACGACACCGCCCAGAATCGGGCCCACCGCCAGCGCCAGGCCGGACGAGGTCGACCAGGCCCCGATCGCGACCGCCCGCTCCCGCTCGTCGGGGAAGGCGGCGCGGACGACGGCGAGGCTGGTGGGCACCAGCAGGGCAGGGCCGACGCCCTGAATCACGCGGCCCGCCAACAGCATCGGGACATTCGGCGCCAGGCCCGCGATCAGCGCGCCGAGTGCGAAGGTCAGCATGCCAAGGAGGAAGACGCCCTTGCGGCCGAATCGGTCGCCGAGTCCGCCGCTGAGCATCAGCAGGCTGGCGTAGACCAGAACGTAGGCATTGACGATCCACTCGGTCGCGGTGGCATCCGCGTGCAGGTCGCGGCCGATCGTCGGCAGCGCCACGCTCACGACGGTGGTGGACAGGACGGCCAGGAACTGACCGCCGGTGACGGCCACCAGCGTGATCCAGGGATTGGCTGCGGCCGTAGGAGCTTCGGGGCGGGCGGGAACGTGCAGTGCGGTCATATTTGAACGGTAAGGCGGCCTTCTCATAGCTTCCACGACCAAAAGTGCTATACACCAATGCCTCTAGAGTTATGAGCGTGGATCTACTGCAGCTGCGTTACTTCCGAATGGTGGCCCGCGCCGAGAACATCACCCGGGTGGCGGAGGAACTCCGGGTGGCCCAGCCCTCGCTGAGCCGGACCATCACCCGGCTCGAAAACGAGCTGGGCGTACCGCTTTTCGACCGGCAGGGACGGCGGCTGCGGCTGAACCGCTTCGGCGCGGCGTTCCTCGTGCGGGTGGATCGCGCCCTGGACGAACTCGACGGTGCCCGCCGGGAGCTCGATGATCTGGCCGGGCTGGAGCGGGGTGCGATCACGATCGGGGCGGAGAATCTGCGAGTCGTCCAGAACGTGATCGCGGACTTCCTGCAGGCGTATCCCGGCGTACGCGTCCAGCTTTTCTCGGGCACCGCCGCACAGGTGTCGGCCCGGCTGGCGGCCGGCGACCTCGACCTCGGGGTGGTGTCGCTGACGCCGGACACACCCGGCCTGGCCGGGCAGGAATTGCTGGACGAGGAAGTGCTACTGGCTGTTTCGCCCACACACCGGCTCGCCGGCCGGGATCGAGTCACGGTCGCCGAGCTGGCGACCGAACCCTTCATCACGACCTCACCCGACTACTGGCAACGCATCGTGCTGGATCGCGTATTCGCCCGCGCCGGGCTGCGCCCCACGATCGTCTGCGAGGGCGACGAGCCCTCCGCGATCCGCGGCCTGATCGCCACCGGCTTCGGCATCGGCCTGCTCCCGGCCATGGCGCGCGACTACTCCGGCCCCGCGGTGGCCTGGCTGCACCTCGACGACGTCTACTGCCACCGCACCCTGCACCTCGTCTGGCGCACGGATGCCTATCTGCCGCTGGCCGCCAGGCGTTTTCGCGAACTCGCGGCCGAACGCTTCGCGGAGGACCGGCCCGGCGGGCCGGAGTGAATCACATCAGCGCGTTACCGGTGTAGTTGATCATCCACGGCACCGAGAACTTGTCGGTGACCATGGCGAACGCCTCGGCCCACTGAACCCGGCCCAGCGGCATGGAAACGGATCCACCCGGCGCGAGCTCGTTGAACAGCCGCTCGGCCTCGGCGGCCGACTCGACCTCGACCTGCACGATGAAACCCGGCTTGGAGTTGTCGATCTCGCTGCCGGGCGGGCAGTCGGAGACCATGAGGTTATTGGTCTCGCTCAGCGGCAGCTGTGCATTGGCGACCCGGTTCAGCACGTCCTCGGGCATCTCCGGCGGGGTCTCACCCATGTCGCGGAAACGGACGATGGTCGCCTCGCCGCCGAAGACAGACTGGTAGAAGGTGATGGCCTCTTCGGCATTGCCGTTGAAGAGCAGGTACGGGTTCAGAGCGGGCACGGGTTCCTCCTCGATCGTTTTCGGGCAGGTGCGGCGGCACCCGGAAGGTAGGACGCGGGGGCCACGCCGAAATCATCGGCCTCCGCCCGGAGAATTCGGGTGAACCGGCGAGGAATTCGGCGAATCAGTCGGTGGCCCGGTGGCGCTGGTAGTAGCGGGCGACCCGGACCCGGTTGCCGCACCGCTCGGGCGAGCACCACTGGCGGCGCGGATGCGCGGGCAGGAAGAGCATGACGCAGTCCTCCGCACCACACTGCCGCAGGCGATCGATGGCCGGATCGGTGAGCAGGGTCGCGGCGGCATCGGCCAGATGCGCGGCCAGCCGGGCGCCCGGATCGCCGAGGCGCGCCACGGTTTCGGTGACGGCATCGCCGTTCCAGTCCAGGCGACGAATGGCAGGCGCGGCCGATTGCGCCTCGGCGAGGCCGCGCAGTGCGGCGGCCGGTGGGCGGCGGCCGTGCAGCATCGCGTCCAGCGCCACGGCGGTGTGGTCGCGCACCGCGTGGACGGCGGCCAGGTCGGCGCCGGTGAGGCGCTGCGGCGGCGGCTCGGGTAGGCGATCGGCCTCCAGGCGCAGCCAATCCGCCAGCTGCTCAGGGGTTTCCAGCAGGTCGGCACCGATGGGCCGGGTGTTCACCAGGTCCAGCGCGAGAGGTTCACCGATCAACGGTTCGAGATCAGCCACGTCGCTAATGCTACCTCGAGCCGTTGACACATTAGCCGGAGTCGGCGTAGAACTAATGCAACATCGCCGACAGAAAGCATGTGAAGCCATGAGCGTGCTCCCCCGGGTCCTGCACCCGCTCCCCACCGTCCGGCACGGCCGCCTCGAGGTCGATGGCGTCGAGGTCTTCTACCGGGAGTCGGCACCCGCCCGCGCGGACGCCCCGGTCCTGTTGCTACTGCACGGTTTTCCCACCGCGTCCCATCAGTTCCGCCGCCTCATCGACGCCCTGGGCGACCGCTACCGCCTCATCGCCCCCGACTATCCCGGCTTCGGAAACACCGTCGCCCCCGCGGATTTCGACTACAGTTTCGACCGCCTGGCCGACATCACCGAGGGTTTCGTTCAGCGGCTGGGCCTGACCAGTTTCGCCATGTACATCTTCGACTTCGGGGCACCCATCGGCCTGCGCTTGGCCACCCGGCATCCGGAGTGGATCACCGGTCTCATCGTTCAGAACGGCAATGCCTACGAAGCCGGTTTGTCCGAGGCCGCACAGGGTTTCGTCGCCCTGCGCCCCGACCACGAGGGCGACGAGGAGGTCATCCGCGGCCTGCTCACCCTCGAGGGCACCCGTGGCCAATACGAAACCGGCGTCGCCGACCCGGCCCTGCTCGACCCTGATGCCTGGACCCTGGACCAGCACTACCTCGATCTCCTCGGCCGCAAGGAAGCCCAGGTGGCCCTGGCCTTCGACTACAAGTCGAACGTGGCCCGCTACCCCGAATGGCAGTCCTGGCTCCGCACCTACACTCCCCCCACCCTCATCACCTGGGGCGCGAACGACCCCTTCTTCCCCGCCGTGGGCGCGCGCGCCTATCTGGCCGACCTCCCCGATGCCGAACTCCACCTGTTCGATACGGGTCATTTCGCCCTGGAAACCCATGTCTCCGAAATCGCCGGGCTCATCGCCGATTTCCTCGACCGCCTACCCACACCCGCACGGTGAGGCGCCGGACCCCACCCTGCCACGACGACAGGCCCCGCGCGGGCGGGGCCTGCCGAATGATGTTCGCCGCGTGGATCAGTGGGCCTCGCGGGGCGCGTGCGGAAGCAGGAAGGCCAGGCAGAAGGCCATGACGCCGAGCCCGATGCCGACGAGCGTGACGTGCTCCATACCGATCAGGGCATTGCCGCGCGGGGTGCCACCGAGGTGGGTGAAGCGGTTGAAGAACACGGTGCCCAGCACCGCGACGCCGAGCGCGCCAGCCAGCTGCTGCACCGATTCCAGCAGGCCCGAGGCCGAGCCGACCTCGTCATCCTCGATCTCGCCGATGATGATGCTGAACATCGGGACGAACACCATGCCCATACCGAATCCGACGATCAGCAGCGGGCCCGCCAGCTCCCAGGCGTTCAGACCGGTGCCGACCAGATGCAGCACCGCGTACTGGCCGGCCAGTCCGGCGGTCATGATGCCGACGCCCAGGTGCAGCACCTTGCGGCCCAGCTTCGGGGCCTCCGCGCCGATGGCGGAACCGAAGAAGGAGCCGAGCGCCCAGGCCGCCATGGCGATGCTCGCGCCGATCGGGCTGTAGCCGAAGCCGAGCTGCAGCATCAGGCCCAGGGCGAGCGAGAAACCGATGATACCGATGAAGAACACCGTCTCGAAAAGCACTCCGGCACTGTAGGAACGGCGGCCGAACACGCTCAGCCGCACCAGCGGGGTCCGGCCGGCAGCGGTCCGGAACCGCTGCTGCGCAACGAAGATCCCGAGCACCGCGACACCGATCACCGGCATGATCAGGCTCCAGGCCGGCCAGCCGTGCTCACGACCCTGCATGAGCGGATAGATCAGCAGCCCGACACCCGAACCGGCCAGGACGACGCCGAGCAGATCGAGGCCGCCGGTGCGGTCCCCGCCGCGCCGGGGCAGCGCCGCGATACCCCCGATCAGGGCGAAGAGCCCGAGCGGCACATTGATCCAGAAGATCGACCGCCAGCCGGTGCCGAGCAGATCCACCTTGATGAGCAGGCCGGCGACAATCGGCCCGAGAATGCTCGCGACGCCGAGGGTGGTGCCGAACGCCGCCCATGCCCTGGGCTGATCCGCGGTGTCCGGGAACAGATCCCGGATCATCCCCAGGCACTGCGGCACCATCAGCGCGGCCGCCGCGGCCTGCGCGACCCGCCCACCGATCAGTGCCTCCGGCGACGCGGCCAGCGAGCAGGCCACCGAGGCGAGCACGAATCCGATTGTGCCGCCGAGGAACATCCGCCGGCGCCCGAACAGGTCGCCGAGTCGCCCGCCGGTGAGCAACCCGACCGCCAGCACCAGCGTGTAGGCCGCAGCGATCCACTGCATCGTGGCGTAGGTGCCGCCCAGATCACGCCGGATCATCGGCAGCGCGACGTTCACGACATTGGTGTCGAGCATGTTCATCAGCGTCGCGCCGATGATCGCGGACAGCCCCAGCCACCGGCGGGCGGGTGCGGCGAGTGGAGTGGACACGGCGGTGACGGGCGGCGTGAGGGCGGTGGCGGTGGACATTGCGGGCTCCTTTCGATGGAGCAATAGTATCCATAATACTAGTTTCCAAGCAACTAGTTTCGAGGAAATGCCGGAGCGCGACTTAGGACCGGCAGAAGGACGCCGGACCCGCGAGCCGGGATCACGAGGCGGTGGGGCCGATCCCGTTGTCGCTCATGGCATCGATGCTTCCGGTAAACACCGGACCGCCACATCACGAGGATTCGTTATTCACCGGTGCACCCGGGCGTTACCCGCGAACGCGAAGGGGCCCGCGGAAATCCGCGGGCCCCTTGCCTTTCCGGATGTCTCCGGAGCCGATCAGGAGTTGTAGATCGCGTCCACGTCGGCCGCGTACTGCTTCATGACGACGGCGCGCTTGAGCGACAGCTTCGGGGTGAGCTCGCCGCCCTCCTGGGTCCAGTCGACCGGGAGGATGCGGACCTTCTTGATCGCCTCGGCGTGCGACACCAGCTTGTTGGTGGCCGCGACCGCGTCATTGATCTCGGCGACCAGGGCCGGGTTCTCGATGACGTGCTCGATCGGGGTGTCGGCGGGAATCCCGTTGCGCGCCTTCCACGCCGGCAGGGCTTCCGGGTCGAGGGTGACGAGCGCGCCGATGAAGGGTTGGCCGTCGCCGACCACCATGACCTGGCTGATCAGCGCGTTCTGGCGCAGCGAGTCCTCGAGCATGGCCGGGGAGACGTTCTTGCCGCCGGCGGTGACCAGGATTTCCTTCTTGCGGCCGGTGATCGCGATGAAGCCCTGCTCGTCGATGGCGCCGAGGTCGCCGGTCTTGAACCAGCCGTCGGCGTCGAAGGCGTCGGCGCTGGCCTCGGGGTTGTTCCAGTAGCCACCGAACACGACCGGGCCGCGGATGAGCAGCTCGCCGTCCTCGGCGACCCTGGCGCCGTGGCCGGGCAGCGGGCGGCCGACCGAACCGACCTTGATGAACTTGGGGGTGTTCACGCTGACAGCGGCGGTGGACTCGGTGAGGCCGTAGCCCTCGTAGATGGTGACGCCGGCGCCGCGGAAGTAGTGGCCCAGGCGCGCGCCCAGCGGGCCGCCGCCGGAGACGGCGGAATCGCACTGACCGCCCATGGCCTCGCGCAGCTTGGAGAAGACCAGCTTGTCGAACAGCATGTGCTGCAGCTTGAGCACGATGTTCGGGCCGCCGCTCTGCAGCGACTGGCTGTACTGGATGGCGATCTCGGTGGCGTAGTCGAAGATCTTGCCCTTGCCGCCGTCGTGCGCCTTCTGCTTGGCGCCATTGAACACCTTCTCGAATACGCGCGGCACCGAGAGGATGAAGTTCGGCTTGTACTCCCCGAACTGCTCGACCAGGGTGGACCAGTCGGCGGTATGGGCCACGGTGACACCGGCGTCGAAGGCGGCCAGCGCGACCGCACGGGCGAAGACGTGGGCCAGCGGCAGGAACAGCAGCGACTTGCGGCCGGGCTGCAGGAACTCGCTCATGGCGCTGCGGTCGGCGGCCGACTCGGCGTACAGGTTGGCGTGCGAGAGCATGACGCCCTTGGGCCGGCCGGTGGTGCCGGAGGTGTAGATGAGGGTCGCCGGGGAGGCGGCCTTCACCTGGGCGCGGCGCTCGTGCACGACGGCGTCGTCGAGGTCGGCGCCGCGGGCGACGAGGTCGGCGATGGCGCCCTTGTCGATCTGCAGGACTTCCCTCAGGCTGTCCAGTCCGCCTTCGATTTCCGCGATGGTGGCGCGGTGCTTGTCGTTCTGGACGACGGTGAGCTTGGTGGCCGAGTCCTCGAGGATCCAGCGCGCCTGCTCGGCGGAGGAGGAGTCGTAGATGGCGACGGTGCAGCCGCCGGCCGCCCAGATGGCGAAGTCGAGCACGACCCACTCGTAGCTGGTCTGGGCCATGATGGCGACGCGGTCACCGAGCTCGACGCCGGAGGCGACCAGCCCCTTGGCCACCTCGGTCACGGTCTTCGCGAACGTCGCTGCCGTGACGTCGTTCCAGCCGCCCTTGCCATCCGGGGTGTTGAAGACGACCAGGTTGGGGGTCTTCTCCGCGTGCCGGAACGCGCCGTCCGACATATTGGCGTTCTCCGGAATGGTGTAGGTAGCCGGGACTTCGAACTCTCGCATCGCTGCCCTTCCACAGTGGGTTTACTGGCGGGTAATTTACGCCACGCTCACGGGTAACTCCCGGCGGACCGCCCGAACCGGTGCTCGGACGGTCCCGCGTTATGTCTTCTCCCTATCCTATTGACCGGCTCTGCGCTGGTCGAAGGGCGTGCCGCAGGAACTGACCGAGCTCGACGGTCACCGCCGCGGCGGGGACCACGAGACTCGCCTGCAACTGGGCCACGTGCCACAGTCCGCGAGTCTCGGTGAACTCGGCCGGCACGCCGACCGCGCGCAGCTGCGCGACCAGCCGCGCGCACTGGGCGTGCAGCAGTTCGTCCACGTCGGCCTGGACATAGGTCGGCGGCAGCCCGGACGGGTCGGCGAGCAGCGGCGCGTAACCGGTGTCGGTGCCGTCGCCCGCACCCAGATAGGCGGCGGCACAGGCCCGCGACCACCGCTTGCCGATGACCAGATCGCGGTCCCGGACCGGCACCTCGTTCGGGTCGGCCCAGGGCGCGATCAGGCCGAGCGCGGCCGGAACCAGCCGGTGCCGGTCGCGCAACCGCAGCGCCAGCGCCAGCGCCAGCCCGCCACCGGCCGAATCACCGGCCACCGCAATGTGTTCCGGCCGATAGCCGGCGGCCACCAGGTCCAGGAAGGCCGCCTCGGCATCGTCGAGCGCCGCCGGGAACGGATGCTCGGGAGCCAGCCGGTAGTCCAGAACCTGGACGGCGCAACCGGTTTCCCGCGCCAGATAGGCCGCCAGCGACCGGTGCGTGGCCGGCGAGCAGACGGTGTAGCCGCCGCCGTGCAGGTACAGCACGGTGGCGTTGTCGGAGACCAGTCCGACCGTCACGCGTTCGGCCGGGCGGCCACCGAGTTCGACGTGCTCCACGCGGGTGCCCCGCGGCACGCGCTGCGCCACCGAACTCCAATCCAGCAGCGCCCGTTGGACACTGAACGACAGCCGGTGGTTGAGCACGATCCGGAAGAGCGGATTCAACGCGGCGCGGACGATGGGCAATGGCAGTGTCACATCGGGCATGACCGAGCGTCCTTCCTCTGTCACTGTCCTACGGCAGGAAGCGCTTCTGCACCACGGCGGAGATGCGCTGGTAGTACGAGGCGGTGGTGCGCACGAACAGGTCGAGAGCCTTGGCCTCCCAGCCGATGAGCACCCGGCCGTGACCCTTGCGGACGGCCTCGGTAATGGTCTGCGCGGCCATTTCCGGGATGTGCAGGGCCAGCTTGCTGTCGAAGAGGGCGGCCAGGTTCTTCTGGTTGAGGCCCTCGGAGACGGTGGCATTGCGGGCGACGGCGGTCTTGATGCCGCCCGGGTGCACGCAGGTCACCTTGACCGGGGTGCCGCTCATCAGCATTTCCTGGCGCAGCGCCTCGGTGAAGCCGCGGACCGCGAATTTGGCCGAGTTGTAGGCACTCTGGCCGGGGACCGCGATCAGGCCGAAGAGGCTGGACACGTTCACCACGTGGCCGTCGCCGGATTCGATGAGGAACGGCAGGAACGCCTTGGTGCCGTTGACGACGCCCCAGAAGTCGACGTCCATGATGCGCTCGATGTCCTTGAAGGCGGTGTCGAGCACATCGCCGTGGTGGGCGATGCCGGCATTGTTGTAGATCTGGTTGACCTTGCCGAAGTACTTCTTCACGTCATCGGCGTAGAGCAGGACGGCCTCGCGCTCGGCCACATTGATCCGGTCGGATTTGACCTTGACGCCGTACTTCTCGCAGCGTCGCACGGTTTCGGCGAGGCCCTCGTCGTCGATGTCGGACAGCGCGAGGTGCGCGCCGCGCCGGGCCAGGTTCTCCGCCAGGGCGCGGCCGATGCCGGAACCCGCACCGGTGATCACGCAGACCTTGTCCTTGAAGTAAGCGTCGTTGCTCACGGTTACCGCCTTCGGTTGTCTGGGTTGGGTGGACTAGACGGCCTGTGCGACAGGCTCGGTGGTCGTGTCGTAGGCCGAGACATCGAAGTGCTCGAGCAGACTGCGGAACCGGAAGGTGAAGTCCGGCCACAGCGTGGTGTTGTTGCCGTGCTTGTCGAGGTACCAGGAGGCGCAGCCGCCGGTGCTCCACACCGCACCTTCCAGTTTGCGCTGCAGGCCGGCGTTGTATTCGTCCTGCACGTCCTTGCGGACCTCGACCGTGCGCAGGCCCAGCTTGTCGAACTGCGCGATGGCGTCGGAGATGTAGTTGATCTGCGATTCCAGCATGAACACCATCGAGGTGTGCCCCAGGCCCACGTTCGGGCCCAGCATGAAGAACATGTTGGGGTAGTTGTTGATGGCCGAGCCCTTGTAGCCCTGCTGACCGATGGCCTCGAAAACCTCGGAGAGCGTGCGGCCGTCGCGACCGGAGACGGTGTCGTAGACCGGCGAGTCGGTGACGTGGAAGCCGGTGGCCACGATGATGGCGTCGACCTCGCGCTCGGTGCCGTCCTTGGTGACGATGGAGCCCGGGCGGATCTCCTTGATCCCGTCGGTCACCACGTCGACATTGTCGCGGCTCAGCGCCGGGTAGTACTCGTTGGAGATCAGCATGCGCTTGCAGCCGATGCGGAAGTTCGGGGTGACCTTGCGGCGCAGCTCCGGATCGCGCACCTCGGCGAACAGCTTGGCGCGGGCGACGGCCTCGAGGCCGAGCATGGCGGGCGGGAACTTGGCCAGTCCGACCACCTGGGTCTCGCGGGCGGCGTAGATCCCGGCGCGGTAGAGGCTGCGCAGCGCGGGAATGTGCTTGAGCGCGAACTTCTCCGGGGCCAGGTACTCGCGGTCGACGCGGGGCAGCAGCCAGGGCGCGGTGCGCTGGTAGACGTCGAGGTGCGCGACCTTACCGGCGATGCTGGGGACGATCTGAATGGCCGAGGCGCCGGTGCCGATGACAGCGACGCGCTTGCCGGTCAGGTCGGAGTCGTGGTTCCAGCGGGCGGAGTGGAAGATCTCGCCCTGGAAGTCGTTGATGCCCTTGATGTCCGGCAGGTTGGGCTCGCAGAGCGCGCCGACGGCGGAGACCAGGATGTCGGCCGTGAAGGGGCCCTGGCTGGTCTGGATCTCCCAGCGGGCGTCCTCGGCGTTCCACCGGGCGCCGGTCATCTCGCAGTCGAAGATGTGCTTGTCGCGCACGCCGTACGTGTCGGCGACACCCTGGATGTAGCGCTGGATCTCCGGCTGCTTGGAGAACGAGCGCGACCACTCCGGGTTGAGCGCGAACGAGTAGGAGTACAGCTGGGAGGGCACGTCACAGGCCGCACCCGGGTAGGTGTTGTCGCGCCAGGTGCCGCCGACATCGTTGCCACGCTCCAGCACGAGATAGTCGGTGCGTGCCTGCTGGCTCAGCCGGATGGCCAGGCCCAGGCCCGAGAACCCGCTGCCGACGATGATCACGCGGGAGTGCCGGACCGGCCGGTTGCCGACAGCTTTGTCTGTAACCTTGCGACTCATGTATCCGAGCGTAGGGTCTTATTGAGCGGGAGTCAACAGTATTGACTCACGTTCAGTAAGACATGACAAGATGGCCTAACGTTGGACCGATGACCAAGGAGCGCGCCGTGAGCAGCAGACCCGACAGCCGGGGCAAACGCGTGCGCCTGAGCCCCACCGAACGCCGCGAGCAGTTGATCACACTCGGCGCCCGCATGCTGCGTGAACGCGCCCTGGACGACATCTCCATCGGCGAGATCGCCGAGCAGGCCGGCATCTCGCGCGGCCTGCTGTTCCACTACTTCCCCACCAAGCAGGACTTCCACCTGGCGATCATCCAGCACGCCAATGCCGAACTGCTGGAACGCACCTCGCCCGACCCGAAGCTGGCGCTGTTCGACATGCTCCGCGACTCGGTCGAGCGCTACATCGACTACGTCACCGAGAACCGCACGTCCTACCTGGCCCTGCTCCGGGGCCCGGCCAGCGCCAGCCCCGAACTGGTCGCCCTGGTCGACGCCACCCGCATGGCCCTGGTGGACCGCATCATCGCCGCGGCCCCCATCCCCGCCGAGGACCCCGACCGCCCCCGCCTGGGCCTGGCCGTTCGCGGCTGGATCGCCTTCGTCGAGGAAACCACCCTGACCTGGCTCCGCGAGGAACCCATCACCAGGGAGTCCCTGGTCGACATGCTCGTCGCGTCCCTCCCGGCCCTCGCCCTCAACGCGGATCTCGCTGCGGCCCTGCGGCAATGACGCGGGAACCTAACGGACCCTGACCACGAGGGCGATGGCCGGCTCGTCCCGGTCGGGCCACCGCCCCGTCGTGGCGGCGACGATGAGCGCGGCCGCCAGTGGGCTGTGGACAAGGGTCAGCGCGCGATAGAGCTCGTCGACCGCTGTACATCCGGACGGTATTTCGGGTGCCGACATCGGTCACACCTCCCGTGCGTTTTGCCCCAGATCCATGATGGGGAGACTCCTCGAGCGTGACACGGTGCGGATGTAAGAAAGCCTGAAAAATCAGGTCTCTCAGAAGGATTTCGGGAATCACTCCTCCAATTCCGCGAATCGACGCAGTTTTTCGAGGTCCCGGACGTGGACGTGCCGGTTGTTCAGGCGCACCAGGTCGGACTCCCGCATCTCGCGCATGGCCAGTCCCACCGCGTCCACACCAGCGCCGACGAGATTGCCGAGCTCCTCGTAGGACAGTCGCACGGTGATCTCCCACCCCGCTTCCGCACGCCGCCCGCAGGATTCGACGAATTCGACCAGCAGGCGGGCGAGCCGGATGTGCACGTGGCAGCCGCCGAAGTCCAGGCGGCGCTGATCGGACCAGGCCAGCCGATCGGCCAGCGAGCGGCACAGCACCAGCGAACCGTCCGGATGGGATTCCAGAAACGCCATGAACACCGACCCCGGAATACGGTGCGCGATGGTGGCGGTGCACACCGTCGCGGTATTGGACCGTGGCGAATCCGGTACCAGCGCACCCAGTTCCCCGATCACGTCGCCGCTGACCCGGATCGCGAAGAGCTTGCCGTCGGCCGCGGTGATCTTCACGCACGCCGACAGCGTGCGATCCCGCGAGCGCAGCAGGTACACCGTGGTGCCCGGTTCGCCCTGGCGCATGAGCACGGTGCCCGGCGGGCAGTAGGTCTGCACGCCGAGCTGGAGCAGGTCCTGGCGGCTGCGCGCGCACAGCCGTTCCATGAAAGTCCCCGTAGGCCAGGGCCAATCGCCCAGATGCCCGCCGCCTGGTGGGTTCACAGTCGTATCCCGGTTCCGTACCGCCATGGGAAGCTGCCCCGATCCATCCACGGTAGGCGAGCGAAACCGGTTGCGACGCAGGGGACGCCGAGGTGTTACGGATTCACGACCGGGCGGGGGTCACAGGGCGTGCGCGTCGAGCCAGACCCGGGCGACCGCGGCGGGGACGGCGCCCTCGTCGCGGACCTGGTGGATCATGTCGGCCAGGTCGGTGGTGATGAGTTCGCCGGCGACATAGTTGAGCTTGCGGAGTTGCTGATCGGTCAGGGCGGATTTGCGGATGATCGGGAGGACCATCGCGGCGCGGAAGGCGTAGTCGGGGTCGGCGAGTGGAGCGAGGTCGGCGCCGCCGTCGGGGAGGAAGGCGGGCGGGCCGGGGAGAACGGCCAGCTGGATTTCCCCGTCGGAGAGGGCCTTTCGCAGGTCGGCGTCGGTGGCGAAGGTGACCGGGTGGGTGATCGCGCAGTGGTAGACGGTGCGCAGCGGGTCCAGGACGTCGCGTTGCGGGTCGAGCGGGGCGCGCAGAGCGTCCAGGGGCGCGCCGGTGTCGATACCGATGGTGAGCTCGGCGCAGCGCGCGCCCAGGTCCTTCAGCGAGGACGGCAGGCCGTCGGGGCGGGCGGCGGCGGCGACCACGGTGGGGCGCAGGTCGGTGCCGTCGGCGGCATCGGAGTCGACGACGCCCTGCGGAAGCGCCTTGGACAGAGCCGCATTCACGTCGTCCGGTTTCGTGACGGTCGCGGTGGAGTCCAGGGCGGTCAGCAGATCTCCGCTGACATCGCCGAACAGCGCGATCCGGTCGGCGTCGAGGGCCGCGAGCAGATCCGTGCGCTGTCCGATCCGATCCTCGACCCGGGTGCGCAGTCCGGTGCGGGCCAGCGCGCCCGCGTAGATCTCGGCGATCATCATCGATTCCGCCGAATTCCCCGCTCCCACGGTCAATACCGGTCCGGTGCCCGAGCTGCCGCAGGCCACCGCGGCCGCGGCGACCGCGACGACCAGCAGCGCCGACCCGAGGCGGGGCCGCCGCGCGCGGCGGAGCGGACGGGCGCGACGGCCGAGGGCGCGCGGTGCGGAGGAGTCTGTGCCGGACACGCGCAACAGTCTGCCGCCCCACCCCTCCCCCACGCGAAACCGACCCGCGCATGGGCGCACCGCGGAGTTCCGCGCAGCTCGAGCCGAGGGGTTCCGCTGCCGGAAACGGCCCGGCAGGATGGCTCGACCGTATCCGCCAAATGCACGAAACCGACCACAGGTAGGCGACGTTCGCAGGAACAGCCGGGCAATATGGACAGTTGAGTCTGTTTCAGGGGTGGAATCCGCCCCGCCCGCGCAGGCACCCCGCTCGGAAGGACGACAGTGCACTCGCTCATCACCACACGCGCCGACGGCAGGCGCACCGCCCGGACGGTACTCCGAATTCTGGCCGCGTCGGTGGCGCTGGCCGCGGCCATGGCGCTGTCCGCCTGTGGCGGCTCCAAGTCCAATCCGCTCGGCGGTGGCGGCGACTGCGGCAGCGACGCCAACAAGGTGACCGTCGGCTCTGCCAACTTCCCGGAATCCGAGACCGTGGCCGATGTCTACGCGGAAGCCTTGCGCACCAACGGTTTCGGTATCGACACCAAGCTCAATATCGGCAGCCGCGAAGCCTACGTCCCCGCGCTGAAGCAGTGCGCCATCACCCTCATCCCGGATTACACCGGCAATCTGCTGCAGTACCTGGACAAGTCGAGCACCGCCACCACCCCGGACGAAGTGAACGCGGCACTGGCCAAGGCGCTCGGCGATCAGCTCGCCACCGGCACCCCCGCGCCTGGTGAGGACTCCGACGCCGTCGTGGTCACCAAGGCCACCGCCGACAAGTGGAACCTGACGAGCATCGGCGATCTGGCGGCGCACTCGGCCGAGGTGAAACTGGCCGCGCCCGCGGAGTTCTCCGAGCGCCCCGGCGGCCTGCCCGGCCTGAAGAAGAACTACGGCCTGGACATCGCGGCCGCGAACTTCGTGCCGATCGCCGACGGCGGCGGCCCCGCCACCGTGAAGGCCCTGACCGACGGTCAGGTCACCGCGGCCGACATCTTCACCACCTCCCCCGCCATCGCCGCCAACAACCTGGTGGTGCTGACCGACCCGAAGCACAACTTCCCGCCGCAGAACGTGGTGCCGCTCTACAACACCGCCAAGAAGAGCGACAAGCTGACGAAGGTGCTCGACGCGGTCTCGGCGAAACTGACCACGGCCGAACTCATCTCGCTCAATACCGCCGTCTCCGGCAGCAGCAAGACAGAACCGGCCGCCGCCGCCAAGCAGTGGGTGGCCGCGCGGGGGCTCGACAAGCCGATCGCCTAGGGAGGGCCGAACACGGTGTCCGACATCGAATTCACCGGCGTCAGCAAGACGTATCCGGACGGCACCACCGCCGTCCACGACCTCGACCTGCGCATCGAATCCGGGTCGTTCACCGTGTTCGTCGGGCCGTCCGGCTGCGGCAAGACCACCTCCATGCGCATGATCAACCGCATGATCGGCCCCAGTACGGGCGTCATCACCGTTGGCGGGCAGGACATCTCGCGCAGCGATCCGGTCCAGCTGCGGCTCGGCATCGGCTACGTGATCCAGAACGCGGGCCTGCTGCCGCACCGCACCGTGGTCGACAATGTGGCCACCGTGCCGGTGCTGCGCGGACAGTCCCGCCGCGCGGCCCGCCGGGCGGCGCTCGAGGTGATGGACCGGGTCGGCCTGGATCGCGGCCTGGCGCAACGCTATCCGGCGCAGCTGTCGGGTGGTCAGCAGCAGCGCGTGGGCGTGGCCCGGGCGCTGGCCGTGGACCCGCCGATCCTGCTGATGGACGAACCGTTCAGCGCCGTCGACCCGGTGGTGCGCACCGAACTCCAGAACGAGATGCTGCGGCTGCAGGCCGAACTGCACAAGACCATCGTCTTCGTCACCCACGACATCGACGAGGCCATCAAGCTCGGCGACCACATCGCCGTGTTCGGCCCCGGCGGCTACCTCCAGCAGCACGATGTGCCGCGGACCGTACTCGCCAAGCCCGCCACCGATTTCGTGGCCGGCTTCGTGGGCCGCGACCGCGGCTACCGGGAACTGTCCTTCCGGACGGCCGATGCCGTTCCGCTGCACGAACTCTCGACGGTCACGCCGGACGAGGTGCCCGGCGTCCGGCTGGAGCAGGGCGAATGGCGGCTGGTCATCGATCGGGCCAAGCGGCCCCTGGGCTGGATCGACACCACCGGCGTGGAGGGCGTGCGCGCCGGGCACGCGCTGACCGACAGCATGGCCGCGGGCGGCTCGCTCTTCCCACAGGACGGCGATCTGCGCCAGGCCCTCGACTCCACCATCTCCTCGCCCTCGGAAATCGGTGTGGCGGTGGATGATTCCGGGGCGGCAGTGGGCGCGATCTACGCGCGCGACGTGCTCGAGCAGCTGCACCGGCAGCGCACCGCCGAGGACGCCGAACGCAATCGGGTCTTCTTCCAGGAGCCCCGGTGAGGTACCTCATCGACAATTTCGACGAGATCGCCGGATACGCCCGTACCCATCTGTATCTGGCCCTGCTGCCGCTGCTGCTGGGCCTGGTGATCGCGATCCCGGTGGGCGCGCTGGCGCATCGGGCGCGCTGGCTGCGGCGGGCCACCACCACGGCGGCCAGTATCGCGTACACGATTCCGTCGCTGGCGCTGTTCGTCATTCTTCCGCCGCTGCTGGGCCTCGGCGTCATCGATCCGCTGAATGTGGTTATCGCGCTGACCATCTACTCGGTGGCGCTGCTCATCACGGCGGTCCCCACCGCCCTGGATTCGGTGCCGGCCGACATCCTCGACGCCGCCGACGCCATCGGCTACCCGCGCTGGCGGCGGGTGCTCACCGTCGACTTCCCGCTCGCCCTACCGGTTTTCATCGCCAACCTGCGTGTCGTGGCGGTCACCAATATCTCGATGGTGACCGTCGGTGCGCTGATCGGTGTCGGCGGGCTCGGCAAGCTGTTCACCCAGGGCTATCAGCGCGACTACCCGGACGAGATCGTCGCGGGCATCATCGTGGTGCTGGCGCTGGCCCTGATCGTGGACCGCCTGCTGTACCTGCTGGGCCGGGTGGCGACGCCGTGGCGGAAAGGGCGCACGGCATGAGCGGTCAGGCCGCGAAGGAGGCAGCTCGCGTCACCACGCAGCGGCCCCGCCCATGCCGAATGGAGCCGGCATGAGCGGTCAGGCCGCGAAGGAGGCAGCTCGCGTCACCACGCAGCGGCCCCGCCCATGCCGAATGGAGTCAGCATGAACCTTTTCCTGGATGCCTGGCACTTCCTCACCGACGGCGCGAACTGGTCCGGACCGGCCGGCATCGGGCGCCGCATTCTCGAACACCTGTGGTACAGCCTGCTGGCCGTGGGCCTGTCGGCCGTGATCGCGGTGCCGATCGGCCTGCTGATCGGGCACACCCGCCGCGGGTCGGCCCTCATCGTCGGCTTCGCCAACTCCATGCGCGCGCTGCCGACGCTGGGCGTGCTGACCTTCGTGGTGCTGCTCATGGGCCTGGGCCTGACCCCGCCGCTGCTGGCGCTGCTCACCGTCGGCATTCCGCCGCTGCTGGCGGGTGCGTACGCGGGCATCGCGAATGTGGACCCGGTCGTGGTCGACGCGTCGCGGGCCGTGGGCATGAGCGAACCCCGGGTGCTGCTGCGGGTCGAGCTGCCCAATGCCATGCCGGTGCTGCTCAGCGGCCTGCGCGCGGCCACTCTCCAGGTGGTGGCGACCGCGACCATCGCCGCCTACGTGAACCTCGGCGGGCTGGGCCGCTACATCTTCGACGGCATCAGTCTCTACCGCTACGACAAGGTGCTCGTGGGCGCGATCCTGGTGGCCGCGCTGGCGCTGATACTGGACGGTCTTCTGGCGTTCGTGGTGTGGCTGAGCGTGCCGGGAACCGGCCGGTTGCGCCGCCTCACGAGTCGCTTCCAGCTCACGCATTGACCTTCCGGTGTGATCGGGGTCACGATGTCTCCTGGCACACCCATCCCGAGACAGGAGGTTGCAGTGAAGGCTCGCGACATCATGCACCGGAGTGCGGAATGCATCCCCGCCGATGAAACCCTGGACCGCGCCGCTCAGCTGATGCGCAACATGGATGTCGGCGCACTCCCCATCTGCGAGGGCGACACGCTGATCGGCATGCTCACCGACCGTGACATCGTCGTGCACTGCGTCGCCATGGGACACGACCCGAGCCGGGTTCGGGCCGGTGATCTGGCCCAGGGCCGTGTGTGGTCGGTCGACGTCGACACGGACTTGAGTACCGTCCTGGACGTCATGGAACAGAACCAGATCAAGCGCATGCCGGTGCTCGATATGCGCCGGGGTAATCAACTGGTCGGCATGATCTGTGAATCCGACCTCGCCAAGAGCATCGACGACAGGAAGCTGGCGGAATTCATTACCGCCATCGCGGTCCCGCACTAAAGACCTGGGAGGCGTCCCGGTTCGCAGCGGATTCACAGGCACAGGCCTGAGAATTGCCGGGTGCAACCGGGACGCATTCTTGTCATCGAAGACGCCGAGGCCATTCGGGCCGCGGTGGGAGCCGGACTGTCCGCCGCCGGGCACGAGGTGCTCACCCGTGCGGACGGCGGCCTGCTGGAACAGGACCTGGCCCAGTTCCGGCCCGATGTCGTGGTGCTCGATGTGATGCTGCCCGGCCGCGACGGCTTCGCCCTGCTGGAATCGGTGCGGGCCCGCTCGGCGGCCGGCGTGGTCATGCTCACCGCCCGCGACGGCGTCGAGGACCGGGTGCGCGGACTGCGCGCCGGCTCCGACGACTACGTGGTGAAACCCTTCGACCTCATCGAACTGGTGGCGCGGGTGGACGCGCTGCTGCGGCGGATGGGAAAACTCCAGAGCCGCATCGTGATCGGCGACCTCGAGGTGGACGTGGACGCCGGGGGCGCGCGGCGGGCCGGGCACGAGCTCACCCTCACCGCCACCGAATTCAAGCTGCTCGCATACCTGGCCGCGCAGCGGGACCGGGTGGTCACCAAGACCCAGATCCTCACGGCCGTCTGGGGATACGAGGACTACGACCCCAACCTGGTCGAGGTACATGTGAGCGCGCTGCGCCGCAAACTCGAGGAACACGGTGAGCGGGTGGTGCACACCGTGCGCGGCCTCGGATACACGCTGCGGGTGCCGCGGTGAGGACGGTCTCGCTCCGCGGCCGCGTAACCCTCACGGCCGCACTGGTTTCCGGCATCGTGCTGGTGCTGGTCGCACTGAGCGTGCACGCGCTGTTCGGGGTGGTGGTGACCCGCAGCGAGAACACCGTGCTCACCGACCGCGCCCAGCTGGCCAGACAGCTCGCGCAGGAAGGGGTTTCGCCGGAGGACCTGATCACCCGGGTGGACACGCATTCGGTGCGGGTCCGGCTGGTGCTGCCCGACGGACGCACCTTCGGCAGCCTCGAGCACCGGCTGGCGGAGGACAGCACCACCAAGACCCGCGTCATCAAACTCACCGGACCCGGGACGCTCAACGACGGCCGGCTCACCCTGCAGGTGGACACGCCGCTGATCGCCCGGGCGCAGTCGCGGCTGGGACTGCTGCTGACCCTGGCCACCATCGGGGCCATCGCGGTGATCGCGCTCGGGCTCTGGTTCGGGGTGCGCCGTGCGCTCGCGCCCCTGGACGCCATGACCCGGCTGGCCCGCGATATCGCGCACGGCCACCTCGGCCGCCGCCTCGAGCCATCCCGCACCGACACCGAATTGGGCCGCACCGCAGCCGCTTTCGACGAGATGCTCGATGCCCTGGAGGGCGCGCTGCGCGACACCGCCGCCGCCGAGGCCCGGGCCCGCGCCTCCGAACAGCGCATCCGGGTGTTCGTCGGCGACGCCGCCCACGAACTGCGCACCCCCATCACCGGCGTGCGCTCGCTGGCCGAGGCGGTGTTCCAGCAGCCCGCGGACACCGATCCCGAGGACCGCCAGCGCATGCTGCTGCTCCTGGTCCGGGAGACCCAGCGCGCGGGCCGCCTGGTCGACGACCTGCTGGACCTGGCCCGCATCGACGCCGGCCTGCAGCTCCGGCTCGAACCGGTGGACCTGTACGCGCTGACCGCCACGCATCTCGACCGGATGCGAATGCTGCACCCGCACACCGAATTCCGGCTCACCGGCGAGGCGGCCACCGTGCCCGCCGATCCCGAGCGCATCACCCAGATCCTCACCAACCTGTGCAGCAATGCCTGCCAGGCCATGAAGGACGACGGCAGCATTACCGTCGAGTTGCGCGCGTATGCCGATGCCGTCGAGGTCGTCGTCTCCGACAGCGGCCCCGGCATTCCGGTCGGGGATCGCGAGCGTATCTTCGACCGCCTGGTCCGTCTCGACCATGCCCGCCACCATCGCCCGGACGGTTCGGGTCTGGGCCTGGCCATCGCGCGCGGCCTGGCCCGCGCGCACGGCGGCGACCTGACCTGCGCCGACCCCGCCCCCGGCACGACCGGAGCCGTCTTCGTCCTCCGCCTGCCAAGCAGCACACCGCCGGCTCACCCGTGATCGCCGAGGTTGCCGACGGGTGGCTGAAGATCACCTGAAGATGGCCGGCCGATTCAGGCCGCCTTCAGCTTGCGCGGGCAGATTCGGTGGGGACCCCAACCCACGAACCTGGAGTGAGAATGAAACGCACCCTTGCCGCGGTCCTGGCCGGCGCCGCCGGAGCTGCCGCCATCGCCCTGGCCGTGCCGGGCACCGCCTCCGCCGACACGCCGCAGTGCAGCCCACAGGCCGCCGCCGCGGCCCGCGCGGACGCCGCCCCCAAGGTGGCCGCCTACCTGGCGCAGCACCCGGATGTGGCCGCCGAGATCGCCAAGGTGAAGACCCTGCCCGAGGACCAGCGCCGCGCCGAACGGAAGGCGTGGCGGCAGGCCAACCCGCAGGAGGCGCAGGACCTGAAGGCCGCGCGCCAGGCCGTCATCGACTACCACAAGGCTTGCGGCCACCAGAAGTAAGCCGTCATCACGTGCGGGCCCGGTCGAAATGACCGGGCCCGGTTCGTATTTCGGCGCGTTCCCGATCGATCAAACGCGGGACAGGTCGAACTTCCCCGCCATGACCGCGCCCACGAACGCATCCCACTGACCGGCGGTGAAGACATGCGCCGGCCCGGCGGGATTCTTGGAGTCGCGGACACCGACCTTGCCCCCGGCCAGGAACGCGGCCTCCACGCACTCCTTGCTGCCGCCACTTCTACTGCTCTTGAACCAACGTGCGCCGTTGAGTTCGTAGTTCATGCGTTGTACTCCCTTGCTATCTCGCGCACCAGATCTCTGCTGCTCGATTCATCCAGCGCAGCCCGCTGGAGGACTCTGTACGCGTGGATGTAGCGGTCGACGACATCGTGCTTCTCCGAGTACATGTCGCTCGAGTAGCCCTCGCCGTAGATCGTGGTCGGAGCGACAGGCTGGCCACGTCCGTCCGGCCCGAAGTCGATGATCACGAACGGCCCGGTCTGATCACCGGTCGGCATCCCGGCGGAGAACGGAAGGATGCGGAGGGTCACGTTCGGCAAAGTACTTGCCTCGGCAAGACGTTTGAGTTGGTCTGCCATTATCTTCGGCCCGCCGATCACTCTGCGCAACGCAGTTTCTCCGAGCACCATGTTCAGCTGAGGCTTCTTGAGGTTGTGTGTGAGGAGGCGCTGCCGCCTCGCCTTCAACTCCAATCGCCCCGCGAGAGCGGCTTCTCCGTCGTCAGGGTTAGCGGTGTAGGCCAGCACGCGTGCGTAGGGACGCGTCTGGAGGAGTCCGGGGATGAGGTCGGGCTGGTAGGTCGTCAGCATCGTGGCAGCGGATTCCATATCCACATAGATGCGGAAGTCCTCCGGAAGAACACGGCTGAACTCGTGCCACCATGATTTCCCGGCGGCGGTTTCCGCCAAGCCCCTCAGGTGCGCGGCCTGGCGATCGTCTATCTGGTACAGCCGGATCAGGAGGTCCAGATCGGGACGGCGGATCTTCGCAACCTCTCCGGCCTCGTGTCGCTGGAGCTTGCTCTTGCTCCAATCCATCTGTCTGCCAGCCTGTTCCAACGTGAACCCTGCCTCCTCGCGGGCGGACTTCAGGTACCGACCAAGTTGGCGGCGGGTGAGGGTGCTTTCGCTTTCGGACATGGAATTTCCCGTTCTCGGGTCATCATGTTTCCCGCTCCGCGACGATGATTATTCCCGGAGCGGGAAAATCATCTCACGGTCCGAGGGTCGAATCCTGGTGAAACAGTGAGAAAATCCGGATTCCCGCTTTTCACTTCCCAACTCCTCATCGCCTCGATGCACTTGATGCATGGCAACCCAGCAGCAAGGCAAGCAGCCCGAGCACCAGAGATCCTGGGTCGACGACGACTGCCAGAACGGTTCGATTCACCCCATCACCCGGGCGCGGGCCAAAGGCATCAGCGCGATCCATGCCAACTGCGAGCCGCCGTGCCCGCGCGCGGAGAGCGCCCGAAAGTACCTGAAACGGGAAGGAATTCACCATGCCGGTACAGAACATGACCGGTGAGAGTCCGGTCGAACGGCAGGTGTGGCTGTACCGGGAGCTCTACGGTCTGCCCTGTCGGGTATCGGGCGCCCGAATCACCCTGTCCACCAGTGATGTCAGCGCGATCAATGCGCCGAGCGGACTGGCGGCGCTGATCGACGATGAACTGTTCTGGAGCAAGAAGGTCACGCCGATCCTGGACGAGGGCACCGGCAGCGGCGACCTGATCCTGCTGGCCGCCCCGAGCCCGCTCGACATGAGCCGCAGCGCCGCCGATCTCCGCCGCCGCGCGCGCTTCGAGTTCCTGCCGCCGGGAAGGCAAATCGCCCTCCCCTCCACCCTCCCTCCTCCCGGACCCGAGCCCCACTGGTTCAGATACCCGCAGGCGGAGAGGCTCCAGCCCATCACCGCGATCCTACGAGCGATCCGCATCGTCCTCCGCGACATTCCCCGCACCTACCCCGTCTAGCCGCGAGAGGACACCATGATCACCGAAATCGTCACCACCGCAGCTACTTTCATGCTCCTCGCGTGGTATCTCGCGCAGACCGGCCGACGCTACCTCCCCGGGCCACGCATCCCGGACCACCGCTCGGTTGCCGCAATCCGAGCCCGCATCGAAGGCGAGAAGCGCGTGGCCGCAGCCTCGAAGCACGAGGCCGCCCGATTGGCGACCCAGTTCACGCTCACGACATGACAACCAAGCCGTCCGCTACGCCATATCCGTCCTACCTGCTGTGAGTTACGTTGCCGGTCAACGATTCTCGTACGGGTCGGCACGCACATGCGCGCGCATTCCCCGGAGGCCGAACAGTATGAGTAGTTCGACCGTTCCGCCGTCGGCGCCCTCCGATGCGGATAGCTGGCGGGGCGTCGAGCGGTATTCATGGGTTGGGGGTGGCGTCCGGGGTCTGTGGCCGCTGGCGGGATGGGGTGTCGTCGCCGGGCAGCAGGATGCTCGCGTAGGTGCGGCGGGTGCGGCCGGGTCCCGACGGGTTGGCCAGGCTGGGCTGGAGCACGCTGAGCAGTTTGCGGCGCAGTTCGGCGAACTCGGTGTCGGTGAGCCACATGGCTGCGAGGCGGTAGGCGACCTGGTCGCGTAGCAGGTCGATATCGCCGCGAGCGAGGTAGCGGTCGAAGTCGCCGAGCAGGCCGGCGATGTACGCCATGAAGGCTTGGCGGTGGTCGTCGGCGCTCATCGCGTTGATCTCGTCCAGGCCGAGGCTGGCCGCGCTCAGTCACCAAAGGCCGCCTCATCATCCGAGGCGCATTCCAGCTACTTGCCCAACCACTCTGATCACGCACACCGAGCCACCACCCACCCTTCACGAACATCCTCGACTGCCGCGTGGCGGGCGGTTCGAAGCGGCCGACACGGTGCGGCCGAAGATCAACGCGCCGAGATCATCTCAGCCTCAGGAACGCACCATCATGCGCCGCGTACCACGCTGACCGAACCGGTCAGCGTGCGCGGCGGAAGATCAACGGGCAGTGCGCGTTACGGCCACGAGACGCCATGATCGCCAGAGAACACCGGCAGTGCGGGACGTTCGACCGTCCCCGTCGAGCTGGGCGGCTGATCTTCAGCCCGAGCGGGCCGAACATTCCTATGTGCTTGCTCCCAGCACGGTGGCAGCGATCCCGGTGATCACCGAGATGGCGTCGAACAGGTCGCCGTCAGGTCCGACCAAGGTGTCGAACGTCTCGAAGCTGGTGAGGGCCCGTGAGGGCGCAGTTTCGCCGTAAGCCGGGACGACCGCGCAGAAGGGGGCCTCTCGAGCAGCTCCCTCGGTCGATGTCCGTATCTTGCAAGAACATGTCATTGCAGACATCCGCTCCGGGAACGACCCTGGAGACATGGAAGCGGAACCGAACCACATCGTCCTGGTGACGGTCTTCCCGGGTGTGGACGCCTTTGACGTCGCAGGACCTGCGGAGGTGTTCACCATGGCCAATTTGCTGTTACCGCCCGGACGGCCACGCTACGAGATCCTCTTCATCGGACCTTCCCGCGATGCCATCCGAACGGCCGCAGGCCTCCGTGTCCAGGCTGACATCTCGTTCGAGGAGTTTCGCGGTCACCCCGACACCATCATCATCTGCGGACACATGGACGTGGGGCCCGACGGGCCGTTCCCTGTGATCGACCCCGAGGTCACCGCCTGGCTGGCTGCGGCGGGTGAGGGCGCCGGCCGCGTGGCCGCGGTCTGCGCGGGCAGTCACATCGCGGCCGCCGCGGGGCTTCTCGACGGCCACCGGGCCACCACGCACTGGGCCACCGCACCGCGTCTGGCTGCGGACCATCCGCTTGTCGAGGTGGACGCCGACCCGATCTTCGTGCGTTCGGGGCGAATATGGACAAGCGCCGGGATTACTTCGTCACTGGACCTCGCGCTCGCGCTGGTGACCGAGGACCACGGCGACGAGGTGGCACTGGAGGTCGCCAGGAACATGGTCATGTACGTCCAGCGGCCGGGAGGTCAAAGCCAGTTCAGCGTTCCGCTGGCGGCCCAGCCCGGCAAGCGCGACGACATCGCCGAGCTGCGGCGGTGGATCGGAGAGAACCTGACCGCCGACCTCTCGGTCGGTGCACTCGCCGATCGCCTCTCGGTCAGCCCACGGCACCTGTCCCGGATCTTCCGGGCCGAAGTCGGCTCGACCCCGGGTGAATACATCGAGAGCCTGCGCCTGGAGCAAGCCCGTCGCCTCCTGGAACGCACTCGGAAGACCCCCTCCGCCATCGCCACCGACTGTGGATTCGGCTCTCTGGAGACCCTCCACCGCGCTTTCCGGATGCGTCTGGGGGCCACACCGGCCGAATACCGCAAACGCTTCACCGCCGCGCCGTAGCCGGCCGACCAATCACACATACGCGATCCACCCTCCGTGGATCGAATTCATCGCAAGGAGAAACACATCGTGCAGCAGATTTTCGTTGAGCTATACAATTACCGCCCCGAATGGCGCGCTCTCGACGACGAGCAGCGTCAGACCTTCGTCATGGGCGTGATGGATGCCTTGACCGGTCTCCAGAAGCAGGGTGTCGAGGTCATCGGATACGGTGCGAACGACCTCGAGACCGACCGCCGCGCACCGTACGACTTCTTCTGCGTCTACCGAGTCCCCGATGTCGACGCTCAGCGCAAGATCGAAGCCGAAGTCGCCGCGTCCGGCTGGTACGACTACTTCGATCAGGTGAACGTCAGTGGCGCTGCCCGCACACCCATCGGCACGCTGCTCAACCACGTCGCCCTGCTCCCGCCGGCCCCGCAGGGTCCGCCGATCTCGGCCGTCTCGCCCTTCACCAAGCACCGGGCGAACGTACTCGGACGCACCATGACCTTCCTCGACGAAGGGGCCGGCATCCCGGTCGTGTTCGTGCACGGCGACGTCATGTCGTCATTCCTGTGGCGCAACGTGATCCCTCACCTCGACGGGCTGCCCGCGCGCACCATCGCGGTCGACCTCATCGGCGCCGGCGACTCCGACAAGCTCCCCGGCGCCGGACCCGGCACTTACAGCTTCGCCACCCACGCTCGATACTTCGACGCGTGGATGGAGACGCTCAACCTGTCCGAAGGTGTCGTGCTCGTGGGTCACGACTGGGGCGCCAACGTCGCCTTCGACTGGGCCATGCGGAACGAGGGACGGGTCCGCGGCCTGGCCTTCTCCGAGGGGATCACCCCGCCGTTCGACTGGGAGGACTGGCCGGCGGAGATGCGGCCGGCGTTCCAGTACCTGCGGACCGCGGAAGGCGAGCAGGACGTCCTGGAGAACAACGTCTTCGTCAACGCCGCTCCGCACAGCATCACCCGTGTGCTCACGCCGGCCGAGCTCGCCGAGATCGTGCGCCCCTATGCGAAAAGCGGCGAGGACCGCCGCCCCACCATCGACTGGCCCAGCCAAGTACCGTTCGGCGACGACCGCAGCGAGATACGCACGGTTCTCGAAGCGCAGGCCGAATGGCTTGCCAGCGCCTCTGTCCCCAAGCTCCACCTCCCCGGTGTCCCCGGCGGCATCGCCCGGCAAGGTGGGCGCAGGCGGGAAATGATCAGTACCTGGCCCAACCTCACCGAGGCCCCGGTCCCGGGGATCCACTGGACTCCCGAAGACGCTCCCCACGCGATGGGCGCCGCGCTCGCCGATTGGCTGCGAACAATCGGCGTCTGAAACACCGTCCAGCGCCGACTGCCGCCCTGCCTTCGTGGCGGCGGCCGGCGCCCCGGTCGCGCCGACCCATGGATAACGAGTCCGCTTCACCGGCGGGTCCGGTCGAGGCGTTCTCGGCCGAACCCCTCCGCTTTCAACATATCTCGCTTGCGGCAAGACCTAGAGGGCCGCAGAATAGGCGCTCGATGCCAGGACCTGCGGAAATGCGGAATCAGCGAGACGGTTGCACGCGCGGCCGCGCTGACGACAGGACGCACGGCGGCTGGGTGAGAATTGGGCGAATGGGTGGTTCATGTTCGATGTGATCATTGCGGGGTGCGGGCCGACCGGTGCGATGCTGGCCGCCGAACTGCGGCTGCACGATGTGCGGGTACTCGTTCTGGAGAAAGAACCCGAGCCCGTATCGTTCGTGCGCATAGTCGGTCTGCATATTCGCAGTATCGAGCTGATGGCGATGCGCGGACTGCTGGATCGCATTCTCGAACGCGGAAGACCGCGTCCGGTCGGCGGTATCTTCGCCGCCATCACCAAACCCGCTCCCGAGGGCCTGGATTCCGCGCACGCTTATCTGCTGGGCATCCCGCAGCCGGTCGTCGATCATCTACTCGAAGAACATGCGATCGAACTGGGTGCGCAGGTCCGAAGCGGTTGCGCGGTGGCCGATTTCGAGCAGGACGACGAGGGTGTGACCGTCGAGCTGGCCGACGGGGAGCGGCTGCGGTCGCGTTACCTCGTCGGCTGTGACGGCGCGCGCAGTACGGTGCGCAAACTGCTCGGCGTCGGCTTCCCCGGCGAGCCCGCACGGACCGAGACGCTGATGGGCGAGATGGAAGTGGGTGTGCCGCAGGAGGAGATCGCCGCCAAGGTCGCCGAAATCCGCAAGACCAACAAGGTATTCAGTCTCGGGCCCTTCGGTGAAGGGGTCTATCGCGTCGTCGTCCCCACCAAGGGAGTCAGCGAGGATCGCACGGAACCACCCACCCTCGAGGATTTCAAACAAGGGTTGCGCGACATCGCCGGAACCGATTTCGGCGTGCACTCCCCGCGCTGGCTGTCCCGCTTCGGGGATGCCACCCGGCTGGCCGAGCACTATCGGGTCGGTCGGGTGCTGCTGGCCGGCGATGCGGCGCACATCCATCCGCCCACCGGCGGTCAGGGCCTCAACCTTGGCGTTCAGGACGCGTTCAACCTCGGCTGGAAACTGGCCGCACAGATCCGCGGCTGGGCACCGGAAACATTGCTGGACACCTACCAGACCGAACGTCATCCGGTCGCCGAAGACGTACTGGACAACACCCGCGCCCAGATGGAACTGCTGTCCACCGAACCGGGCCCGCAGGCCGTGCGCAGGCTGCTCACCGAACTGATGGATTTCGACGAGGTGAACCGCTATCTGATCGAGAAGATCACCGCGATCGACATCCGCTACGACTTCGGCGAGGGCCCCGACCTGCTCGGCCGCCGGCTGCGCGATATCGACCTGCAACAGGGTCGCCTCTACGACCGACTACATCGGGGCCGCGGCCTGGTACTCGACCGCACCGGACGTCTGACCGTCGAGGGCTGGTCGGACCGGGTCGACCTCATCGCGGATCCCACCGCGGCACTGGATGTTCCGGCGATCCTGCTCCGGCCCGACGGCCACGTCGCCTGGATCGGCGAGAACCAGCGGCACCTGAACGAGCACCTCGCCCGCTGGTTCGGCAAGCCCGCCAACTGATTTCAACCGTTCGTCGGCAATCCGTCACCGCATCACCGAATGATCATCGCGTGCTCTATCGGGGATCATCGGCGCCTCCTTCGGGCTACAACCCGTTCTAGCCTGGTCAGGATGCCGTTGGCCGCACCGCTACTACCACTGCTCGTGGTGGAATTTCCCTGTGGG
This sequence comes from Nocardia sp. NPDC101769, assembly GCF_044766925.1. Classification (NCBI taxonomy): domain Bacteria; kingdom Bacillati; phylum Actinomycetota; class Actinomycetes; order Mycobacteriales; family Nocardiaceae; genus Nocardia; species Nocardia sp. NPDC101769. The sequence goes on along the minus strand of NZ_JBIWMX010000015.1, from coordinate 123,387 downwards.
ACAAGATGTCTCATGCGGCAACGGTGGTGCGGGCAGCCCTACGACGGATTGGGAAATCGAATGAAATTCCGCAGCGCCACCGCGACTTCCATACTGGTTGTCGGCGCACTGACCGGCGGTCTGGGGACCGTGCATGCCGAGCCCGCCGCCCCGGCCGATCCAGGGATCAAGTACTCACTCAAGGTGGTCGACAAGACCGTGGTCGCCACACTCCGGGGCGCGAGGTTCGCGCTGATCGAGCAGGACGGCCCGACGCCTGACGCTCCGAAGACCCAGGTGGCCAACATCAAGGACGACAGCGGTGCGACGGTACTGTCGATGCCGCTCGACTACCGGATCGGGGACGCCCGGGTTCCCGTCAAAGCGGTCACGAGGAACGATGACACCGTTCTCGAGATCACACCGACGAAGCCGGAAGGAGTGCAGATCTCCAACCAGCAACTCGCGCTCGAACCGATTGCCTCTCCGCAAGAGGACCAGCGAGCGCTGAACGAATTCAGCAGCAAGCTGTCGGTCGCCGGTCAAGTCGGCGCATTGGTCGGCGGGATAATCGGTTTCGTCGTCGGTTGCGTTGCCAGCATCGCGATCGGCTGCATCCCCGGCGGTGTTGCCGGGGTCCCGGCGGGCGGAATCATCGGTGGCCTGGTGGCGGGCGGCCCGACGTTGATCGCCGCGGGCATCGACCTGCTGAATACCTGGCAGGCCGCACCGGGCACCTCCAAGTGGGCCGATCCGCAGCCGCAACCCGCGCCACAGAACTGATCCGCACCTCACCGAACGGCAAATGCGCACTACTCGAGAAGCCCTCGGGTGCACTGAGGGTTTCCGGTTCGACGACGCTCCTCGTCAGGCGAGCCGGCCGGAATCAGATCGGTCGACAGGACCGGCCATCCGGTTCGGCGCCGCCGCGGCCGGATCGTCGGCGCCGCTACGAGATCGCGCGACTGACCGGCCTCCGGATAACCCGATCGGTCTGCTGCGATACGGCCACCAGCAACGCGCCGTGCGGGACTCGTCGCGCCGACTTGGCGGGTCAGCGCGGACGGTCGAGGTGTACAAGTCCATGTTGGTGGGCGTAGACGACCGCGTGGATGCGGTCTCGCACACCGAGTTTGGCGAGGACTCGGGAGACGTGGGTCTTGACCGTCTCCTCGCCGACGCCCAGGGCGGCGGCGATCTCGCTGTTGCTGCGGGCATCGGCCACCAGTAGCAGGACCTCCCGCTCGCGGGCGGTGAGTTGCGCCAGCTCCGGCGGCTCGGACGGCGGGGCGATGCCGGTCACCAGGCGGGTCGCCAGGCGGCGCGTCATGGACGGGTCGATGACGGCGTCGCCGCGCACTGCCACCCGGATGGCGGCCACGAGTTCCTCCGGCGGAAGGCTTTTCAGCAGAAAGCCACTGGCCCCGGCCGACAGCGCGCGATGCAGGTTGGCCTCGCTGTCGTAGGTGGTGAGCACCAGCACCCGGGTGCCGCCCGCCGCCACGATGGCGGCGGTGGCGGCGAGCCCGTCCAGCTTCGGCATGCGCACATCCAGGATCGCCACGTCCGGATGGGTGCGGGCGGCCGCCTCGATGGCGGCCCGGCCGTCGCCCACTTCGGCCACGCACTCCAGATCCGGGTGCGCGTCCACCACCGCGCGCAGACCGGAACGGAACACGGTGTGGTCATCGGCGATCAGGATGGTGATGCTCATGCGGCTCCGATCGGCTGTGCGGTCCCAATGGGCATTATGCGGTCCCCACCGGCACGGAAACCCGGACGACCCAGCGGGTTCCGGACGGGTCGGCGCCGTAGGCGACGGTGCCGTCGAACAGTTCGACCCGGCGGCGGATCCCATCCAGGCCGCGCGGCACCCCGGTGGTGGTCTCCAGGGCGGCAATGGGATTCGTCTCGCGCAGCTCCACCGCGTCCGGGCGATAACCGATCTCCAGCGCGGCCGCATCACGCCCGTGCCGCAGTGCATTGGTCAGCAGCTCCTGGACCACCCGGTAGAGCATGACGTCCAGCGACTCCGGCAGCACCGGCGGCTCACCCGAAACCGTCACGTGCACAGTCAGTCCGGCATCCCGCACCCGCTGCGCCAGGTCCTCGATATCGGCGAGGCCGGGCTGCCGCTCGCCCTCGTCGTCGCGGCCGTGCAGCAGGTCAAGCTGGCGGCGCAGATCCACCATGGCGGCGCGGCTGCTCGACTCCACCGCGGACACCGAACGCGCCGCCGCCTCGGTATCGGTGCGGGACAGGGCCATTCGCGCCACCCCGGCGTGAATCCCGATGGCGCTCACATGGTGCGAGATGACGTCGTGCAGATCCCGCGCGATGGCCTCGCGCTCATCGGCCAGCGCCCGGTCCAGCGCCGCCCGCTGCTCCTGCTGCCGCAGGGTCTCCCGCTGCTCCAGCTCCGCGATATAGGCCCCGCGCGCCGCGGTGTACCGGCCCACCAGCCAGGGCACCACGCCCGCGCCCAGCGCGAAGATCGCCAGCCGGACCGGATTGTTGGCGCCCTCGATGGCCGCCACCACGTTCACCGTCAGCGAGCCGCCGGCCAGCAGCAGCATGGTCAGCACCGAGCTGATCCCGCTCAGCCACGCACCCGCCTGATATCCCGCGACCAGGAAGCCGACGTCGAAAACCCGTGCGGTGATGCCGTAGTGGTGGGCGAACAGCGCCACCGCCACCTTCACCACCACCTGCGCCACCGCCACCGCGGCCGCCGTCGACGCGGGCGCGGCCAGCGCCAGATCGGCTGCCACCGTGGCCAGCGTCAGGATCGCGGCCAGCGCGGGCGCGGCGCCGAAGGCCCCGCACATCACCATCTGAGCGCCGTCCAGCGCCGCCGCGACGGCGGCCACCAGCAGCGACTGCCGGGCCAGTGACCTGGTCACATCCATGGCCGCACGGTACCCCGGGGACCGGCCGTCCCCCGTGTGGGGGACGCGGAATCCCCCGTCGGCGCGACGATCCGCGCGCGCCGGGGAACTAGCGTCGAGCACATGCCAGCAGCCCGACCGGCCCGCCGAGGAGCACGCCCGTGAATGCCGATCTGTTCATCTACGCCCTGCCGGCGTTCGCGCTGCTCATGTTGATCGAATGGATCGACAACCGGCGCGACCCGGACCGCCCGGCCAATGGCATCGACCGCCGCGACACCACCTCCAACATCGCCACCTTCGTGCTCGGCCGCATAGCCAAACCGATTCTGGCGCAGGTGATTCCGTTCTCCGGCGTGGTGCTGGCCGCGCACTTCACCCCGCTGCACCTGTCGCCGGCGCACTGGTGGGTGTGGGTGCTGGGCCTGATCGTCACCGATTTCTGCTACTACTGGGCGCATCGAGCCGACCACCGGGTGCGGCTGCTGTGGACCTCGCACAGCGTCCACCACTCCAGCCGGTTCTTCAACTTCTCCACCGCCATCCGGCTGCCCTGGGCGCATCCGGCCGCCAATATCGTGCGCGGCCTGTGCTGGGTGCCCGCGGCACTGCTGGGCTTCCCGGCCTGGATGGTGTTCGCCCTGCAGTCGCTGGGGCTGCTCTACCAGTTCCCGATCCACACCCAGCGCGTGAAAACCCTGTGGCGGCCCCTCGAATTCGTGTTCAACACCCCGGCCCACCACCGCGTGCACCACGGCTCCAACCAGCCGTATCTGGACACCAATTACGGCGGCATCCTGATCATCTGGGATCGCCTGTTCGGCAGCTTCGCCACGGAGACCGAACCGATTCGCTACGGGTTGACCACGGACATCAATACCGACAATCCACTCAAGGTCAATTACACCGAACTCGTCGATCTGGTCCGTGATGTCCGGACGGCCCGAACCTGGCGCGGGCGTCTCGGATATATATTCGGCCCGCCCGGCTGGCACGAGAATGCCGCAACCCCCGAGCTCGAAAAGGTCACGGCCGCGGTCTAGTCCAATAAGAAAAGGGGCGCTTCGTCATACGACGAAGCGCCCCTTTTGTTGCCCGGCCAGTGGCTACGCCACACCCTCGGCGCGAGCCGCGTTGCCCACGGCCTCGGCGACGGCCGGAGCCACGCGCGGGTCCAGCGGGCTCGGGATGATCTTGTCCACGGACAGCTCACCGGCCACCACGTTGAAGATCGCCTCGGCCGCAGCCACCTTCATGCCCTCGGTGATACGGCGCGCGCCGGCATCCAGCGCGCCCTTGAAGACGCCCGGGAAGGCCAGCACATTGTTGATCTGGTTCGGGAAGTCGCTGCGGCCGGTGGCCACGATGGCGGCGTACTTCTTGGCCACCTCGGGGTGGATCTCCGGGTTCGGGTTCGACATGGCGAACACGACGGACTCGGGAGCCATCGATGCGATGAGCTCCTCGGCGATGGTGCCGGCCGACAGGCCCAGGAACACGTCCGCGCCCGCGAGCGCCTCGGCCGCGCCGCCGGTGACACCGCGCGGGTTGGTGCGCTTCGCCAGCTCCGCCTTGACCTCGTTGAGGTCGGTGCGGTCCTGGCTCACGATGCCCTTCGAGTCGAGCACGATGATGTCGGAAACGCCTGCGGCCAGCAGGATGTCGGTGCACGCCACACCGGCCGCGCCGGCACCGGACACCACAACCTTCAGGCCGGACATGTCACGACCCTGCACAGCGGCCGCACCCTTGAGGGCGGCCAGCACCACGATGGCGGTGCCGTGCTGGTCGTCGTGCATGACCGGGCAGTCCAGCGCCTCGATCACGCGCTTCTCGATCTCGAAGCAGCGCGGCGCGGAGATGTCCTCGAGGTTGACCGCGCCGAAGCTCGGGCGCAGGCGGATCAGGGTCTCGACGATCTCGTCGGGGTCCTTGGTGTCGAGCACCAGCGGAATGGAGTCCAGCCCGGCGAACTTCTTGAACAGTGCCGCCTTGCCCTCCATCACCGGCAGCGAGGCGCGGGCGCCGATGTCGCCCAGGCCCAGCACGGCGGTGCCATCGGACACGACCACGACCAGGCGCTCGGCCCAGGTGTAGGTCTTGGCGAGGGACTCGTCCTCGGCGATGCCGAGGCACACCTTCGCGACGCCGGGGGTGTAGGCGATGGACAGGTCGCGCTGGGTCTCCAGCGGCGCGGTGAGTTCGACCGAGAGCTTGCCGCCAAGGTGCCCGGCGAAAATTTCTTCGTTGGTGATGTCGGACAGGTTCGCCCCATTGGACGCGGGGGCCTCGGTGGCATTCACTGCTTCAGTCACGGGTGACACGATTTCACTCCTGATCGGTTCGGACTCAACCGTTGGACGGTTACCGTTCGGTAATAGCGGAATTTGTGGTTTCGGTGCTCATATATCTTTTGCCGCAGCCGCGTTCAGCGACGTCGACACCACTTCCGAGCCACTTCGTGGAAACCTTGCCACCTCATCGTGGCGACGCATACAAAGTATTACGGCATTGCGAGAAGTGTGTCGCGCCAGCGCAGATCATCGAGCGAGAACCGGAGGGGTGTGTCCGGGCGATACAGCCGGGGTGACCTCGTGTGAACCCGCGAGTCGGGGTTCGTGATCACCGAGTGTCCCGGGCCGGGCGGTGGCGGCGGCCGGGATCGGCCCATTCTGCCAGTCGCTGCGACGGCCTGCCAAATCGCCCCCGGGTCCGTCGCGTCGCCTCACCATCGTTGAAGGGTAAGGCAGCCGAATCACACCGAGATGAACAGAAACTCGCTGGTCGGAACCTGAACTCGGAGAACTGTCACAACGCGGTTGCGGCGGCGGCTGTGAGCTGTCAAGCGGGGGATGCACTCACCGCTGTGAGGTCCGGCCGGACCCAGACACTGCCGAGACCTCCGGAGAGCAACCGTACTCGCCAGTCACTTCCGGCGCCCGGATGGTCGGTGCGGCGATGCATGCCGCGGGTCTCGGTGCGGGCCAGGGCGGAGTACTTGGTCCAGCGAGCGACGGCCAGCAGCGCGGCGGCCTGCCGGGCGAGCAGGCGATCGGGTCCCCTTCCGCCGAGCGCCAATTCGACGGCGGGCCACATGCCGTCCAGTTCGCCGATGCTGTCGCGCAGGCTGCCGTCGCTGCGCCAGTAGCTGCGCCGCAGCGGCAGCGTGTGCTCCTGGACCAGGCCGACCACCGCGCGCGGATCGATGCGCGCCTTGTCGCCCAGACCCGCGCCGGGCACCGGGCGCGCCTTGCCGAGCTTGCGGCGGGCCGCCGCGAAATCGGCCGCGCCCGCGCCCGCCCACACGCCGGAGGAGATGGCCCACGCGCCGTTCTGGCCGCCGAACCCGCTGACCGCCCCGGTGATGGGCTCCCGGGTGGTGACGTCGCCCGCGCCGTAGAGGCCGGGAACCGTGGTCGCGCAGTCGAGTCCGGTCAGCCGCAGCCCGCCGGTGCCGCGCACCGTGCCCTCCAGCACCGCGGACAACGGCACCTGACCGGTCGGGCTCGGCCCGTGCCGCTGCAGCTCCGCGCGCACTGCCTCGGGCAGTTCGTCCAGCGCGGCATAGACCCGCCTGCCGTCGGCGATGGCCGCGAAAGCCTGTGCGCGCGAACCGCATCCCTGCCCCCACAGCACCGCTCGCGACTCGTCGTAGAGCGTGGCGAAGTGCATGACCTGGTCGGAGGCGAACACCGCGGCCACCGCGCGGCCACCCGGCAGCGGCGAACCGGCCACCGGGGTCAGCGAATACGCGTTGGAGAACTCCATGCCGGACAGTTCGGCCCCCGCCTCCGCCCCCATGAGCAGCCCGTCCCCGGTGTCCACATCGGTGCCCGCGCCACCGGAGAGGAAGGCACAGCCGCCGGTGGCCAGCACCACCGCACGCGCCCGGACGGTCCAGCCGCGGAACTCGCCACCCTCCGTCACACCCGCCGCGCCCGACACGACGCCGTCGCGGTCGGTGATGAGCTGGAGCGCGGGATGGCGGTCGAGGATGCGGATCCCCGCGATCACCATGCTGCGCCGCAGCCGGCCCAGATACTGCGCGCCGTCGAGATAGACCCGCGCCGGGCGCTCGGCGTGTTCACCACGGAAGCGGAAGCCGCCGGTCACCAGTTGGCCGACCCGCCGATGGGTCTCCTCCAGCACCCGGCACATCCACTCCGCGTCGCCCAGCCCGCCGCCGTGCGCGAAGTTCTGCCGTACGGCCTCGTCTCGGGCCGGCCCGGGCGGAATGTTCCACAGGGTGACCCCGCCCCGCGCCGTAGGGCCGCTGCTGCCGCAGCGGCCCTTGTCGGCGACCAATACCCGCGCGCCCGCGGCGGCAGCGGCCAGAGCGGCCCAGGCTCCGGCCGGGCCACCTCCCAGCACCAGCACATCGGCGTCGAATTCGGTCATATCGACAAATGTTCGACGACGGTTCACTCACTCGCAACCGTTATGCGTATTTCAATTCCACCACTGCGCCCAGAGCAGATATCCGGCTATCACGAAAACGACCAAACATCCGAAAAAAGCCGCAAAACCCCGATGCCTATCCGCATAAATTTGGGCGGCCAGCACGGCTGCCGCCGCGGTCACATGCCACGTCACAGCCGCCCATCCGGGGCCCGGAAAACCGCGCCGAGCACCGATGATCGCGGTGGTGGCGACCGTGGCCGCCAGCACCAGCGTGCCCCCCGCGACCATTCCGCTCAGGCCCCGGACCACTCTCATGCGGTGATCACCGGGACTCCGCTCGCTTTGCCCACGATTTCCTCGAATTGCGTTGGGTCGGTGGTGAATTCGCCGAGCCGAATGGTCTTGTTGGCGCCGTGGTAGTCCGAGGAGCCGGTCGTCAGCAAACCCAGCTCGGCGGCCAGCCCGCGCAGCACCTCACGGTCCTCCGCACTGTGGTCGGGGTGATCGAGTTCCAGGCCACCCAGCCCGAACTCGGTCAGCTCGCGAATGTGATCCAGCGCCAGCAGCCGCCCACGCTTGCGGGCCCGGGCGTGCGCCACCACGCTCACGCCGCCCGCCGAGGCCACCATTTCGACGGCCCGCCGCAGCGGCGTATCGGCCTTCTCGACGTAGTAGCGGCCGTGCGGGGCCAGCAGATCCTGGAAGGCGGCGCCCACGGTCGGCACCACCCCGGCGTGCACCAGGGCCCGGGCCAGATGCGGGCGACCCGCCGACGGGCCCACCGACGCCATGACCGCGTCCGGATCGATGGGCAGGCCGTCGGCGGCCATCTGCTCGGCCATGGTTCGCAGCCGCACCACCCGTTCGGCGCGCAACCGCTCCCGCTCCTGCGCGAAGGACTCGTCCTCGGGGTCGAACAGGTAGGCCAGCAGGTGGACCGGCACCGGATAGCCGTCCTCCCCCAGCCCGACACACGACATCTCCATGCCGCGCACCAGCGTCAGGCCCGGAGGGAGCGCGGCGGCGGCCTCGGCCCAGCCGGAGGTGGTGTCGTGGTCGGTCAGGGCCACCACGTCGAGACCGGCAGCGGCGGCGTTCGCGATCAGTTCGGCCGGGGTGTCCGTGCCGTCGGACGCGTTGGAATGGGTGTGGAGATCGATGCGCACGCCCCCTATATTGCCTGCGACGCAAACCAGCGCCCGGGGGCGGGACGATTAGCATCGTTGATGTGTCCTCGATTCCGCCGCTGCCGTCCTTCCACTGGCTCGGGCGGTCCGGCGAGCCGCTGGACCCCGCCAAGATGCCCGTCCATCGCGGCCGGATCGTCGACTGCGCGGTCTACGTCGACGGGGTGCGGCTGTTCGAGCACAGCTCGTACAAGAACGCGCTGGCCGAAGTGCGCGAACGCCGCGAAGGATTCGTCTGGCTCGGACTGTTCGAGCCCGGCAAGGAACTCATGGCCGATATCGCGCAGACCTTCGGCCTGCACGAACTCGCCGTCGAGGACGCGGTCAAGGCGCAGCAGCGGCCCAAACTCGAACGCTACGACGACATCCTGTTCCTGGTGCTGCGCACCGTGCGCTACATCGAGCACGAACTCAGCACGGTCAGCGAGATCGTCGACACCGGCGAGATCATGGTGTTCGCGGGACCCGATTTCGTGATCACCGTCCGCCACGGTGAGCACACCGAATTGAGCGGTGTGCGCAAGGACCTCGAAGCCGACCCGCGCCAGCTCGGACTGGGGCCCGGCGCGGTCCTGCACGCGGTGGCCGACCGCGTGGTCGACTCCTATGTCCAGGTCACGGCGGCGATCGAGGAGGACGTGGACGCCATCGAGGAGGCCGTCTTCACGCCGGCGAACAAGCTCCAGATCGATGCCATCTACCAGCTGAAACGTGAAGTGGTGGAGCTGCGCCGGGCCGTCAAGCCGCTCGGGCTGCCGCTGCAGGTGCTGACCCACGACACCACGCTGCCGCTGCCCAAGGAGATCCACCGATATCTGCGCGACGTCACCGACCACCACACCGCGGTCACCGAGCAGATCATCGATTTCAACGAATCCCTCAGCGCCCTCATCAATGCCGCGCTGGCCAAGGTGAGCGTGCAGCAGAACACCGATATGCGCAAGATCTCCGCCTACGCCGCCATGGCCGCCGTGCCGACCATGATCGCGGGCGTCTACGGCATGAATTTCGAACACATGCCGGAACTCTCGTGGACCTACGGCTACCCCATCGTGATCGTGACGATGATCGGCCTGTGCGCCCTGCTGTACGCGAATTTCCATCGCAACAACTGGCTTTGAGCACCCGCCCCGACCAGGGGCTTTGCTGATCGCCTCGACGCGCCCGCCGTCGGGTTGCTATGAATTCGGCTGTGTTCATGAAGAGGACTTCGCCGGTCCGCGGCCGGATGGCTTGGTGGACAGCAATATTCGGGCTCCTGCTGGCTGTGCCGGTGCCCGCCGCGGCCGGCCCGGCAACCGACTCCTACGTCGACTCTCTCGCCGATGCCGCACCGGCACCCACCCTGCAGTGGACCGACTGCGATTCCGGATTCTCCTGTGCGACAGCACGAGTGCCACTGGACTACGCGCACCCCGAGGCGCGATCGATCGACCTGGCCGTGATCAAACTCCCCGCCGCCGACCCGGCCCGGCGGATCGGCACGCTGTTCGTCAACTTCGGCGGCCCCGGCCGGTCCGGGGTGCAGCGGCTGCGGGAACGGGCGCACTGGCCGTGGCTGTTCTCCGACGAGCTGCGCGCCCGCTTCGATCTGGTGTCCTGGGATTCCCGCGGCGTCGCGAACAGCGCACCGGTGCACTGTTTTCCGGATGCGACCGCGCAGCAGCTGTTCTTCGCCACCTATCCCGCGATGCCCGGCACGCCCGGCACGGAGCCGCCGTTCTTCGTGGCCGCGAAGACGCTGGCGGACAACTGCGGGCAGCGCGCCGCCGACCTGCTGCCCCACCTGTCGACCGAGAACACCGCACGAGATCTGGACCTGCTGCGCCGGGCCGTCGGCGACGACAAGCTGACATACCACGGCATTTCGTACGGCACCTACCTGGGCGCGCTGTACGCCAACATGTTTCCCGGCCGGGTCCGCGCCCTGGCATTGGACGGCTCGATGGACTTCCGCGGTAACGCCCTCGGTCTCGACGACGCCGCCGCCGACCAGCCCATCGACACCCGTCAGGACGTCGCCACCGGAATCGCGGGCACGTTCGACGCCATGCTCGACGCCTGTGTGGCGGCCGGGCCCGAATGCGCTTTCTCCCAGGGAGATCCGCGAGACAAATGGCAGCGGATCCTGGAACGGGTACGGCGCGAACCGATCTCGTGGGACGGCAAACGGTACGATTACGGCACGGTGGTGGCCGCTGCGGGCCAGCTGTCCAATCCGGCCGGCTGGCCGCAGGTCGCCGCCACCCTGCAACTTCTCTACGATCTGCGCAACACACCGTATCGGCCGACCGATGTGCTCGCCGAGACCTCGGCCCTGGTGCGGCAGGTGGCCGATATCGGCACGGGCAGCTCGCAAGGCCTGGGCGGCACCGGCGCCAACACCTACGACGACAACTACACCGAGGCCTTCCACGGCGTCCAGTGCGCCGACAGCCGGGTGCCGCGCGACGAGCGGCGCTACAGCGCCCTCGCGATCAGTGAGGACCAGCGGGTGCCCGTCTTCGGCCGGCTCGGCGTCCTGGACGCACTGACCTGCGCCTACTGGCCGCAGACCGCCGTGAACCCCTACCCGGGACCGTGGAATCGGCCGACTGCCCCGATCCTGGTGATCAACAGTCGCAATGATCCCGCGACACCGCTGGCCGGAGCCGCCGCCGGTGCGGCCGAACTGTCGGACGCGCGCCTGTTGGTGGTGGAGGGCGCCGGGCACAGCAGCATGTACGTGCACAGCACGTGCTCGGAGGCCGCGAAACGCGAATATCTCATCGCGGGAACGCTTCCGGCCAGCGGCACGACCTGTCCGATCGACGGCAACCCGTTCGATTAGAGCGACGCGGCGGCCCGGGCGGGATCGCGCACGTCGATTCCCGCCTCGGCCCAGGCGTCGCGCAATGCCGCCGCGCCGCGAATCCGCACCCACGCCGCCTCCGTCGCGGTGATCGGCACGACAGCCAGGAATCGCACGGGCTCAGCGGGTTCCGGCAGCGCCACCTCCGGGATGTCGCTCGCACCCAGTAGCACCGCGGTGAACGGTGCGTTGGCCCACAACTGTTCTCCCAGGTCGAGCAGCGCATCCGCCTGCAGCACAACACCTTCCACCGCAGGTGCCGCCACCAGTACGCCCAGCGTGCGAGTCAACCCCGAACCCGCGCCCACACCGCCGCGCAGTGTCAGCACCAGCTCCGCACGCGGCCCGCGCACCGGATCGGCCAGCGCCGCGGCCGGATCCGTCATCGGATGCCGGGAGCCGCCCAGTGTGGCGTAGTGCACGAACTCGCCGTCCGGGATACGCAGGATGTCGATGGGCTCCAGCCCCAGAAACGTCACCGATGCCGCGTCCGCGGACTCCACCCCGAAATGACCGAGCAGCGCGGCCCGGACCTGATCCATTACCTCCATGGATCTAGATGGCCAGCCTGGCGAGCATGTCGCGCGCCTGCTCGGCGGTCTTCGGGTCGCACAGCACGTCGTAGCGGCCGGCCACCAGCTGCATGGTGGAGGCGAAGTCGCGCTGGCCCCGGGTGGCCGCGTACGGGATGGATGCGGAGATGAGGCCGAAGATGATGCCGCCGATCAGGCCGACCGCCAGCGGGCCGATGGCCCCGCCGGAGGTGAACATGCTCAGCAGCAGACCCAGGAACAGGCCCAGCCAGGCGCCCGAAACCATGCCGCCGCCAATGACTTTGCCCCAGGTCAGCCGGTACAGCACACGCTCGACCTGCATGAGGTCGACACCGACGATGGTCACGCCCTCCACCGCGAACTGGTTGTCGGCCAGGTAGTCGACCGCCCGCTGCGCCTCGGCATAGGTCGGGTAGGAGCCGACCGGCCAGCCCGACGGTGGCGTCGGCAGGCCGGGACGGCCCCGGCTCGGATTCCCCATGGGATTCGTCATGACTCCATCATGCTATTTCGCGTCGACGGGCGCTGGTACGAAACGCGTGGTTCGCGCCATTCCGGCGGCCCTGCCTTTATCAGCGATCACCTGAGCCATCTTGGCGCTGGCCTCGTCGATCATCTCGTCACCGAGCATTACCGCGCCCCGCGCGCCGCCCTCGGTCGAGGTGTGGAACGCGTAGGCGTCGAGGATCTCCTCGGCCCGGTCGTAATCGGCCTGGCGTGGGCTGAAGATCTCATTGCAGGCGGTGATCTGATCCGGGTGCAGCACCCACTTGCCGTCGAAACCCAGTGCGGCCGTGCGGGATGCGTTGCGGCGGAAGCCGTCGATATCGCGGACCGCCAGGTAGGGGCCGTCGATGGCCTGCAGGCCGTGGGCGCGGGCCGCCAGCAGGATCGTCATATAGATGTGGTGATAGGCGTCACCCGGCTCGTAGCCCTCGGGCTGCTCGCCCACCACCAGGGTGCGCATATTGATCGAGGCCATGAAGTCGGCGGGACCGAACACCAGGGTCCGCACCCGCGGGCTCGCGGTCGCGATGGCGTCGATATTGCGCAGCCCGAGCGCGTTCTCGATCTGCGGTTCGATCCCGATCCGCCCGACCGGCAGCCCGTTGGCCTTCTCCAGCTGGGTCAGCAGCAGGTCGAGGGCCTGCACCTGCCCGGCGTCGGTGACCTTCGGCAGCAGGATGGCGTCCAACTCCGAGCCCGCGCCCTCCACCACGGCGATGACGTCGGCATACGTGTGCTCGGTGGTCCAATCGTTGACCCGCACAACGCGAATCTGGGCGCCCCAGCCGCCGGAGTTGAGGGCCGCCACGATGTTCGCCCGCGCGGCCGCCTTCGCCGCCGGCGCGACCGCGTCCTCGAGATCCAGGAACACCTCGTCGGCGGGCAGTCCCTTGGCCTTCTCGATCATGCGCGGGTTGCTGCCGGGGACGGCGAGCACCGATCGGCGCGATGTCATGGCTCACTCCTTCTTATGGCGCGACATTTTGGACGCGTTCGACCCATTAGCCTTACCAAACATGGCAGCGACGAAGGTTTTCGCCGCCCGGCTGGCGGGCTTGGTGGTACTGGGACCGGACGGCGAGTCTATCGGCCGCCTCCGCGACATCGTGATCTCGATACGGTACGACCGCCAGCAGCCCAGGGTGCTGGGCGTGCTCGTCGAACTCCCCACCCGCAAGCGCATTTTCGTGCCCATGCTGCGGGTCCAGGCCATCGAACCGGGCGCCCTCACCCTCACCACCGGCACCATCAGCGTGCGCCGCTTCGAGCAGCGGCCCGGCGAGCTGCTGGCCATCGCACAGATTCTCGACTCCACGGTCCGCGTCGCCGATTCCGAGCTGCCGCAGCTGGCGAGCGCGGACGTGGTGGTGGTCGACCTGGGTATCGAGCAGGGCCGCACCCGCGACTGGGTAGTGTCCCGGGTCGCCGTGCGCGAACGCCGCCGCCTCGGCGTGGGCTTCGGCCGGCGCGGCGCGGTGCACGTGGTCGACTGGGCACAGGTGCGCGGCCTCACCCAGACCGAGCTGAACCTGCCCGGCCAGGACGTCACCCAGCTGCTCGAGCAGTTCGAGGGCATGCGCCCTGCCGACGTCGCGCACCTGCTGCGCGAACTGCCGCTCAAGCGCCGCATCGAGGTGGCGGCCGCCTTCGACGACGAGCGGCTGGCCGACGTGGTCCAGGAGCTGCCCGAGAACGACCAGGTGGAACTGCTCGAACAGCTCGGCGTGGAACGCGCGGCCGACCTGCTCGAGGCCATGGACCCCGACGACGCCGCCGACCTGCTGGGCGAGCTGCCCGCGGGCGAGGCGGAATCGCTGCTGGCGCTGATGGATCCGGAGGACTCCGAACCGGTGCGCCGCCTGCTCGAGCACGCGCCCTACACCGCCGGTGGTCTGATGACGCCCGACGCGATCGTCATCACCGCCTCCACCACGGTCGCCGAGGCGCTGGCCCGCATCCGCGATCCCGAGCTGACCCCGGCCCTGGCGTCGATGGCCTTCGTGGTGCGTCCGCCCACGGCCACCCCGACCGGCCGCTACCTGGGCTGCGTGCACTTCCAGCAGTTGCTGCGGGAACCGCCCGCGAACCTGGTCGGCGGCATTGTCGACACCGACCTGGTGCAGCTGCGGCCCGATGCCCCGCTCACCGCCGTGACCCGCTATTTCGCCACCTACAACCTGGTGTGCGGACCGGTGGTGGACACGGAGAATCATCTACTGGGAGCCGTCACCGTCGATGACGTGCTCGACCACCTGCTGCCGGAGGACTGGCGCGAGCAGGACGAAGACCATCACGATGCGCACGGCATGCCCGTGATCGAGGGGACGGGAGGCAGGGCGTGAACAGTCAGGCCCCGGAGGCGGCAGCTTGCGTAACCACGCAGGGGCCCGGTTCATGCCGAGAGGAAACAGCATGAGCGAACGGCTCGAAAAACTCAGCGCCCGCCAGCGTTTGGAGACCCCGGTGCAGAGCCGCTTCCGCGGTCTCGACTGGGATCCCGAGGCGATGGCACGTTCCAGCGAGAAGGTGGCCCGCTTCCTGGGCACCGGCCGCTACCTGGTGATCCAGACCGCCATCGTGGTGGTGTGGATCCTGCTCAACGTTTTCGCGCTGCGGCTGCAGTGGGACCCGTATCCGTTCATTCTGTTGAATCTGGCGTTCTCCACCCAGGCCGCCTACGCCGCGCCGCTGATCCTGCTGGCACAGAACCGCCAGGACAATCGCGACCGGGTCTCGCTCGAGGAGGACCGGACACGAGCGGCCCAGACGAAAGCCGACACCGAATTCCTGGCGCGTGAGCTCGCCGCGCTGCGGCTGGCCGTGGGCGAGGTCACCACGCGCGACTACGTGCGCCGGGAGCTGGACGACATTAAGGAATCCCTGGTCAGACTGGAGAAACTGGCCGTCGGCGGCGAGATCGCGAAGGCCAGGAAATCAAAGAAGAGTACCGATCGGAAGTCTGATGAGGTCGCAATTTCGGCACAAAAAGATGGCGACTGACCATCGAAGTTGTTCCGATCGAGCTGACTGATGGGTAACCTGGATCACGTTGTTCCGAGCGACCTACCCAGACACTGCCGCTGCATGAGTGTCACCACGGGGCATCGGCCGCACGACTGAGGGGATTGTGTGGTGGCAAAGAGACTATCTGCTCCGGTGACAGCGTCGGCACTGTTGATTGCGGGCCTGGTCACCGCCGGTTCTGCCACCAATACGACCGTCCACACCGTGGCCCCGCAGGCCGCGCCGGACGCGTTGCTGGCAGCCGCCTCGGCGCACAACGTGAGTGTGAACAGTCCCGCCGACACCCCCTCGGATCAGACCGTCGGCCTCGTTCCGGCGGCCCCGGAGGCCGCCCGCAAACTCAGCGCAATGACCCCGCCCGCCGACGGCTCGCCGCTCTTCGGCGGCACCGTGCCGCTGCAGGACATCGCATTGCCCGGCGGCAGTGGCGTGCTGGGCATTCCGGAGATCGTACTGGCCGCCTACCGCAATGCCGAACTGGCGCTGCAGTCTTCGGACCCGAACTGCCATCTGCCCTGGTACCTGCTGGCCGGCATCGGCCGCATCGAGTCCAACCACGCCAACAACGGCCGCACCGACGCCGCGGGCACCACGGTCTCCCCCATCTACGGCCCGGCCCTGGACGGGACGCTGCCCGGCAACGAGATCATCAAGGCCAGCGACGGCAGTTTCGTCCGGGCTATCGGCCCCATGCAGTTCCTGCCCAGCACCTGGTCGGTGTACGCCGCCAATGGAAAGGGCAACGGCACACCGGATCCCAACAATGTCTTCGACGCCGCGCTGGCGGCGGGCAAGTACCTGTGCTCGGGCGGCATGGACCTGGCCGATCCGCAGCAGCAGCTCCGGGCCGTGCTGCGCTACAACAATTCGGTGTCGTACGCGGCCAATGTGCTCAGCTGGGCCAATGCGTACAAGACCGGCGGCGCACCGCAGCAGGTGAGCATCTCGCCGGATCTGGTGCCCAACAACTACGTTCCGGTCAGCGGCCCGGATATCACGGTGGCCTCCACCACGATTCCGGCCACCGCGGCGCCCGACACCACGCAGCAGACCACCACGCCGACGCCGACCCAGGTGATGATCACCATCCCGGGCCTGCCGCCGATCCCGTGTGGCATCTTCTGCCCGGCTCCCGTGGTGCCCGCGAATCCCTGTGAGCAGGTGGCGGTTCCGGCGCAGCAGCAGCCGGATCAGAAGGCCGACAAGGTCCCCGGCGACCCGGCCACCGACGACAAGACCAAGCCCGAGGACGCCGCCAAGCCCGAGAACGGCAAGCCGAACGAGCAGCAGTTCGGACCCGACGGCAAGCCGGTGGCCAAGGATCAGCCCGCCGTCACCTCCTGCAACACCCAGACGGGTCAGCAGGACCAGAAGCCCCAGGATCAGCCGCAGCAGGCCGTCCAGCAACCGCAGGACCAGCAAACGGTCACGCCCAGCAAGACGCCCGCACCCGAGGCCGACGTCCCGTCCGATTCCGCTCCCGACACCACCACGACCACCACCCCGGCCCCGGGCATCACGCTGCCGTTCGGCATCACGATTCCGCTTCCGGCCCCGGCCCCGGCGCCTGCCCCGTAACGACCGTGTGATTCGCGAGTTTCGGAGTGACGCTCCGGAACTCGCGTCTGACTTGCGTTTCCTTCAAATCCTGAGAGTTGGTCACGAAGGGGTAACAGGAAGGTCTCGGATAAGGTAACGTGGCCTCTGTTGCATCACCCCGGTATCAACCGATGGCAATGGAGGGTCACCACACAGTGGGTCGTCACCGCAAACCCCCGGTCCTGAAAGTTCGCCGTGGATCGGTCATCGCATTGACCGGGCTCGTGCCCGCCGGACTGGCCACAGTTACCGGAGCCGGCGACGGGAACATCGCCGACAAGCTCGCAGCTACCGTCCAGCACCAGCTGTCGAACGACAGCGAGGAACAACTACCCAAGCCCGAGGCTGCCGTATTACCCGCCGCCGCACCGGAACCGCTGCTGCACGAGGCCAAACAGGTTGCGCCCGTTGGTCCTCCGGAAGTGAAGTCCGTCGCGCAGCCGGACGGCCGAATGCCGTCGGCGCGCCCCGCCGGGCCGCTCGGCATACCGGGCGTCGCGCAAGACGCCTACGAGAACGCGGAACGCATTCTGGCCGTGGAGAATCCGACCTGCAATATGCCGTGGAACCTGCTGGCCGGTATCGGCCGGGTCGAATCCGGCCACGGCTACGGCAAGATCGATGACAACGGCTATCCGCTCGAACCCGTCTACGGCCCGATCCTGGACGGCAGGCTGGCCGGGAACAACGTGGTCGCGACCTCCGGCGGTGGCGACCTGGACGGCTTGTCCGGCAGCTACCGCCGCGCCGTCGGCCCCATGCAGTTCCTGCCCGAGACCTGGCGCAAGTACGCGGCCGACGGCGATGGCGACGGCGTCGCCGATCCGCAGAACATCTACGACGCCGCGCTCACCGCCGGCAAGTACCTCTGCTCGGGCGGCCTCGACATGCGTGATCCGGGCCAGCAGACCCGGGCCATCCTGCGCTACAACAACTCCATGGCGTACGTCGCGAACGTCATGGCGTGGGAGACCGCGTACGGCTCGGGGATCTCCCCGGCGGCCGCCGCGCTCCCCCGCATCTGACCGCTCCGCCCCACATCCGACCACGCCGTACACACCCGCCCCCGGTATAAGCGGAGGGCGAAAGCGGCACGGCTCGAGGCGCTCCTAGACTTGGGCTCATGCCAGTGCTTACGGAATCGGATGTGCGGGTCGCGCTCGCGAAGGTGATCGACCCGGAGATCCGGAAGCCGATCACCGAGCTGGGCATGGTGAAGAGCGTCGCGGTCGGCGCGGATAGCGGTGTCCACGTTGTGATCTACCTGACAACGTCGGCCTGCCCGATGAAATCCGCCATCCAGGAACGGGTCACGAAGGCCGTCGCCGACGTGGCCGGAGTCGGCGCCATCACGGTCGAGCTGGACGTCATGAACGACGAGCAGCGCACCGAACTGCGCCGCAAGTTGCGCGGTGACGCCGCGGAACCGGTCATCCCCTTCGCCCAGCCCGGCTCGCTCACCCGCGTCTACGCGGTCGCATCCGGCAAGGGCGGTGTCGGAAAGTCCTCGGTCACCGTCAATCTCGCCGCCGCCATGGCCGCCAAGGGCCTCTCGGTGGGCGTGCTCGACGCCGACATCTACGGCCACAGCGTGCCCCGCATGCTGGGCACCCAGCAGCGGCCCACCCAGGTCGAGCGCATGATCCTGCCGCCCATCGCGCACGACGTGAAGGTCATCTCGATCTCCATGTTCACCCAGGGCAACACCCCGGTGGTGTGGCGCGGCCCGATGCTGCACCGCGCGCTGCAGCAGTTCCTGGCCGATGTCTTCTGGGGCGACCTCGACATCCTGCTGCTGGACCTGCCGCCCGGGACCGGCGACGTGGCCATCTCGCTGGCCCAGCTCATCCCGAACGCGGAGATCCTGGTCGTGACGACCCCGCAGCTGGCCGCCGCCGAGGTCGCCGAGCGCGCGGGCTCCATCGCCCTGCAGACCCGCCAGCGCATCGCCGGTGTCATCGAGAACATGTCCTGGCTCGACCTGCCCGACGGCACCCGCATGGAGCTCTACGGCGCCGGCGGCGGCCAGACCGTGGCCGACAACCTGACCCGCGCCATCGGCGCGAATGTCGCGCTGCTGGGCCAGATCCCGATCGAGCAGCAGCTGCGCGAGGCCGGCGACGAGGGCACCCCCATCGTGCTGCGTGCCCCCGAAAGCCCGTCGGGTAGGGCCCTGCTCGACATCGCCGACAAACTGTCCGTCCGCCGGCGAGGCCTGGCCGGCATGTCCCTCTCCATCGACACCACCCGCCACCTGTAGCAATCACGATCGGGGAGCTCTCAGCGCGGAATTCGCTCGAATTCCCGCGCTGAGAGCTCCCCGGCTTTGTTCTCCCTTTGGGGGAGTGCGGAATTCGACGGCGCGTTTCCGCCAGGGGTATGGGCGGACTGCGGTGCGGGCTGGCCCTAAGCTCGGGGCATGCTCACGATGCTGCTGTACGTGCTGATCGTCGGATTGGTCGCCGCGCTGCTGTTCCTGGTGGCCAGTGCGATCTTCGGGCGGTCGGAGGAGCTCGGGCCGCTGCCGGAGGGGACGACCGTCACCGTGCTGCCCGCGGCGGGGATCAGCGGCTGCGATGTGCGGGCACTGCGCTTCCAGCAGGTGTTCCGGGGGTACAAGGCGGGCGAGGTGGACTGGGCCCTGACCCGGCTCGCCGCTCGCATCGACGAACTCGAGGGCGAACTCGCCCGCGTGACCGGGGCGGAGGCCACGGCAGAGCCGACGGCCGAGCCCGGCACGGATTCGCAGCCCGGGTCGGGCGAGCCATCCGCGCCCCGGCGGATCGCGGGCTCGAACGGCGAGGCGTCGGCCCCCCGGGTGCTCCCGGCCGAACCGGCCGCCCCGGCGGAGCATGGCGAAGAGCCGGGCGCGCGGTGACCACGGACACGAGCGCCGACGGACTGATTCGGTGCGGATGGGCGGAGGGGTCCCAGCTTTATCGGGATTACCACGATCAGGAGTGGGGGCGCCCGCTGCACGGCGATGACGCGCTATTCGAACGAATGTGCCTCGAGGCGTTTCAGTCGGGGTTGGCGTGGATCACGATTTTGCGGAAGCGACCGGCCTTCCGTACCGCATTCGAGGGCTTCGCGATCGAACGGGTGGCGGGGTTCGGGGATGCCGATGTGGAACGTCTCATGGCGGATCCGAGCATTGTTCGCAATCGGGCCAAAATAGTGGCGAGCGTCCACAATGCGCGGGTTGCCCGCGATCTCGGCGAGAGCCTGGACGCCCTGCTCTGGTCCTATGCCCCGGCTCCGCGCAAGCGTCCGCGGAGCATGTCCGATGTGCCCGCTGTCACAACCGAAAGCACCGCTCTCGCAAAAGAACTCAAGCGGCGCGGGTTCAAATTCGTGGGACCCACGACCGCGTACGCACTCATGCAGGCGACGGGGATGGTAGACGATCACATCGCCGATTGCTGGGTGAATGTGAGTACTCGCTGAACGCCACGACGGTCGGTTTTTGGAACTCAGGTACCCGCCTCGATCCGCGATAGGGAAGAATGGGCATGGTGTAGCCCGCCACATGCCGGCGGGCTGCCTGGTTGGTGACAACTGGAGTTCCATGAAAGTGCGCAGCAGACCGCGCAGATCTGGAGGGAGCAG
Organism: Nocardia sp. NPDC101769; assembly: GCF_044766925.1. Lineage (NCBI taxonomy): Bacteria > Bacillati > Actinomycetota > Actinomycetes > Mycobacteriales > Nocardiaceae > Nocardia > Nocardia sp. NPDC101769. The sequence continues at coordinate 102,788 of NZ_JBIWMX010000015.1, read as the reverse complement.
AGGATGGCGGCCATGAAGCCCCGCACCGGGGACGGTCCCCTCGAGGCAACCAAGGAAGGGCGTGGAATCGTCATGCGGGTTCCACTCGAGGGTGGCGGGCGTCTGGTCGTCGAGCTCACGCCGGATGAAGCCGCGGCGCTCGGTGACGAACTCGTCAAAGTCACCAGCTGATCGATCGACTCGCCGGTGCCGGTGAGCCCAACTCCCGGGACTCTCAGGGGCTTCGCCCCCGAACCCCCTCGAGAATCCCGGGGGCTCCCAGGCTTACCGGTACCACGGTGAACAACAGCTCATATCCCCCCATAGTCGGCACTGCCGAGCCATCCCCCGCGGAACGGCTCCTGGCCTGCGCCGACCTGCTGGCCTGCCCGCAGTGCGGCCGGCCCCTCGCGGCTCCCGTGGTCGGCGACCCCGCCGCCCGGGCCCTGCGCTGCCCGCACGGCCACAGCTTCGACCTGGCCAAGCAGGGCTACGTCAGCCTCCTCACCGGCGCGTCCACCAAAATGACCGGCGACACCCCGGCCATGCTCGACGCCCGCACCGCCTTTCAAGCCGCAGGCCATTTCGCCCCGATCGCCGCCGCCCTGGCCGAGACCGTCGCAGCAGCCATCCCCCACCGCGACGCCGAACCCGCCATCACCACCCCCCGCCCCGTAACTGATTTCGACACAGCAGTATTCGGAGCGGACTCCCCCGCGGCTGCCACCTCGCGCGCACACCCACCGGCACCCCACCGACACGGCGACCCCGCACACCCTGCGAGCTCCCACAATCCAGGCCAACCCGGCCCAGCCACCCCGCCCCGGCATCCACGCCTCCGCTCCGGAACCATCGCACCCGGAATGTCCGTTACTTCGGCCTCTGCGGCACGACTCGCCACCACCCTCCTGTCCGCAGGCGTGGCCCCCGCACCCAAATCGACCGGTGGCGCCGCCTCGTCCCCAGCGCCCGGTGCGCAGTGGCCCACGGATGATGCCGATCACGAGGTCGCCGCCTTGTCCCCAGCGCCAGGCGGGCAGTGGCACCGAGGCGATACCGGTCACGGGCTCGCTGCCGGAGGTCAGCCCGCGGAGAGCACGAGTCGGACGAAGGCACACGCCGCGCCTCGGGAATCCGCCGTCGACCGGCCCGCGACGGCGGCGGAGAATCCGTTGGCCGGTCCGAATTCGGCAGTGCGGGAAGGCACTACGAGCGGCGCGGCACTGCTCGAGATCGGGGCGGGGACCGGGTATTACTTGACGGCCGTGTTGGATGCGGTGCCGGGAGCTCGGGGAGTCGCCCTCGACGTATCGAAGGCGGCGGCGCGACGGGCCGCTCGGGCGCATGCCCGGGGCGGGTCGGTGCTGGCGGATGCGTGGCGGGGGCTGCCGGTGCGGGATGGCGTGATGGGGGCGGTGGTGTCGGTGTTCGCGCCGCGCAATGCGGACGAGGTGGCGCGGGTGCTCGCGGAAGACGGCCGGTTCGTGGTGGTGACGCCGACCTCGCGGCATCTGGGTGAGCTGATCGAGCCGCTCGGGATGGTGAGTGTGGATGCGGCCAAGGCGGATCGGCTCGCCGAATCGCTCGGGGAGCGGTTCGAGCTGGTGGGACACGATGCGGTCGAGTACACGATGGAGCTCTCGCACGAGGATGTGGCGAATGTGGCGGCCATGGGGCCGTCGGCATTTCATGCGGCCGAGCGGCGGGCGGAACAGATTGCGGCCCTGCCTGATCCGATGCTGGTAACCGCGTCGGTCACGATCTCGGTGTATCGCCCGCGCTGAGCCCGGGCGGTTCCTGAGGTTTCGGGCGGTTCGGGAGCAGGTCGAGCATGTTGCGGACCAGGGGGCGGCTGTCGTCCGCCCGGGTGGCGATGTAAATCGTTGTGGCCGCGTCGGTTTCGGCGAGGGGGATGATGCGAACCGAGTCGGGGGCGGTGAAGGTGGCGCTGCGTGGGGCGATGGTGACCCCCAGGCCCGCGGCGACCAGGTAGAGGATGATGGTCCAGTTGGTGGCCTCCTGGACGATGCGGGCGCCGCGGCCGGATTTCAGGAGCGGCGCGAGGTTCTTCTCGTAGGCGAGTCCGCCCGCGGCGCGCGGGAAGAAGACCAGTGGGTGCTCGGCGAGTTCGGCGCCGGTGAGGGTGGTGCGTCCGGCGTCGGGGTGGTCGGCGGGCAGGATCGCCACGAACGGCTCGGTCATGAGGGGGACGGTCACGGTGCCGGGCTGCTCATCGGGGTCGCGGACGATGGCCATGTCGAGGGTGCCGTTGGCGAGGCGCTCCATCAGGTGGCTGGTGAACCCTTCGACCAGGTCGACCCGCACGAGTGGGAAGCGTTCGCGGAATTCGCGGACCCCGCGCAGCGGTTCGAGCGGCAGCACCGAGGGGACGAAGCCCAGGTAGAGCGTGCCCTGACTGCCCTGGCCGATACGGGTGACCTCGGCCAGGTCGCGTTCGGCGTGACCGAGCAGGCCGCGGGCGCGCTCGCGCAGCACGATTCCGGCAGCGGTGAGGGCGACGGTGCGCGAGGTGCGGTCGAAGAGCCTGGTCCCGAGCAGGGTTTCCAGGCGCTGGATCTGCTGGGTGAGGGCGGGCTGGGCGATGTGCAGGCGGGCAGCGGCCCGTCCGAAGTGCAGTTCCTCGGCGACCGCCAGGAAGTAGCGCAGGTGCCGCAGCTCCACACCGGGGTTCATAAGCTCATCGTATCGATCGCAGCTATCAAGTATTGGACGTTATGGTTCGACGTCCGACATAGTTTCCTGGTGACTCAGCAGACGGAAGCCCGCGCCCCGGAACTCGATTCGATCGTGGTCGCGCCGATGTCCTCCCCCGACGACGCTCGCGCCTTCAAGGACCTGAACCTGGAGTGGATCGAGACCATCTTCTCGGTCGAGCCCGCCGACCTGGCCACCCTCGACAATCCGCAGGCCATCGTCGATCACGGCGGCGAGGTGCTGATCGCCCGGCTGGACGGCGAGGCCGTCGGCTGTGTCGCGCTGGTCCAGGAGGAGCCGGGCGTGTTCGAGCTGTCGAAAATGGCCGTGTCGCCGCGTTTCCGGGGCCGCGGCATCGGCCGGGTGGTGCTGGCCACCGCCATCGAGCGGGTGCGCGACCTGGGTGCGACGGAGTTCTTCCTGGCGAGCAATGCCCGGCTGGCCAGTGCCGTGCACCTGTACGAGGCGATGGGTTTCGTGCACGTGCCGCCTTCGGAACTGCCGCCCAGTCCCTATGACCGGGCCGATGTGTTCATGCGGTATCCCCTGACCGCCTGAACCGGCGCCCCCGCTACCCCTTGCGGACCAGGTCGTAGATGTGCGCGGTGCGCGCGGCGATCCGGTTCCAGTCGAAGGCGCCGATCGCCCGGTCGCGGCCGGCCGCCCCCATCGCGGCGGCCGTGACCGGGTCCGCCGCAACGGTGTTCACGGCGCGGGCCAGACCGCGCTCGTAGTCCCGGGGCGCGGTCTCGTCGTAGTGGACCAGTCGCCCGGTCTCCCCCGGCACCACCACCTCCGGAATCCCGCCCACATCCGAGGCCACCACCGCGGTCCCGCAGGCCATGGCCTCCAGGTTCACGATGCCCAGCGGCTCGTACACCGACGGGCACACGAAAACCGTTGCGGCCGCGAGCACCTGCCGCACCAGCTCGGTGGGCAGCATCTCCTTGATCCAGAACACGCCGTCGCGATCGGCCCGCAGCGCCCGCATCGACGCCGCCACCTCGGCCTCCATGGCGGGCGTGTCGGCCGCCCCGGCCAGCAGCACCAGCTGAATGTCCGGATCCAGATGCCGGGCCGCGGCCAGCAGATGCGACACGCCCTTCTGCCGGGTGATGCGCCCGACGAACGCCGCGATGGGCCGACCCCGGGACACGCCGAGTTCGGTGAGCACGTCCCGCGAGCCGGACGCCGGACCACCCGGATGCCAGACCTCGGCGTCGATGCCGTTGTGCACCACATGGACTTTGGCGGGATCGATGTCGGGGTAGGCGGCGAGCACATCGGCGCGCATGCCCGCACTCACCGCGATGACGGCGTCGGCGTGGGTCATGGCATTGTGTTCCGACCACGAGGACAGCCGGTAGCCCCCGCCGAGTTGTTCGGCCTTCCACGGCCGCCGCGGCTCGAGCGAATGCGCGGTCAACACGTGCGGAATCCCGTACAACTGCCCGGCCAGATGCCCCGCGAGGCCGGTGTACCAGGTGTGCGAGTGCACCACGTCGGCGAAGCTCGCGGCGTCGGCCATGCGCAGCTGCGCGGACATCATCTGCAGCGCGGAATTCGCGGCATAGAGCATCGGATCCGGTTGGTGCACCACGGCATCCGCACGCTCGACCCCCATGCAGTGCACGGTGACATCACACAGCCGCCGCAACCGCGACACAAGTTCGGTGACGTGCACCCCCGCCCCGCCGTACACCTCGGGCGGGTATTCGCGGGTCATCATGGCCACTCGCAATCCGCGAGTCGCTCTGTCCAATTTGCCTCCGCTCCGCTCCGGCTGTTCGCGGCCCTGCGAGCTCGGTTCTTCACTCCTCCGCTCAGTCGCTGCGCTCCCTCGCTCCGTCGCTCCAGAACCGAGCCGGGGGGCGAACGACCGGGTGCATGCATCTCAGGGTTGACGCGATGCCTACACCGATCCAACGTAAACGCTTGCAGCGGAGCCAACCAATCGACAGGGCCCTCGAGATCGCGATGAACACGGCACCAGCTGGACATTCCGTGTTCGGGCACAACCGGTAGTTTCAGGGGTGTGAGGAGCCAGCCGCACGTACTCGGGATCGTGCTCGCCGGTGGCGAGGGCAAGCGACTCTTTCCGCTCACCAAGGACCGCGCCAAGCCCGCGGTTCCCTTCGGCGGCGCGTACCGGCTCATCGACTTCGTGCTGTCGAATCTGGTGAATGCGGGTTATCTGCGCATTTGCGTACTGACGCAATACAAGTCGCATTCACTGGACCGGCACATCTCCCAGACCTGGCGGCTGTCGGGCTTCGGCGGGGAGTACATCACCCCGGTGCCCGCGCAGCAACGGCTGGGCCCGCGCTGGTACACCGGCAGCGCGGACGCGATCATGCAGTCGCTGAACCTGATCTACGACGAGGACCCGGAGTACATCGTGGTCTTCGGCGCGGACCACGTGTACCGGATGGATCCGGAGCAGATGGTGCAGGCGCACATCGACTCCGGTGCGGGCGTGACGGTGGCGGGTATCCGGGTGCCGCGCAGTACGGCGAGCGCCTTCGGCTGCATCGATTCCGACGAATCCGGCCGCATCATCGGCTTTCTGGAGAAGCCGGTGCATCCGCCGGGCACCCCCGACGATCCGAATGTCACCTTCGCCTCCATGGGCAACTACGTGTTCAGCACCAAGGTGCTGGTGGACGCCATTCGCGCCGATGCCGACGACAACGACTCCGACCACGACATGGGCGGCGACATCATTCCCAGCCTGGTGCGTTCGGGCGCGGCCGCGGTCTACGACTTCTCCACCAATGTGGTGCCCGGAGCGACCGAGCGCAGCCGCGGTTACTGGCGCGATGTCGGCACCATCGACGCCTTCTACGAGGCGCACATGGATCTGGTGTCGGTGGATCCGGTCTTCGACCTCTACAACAAGCACTGGCCGATTCGCGGTGCGGCCGAGAATCTGCCGCCCGCCAAGTTCGGCCGCGGCGGCCTGGCCCAGGAGTCGATCGTGGGCGCGGGCAGCATTCTGTCGGCGGCGACGGTGCGCAATTCGGTGCTGTTCTCGAATGTGCTGGTGGAGGACGGCGCGACGGTGGAGGGCAGTGTCCTCATGCCGGGCACGCGGATCGGCCGGGGTGCGGTGGTGCGGCACGCCATTCTGGACAAGAACGTCGTGGTATCGGAGGGCGAGATCATCGGTGTGGATCTGGACCGGGATCGGGAGCGTTTCGCGGTGAGCAATGGCGGCGTGGTGACCGTCGGCAAGGGCATCTGGGTCTGACTACCAGGCGTTTCAATTCGTCCGGGCCTGCGGGCGACACGGATAAGAGTGGACATCCGGCCGATGCTGGTCCGAAAATCTGTGCATATGGAGCGCCGCCGTCGACGGGCCGCGCGGGAGGGATCACCATGCGCCGTCCGGCACGTGTCGTCACCACCATCACCTGCCTCGCCTTGACCGCCCTACTGTCCGGATGCGGTAAGTCCGGCACCGCGGTTCCCGGTGAGCTGGATGTCCGCACTCTGGACACCGGGTCCTATCCGGTGAACCGCTACACCTACGACCGCAACAACAGCGGCAAGGGCAACACCCTCGAGGGCATCCGCATGACCGCGGCCGTCGCCCCGGCGGTGAAGATCGACTCCCATCTCAATATCGGCCGCGGCGGCGTGGTGCTGTCCACGGTCGACGATGTGGTGAACGTCAGCCACCTGTCCTCCGCGGTCAAGGGCGTGCTGACCAACCGCGGCTTCGTGGCCGGTTTCGCGGCCAGCGGCTCGGACCGCGAGGACGTCAACGACAATCCGGATCCGAACGGCACCACCATCACCACCCGCGTGCTGCGCTTCCCGTCCGCCGACAATGCCAAGCTGGCCGCCCGCGAACTCGAGGACGCCGACTTCAATGTGGCGCTGAACGTGAACCAGAAGCTCACCCTGCCCGACTATCCGGACGCCTACGCGCACTGGCGGCCCGGCGTGCCGAACATCGGATTGACCATGGCGCGCAAGGACTTCGTGGTCTCACTGTTCATCCTGCGCCCCAGTGCCGATCAGCAGGACCTGCTGTCCTGGGCCAAGAAGACCCTCGACGCCCAGGTCCCGACGCTGGACGCCTTCCAGGAGACCCCGAACGACCAGATCTCGCGGCTGCCGGTCGATCCCGATCGCCTGCTGGCCCGCACGCTGGTGACCGACCGCGACCACAAGACCGTCGATCCCGACAATTTCGCGGTGTTCCCGGCCAATTGGCTCATCCTGCCCTCCGACGACATGTCCTACTGGACCAAGCTGGTGTCCGATGGTGGTGCGGACGAAATGTCCAGTGCCGACGGAAATTTCGTCATCAGGCTGCGAGATGGCAAGGCCAGCACGGATTTCGTGACCGGCATGATCAGCAACCTGCAGGAGACCGCGACCAGCGGGCCGGACAAGGTGCCCGACGTCAAGTGCGTGCACCGTACCTCGGACAAGACGCCGAGCCGCTGCTACGTCAGCTACAAGCAATACGTGGGCGTGGTGAACGGGACCAATGATTCCGACGCCCAGAAGAAGGCGGCGGCGCAGTACGCGCTGCTGGCCAACAGCCTGTAGCGGATCCGGTGCGGCGCTTCAGAATCGGAGGACATCCGAGTCCAGCAGCCGCCAGGCGGCGGGCCGGGACGCGGGACGGTGCGCCCGCTCCTCGTGCGGCTGCGGAGTGTCATCGGCCGGAGCCCGCACCTCGGCGCACCGGCAATCCGGCTCCGCGGCCGCGCAGTCCTTGTCGCAGGCATCCGGACGCACCGGGGCGGCGCTACGCGAGACCGCATGCCCGGTGCGGGTGCGCCCGCCGCGCGGCGAACTGTCGTCGCGGAACCAGTAGTCGCGAAAGCCGAACGGCTGCAGCAGCGCTCGTAGGAAGGCCGCACCGTCCTCGGGCAGCACGGTGCGGTTCTCGCCGAGAATGTCGACGCCCTGGTGGTACCAGACGCGGGCGACCAGGCCTTCGACCGGGTCCACCGTCCGGAAGGTGGCGCGACCGTCCGCGGCGAGCCGGAATTCGGCGATGCGCCGCCACTGCCCGGCCTCGCGGAAGTACAACCCGACCACGGCCGGGATCCGCTGCCCCATGGGTACCCCCACTCGTCGAACCATTCCCGTGGAGTATCCGCGCCGACGGTCCGGAAACCTGGATACGACCGTTCAGTTCGGATACCCGGGCACCGGAGTCCGCGCACCGCAGAACGGTTCACACGTGTTGGTCGTGGTCGGCACGTACCGCGACGCGTGGTCGTCGAAGCGGGCTCCGCTGACCAGTAGCAGTACCAGCAGCCCCACGCAGATGATGCCGCCGAAGAAAACCAGTGCGGGCCAGAGCCATCCGGCCGGTAGGTGTACCCCGAGGGCCAGTCCCTCGAACATATCCCCCACCTCCTAGCAAAAATCGATCCCCTTCTGCTGTACCACCGGGTCACCGCCCGAATCCAGACCTCAGCGCTGCCCCTTCGCCGCCCACCCCGCCCGATCGCCGTACCCGCACCGGCAACTGGGGATTCGCTGTCGGACCGCCAAGATCGCGATGTGCGAACGGCCGCCCCGGATACCCGGGACGGCCGTTCGCGGAGGCTTCTCCCTCAGGCGGAGTGGAGATCTCGGCGGCGGAACGCGATCAGCCCCACCGTGAGCAATGCCACGTCCACCAGGAGCAGGATGACCAGCGGGGTGGCGGTGAACGGTTCGCCGGGCACCTTCGGCGCGTGCTCGAAGGGGTTGAGATCGCGGAACCATTGCGGCGCACCGGCCAGTGAGCCGAGCAGGAAGACGGCGATCGCGGCGGTCAGGAAGCCCCAAGCGACCGTGGTGAAGCGCGGCAGCAGGCCGAACAGCACGACGGTGAGCCCCACGAAGGTCCATACCGCGGGCACCTGCACCAGCGCGGCCCCCATCGTCCACCCCACCTTGCCGCCGACATCACCTGCGGCGCGACCGTAGATCAGGCCCGCGAGCAGACCCGACACCGTCAGCGCCAGCACCGGGCCGAGCAGCGCGAAGGTCAGATGCGAAGCCACCCAACGGGTTCGGGAGACCTCGCCGGTGAGTACCGCTTCCGCGTGCGCGGTGCTCTCCTCGGCGTGCAGCCGCAGGGCCGCCGACACCGCGTAGGCGGCCGCACCCACCGCGACCATGGTGAAGGCATAGCTGATCAGAGACTTCTCCAGCGATGCCGAACCGCCCATCCGGGTGATCAGATCTCGGATGGTCTGACTGCTGCCCAGTTGATCGCCGACGCCGTGGGTAACGCTGCCGATCATCAACCCGTACAACCCGAGTCCGACCGTCCAGGACAACAGCGTCCCGCGCTGTAGCCGCCAGGCCAGTCCCAGCGGACCGGCCAGCGCGGGCCCGGCCACCAGCGCGCCGGGCCGTTCGGCAATCAGACCCGCACCGGTATCGCGGTGTGCCAGTAGGTAATACGCGATGACGGTCAGCACGACCGCAGTGAGCACGTGCAGCCCCAGCACCGCGAAGTGGTCGCCCGCGAACGGCCGCACCTGCAGCGACCAGCCCTGCGGCGCCATCCAGGTGAGCGGGCTGGTCGGCCCGGCCGCAGAGCGCACGTCACCGATGGCCCGCAGCGTGAACGTCGCGCCCAGCACCGAGAAGGCGATGCCCCGCGCGGTCCGCGCGCCGGCGGACAGCTGCGCGGCGACCGCCGCCACCGAGGCGAACACGATGCCCGACCCCGCCAGCGCCAGCCCGAAGGCCAACGATCCCGACTTCGGCACGGACGTGCTCGCGATGCTGGCGTATCCGATCAATCCGGTGAGCAGGGCTCCGCCGTAGGCCACGATCAGCGCGGCGGTCAGTCCGGCGAATCGCCCGACCCGGGTGGAAGCCAGCAGCTCGGTGCGCCCGGTCTCCTCGTCGGCGCGGGTGTGCCGGATGACGGTGAGGATGGTGGCCACGGCGATGAGCGTGTAGAACATCCCCGCCTTCCAGATGCCCGCCGCACCCAGGCTGCTGTCGTTGTATATCGGCCCGTACATGGCCAGCTCGGCCGGGTTGGACAGGACGCCGTTGGCGAAGTCGTGGAAGTCGGAAGGCTGGTGGTAGAGCTTCTGGATACTCTTGATGTACACGCTGCCCAGCGGCAGCGACAGCAACAGAATCCACAGCGGCAACACGATCCGGTCGCGCCGCAGATACAGCCGCAGCAGCTTCCCGGTCCCGGTGAAATCCGCCGCGAATGCCGGTGTCTCGAAGGCGCGCGGCGCGGCGGCGGTGACGGAGGTCATTTCGACACCTTCTCCGGTTCGCGCTCGTCGGCCGCAGCCCGGTCGTCGAGCGAATAGTGGCGCAGGAACAGTTCTTCCAGCGTCGGCGGCTGGCTGACCAGACTGCGCACCCCTGCGTCGCCGAGCACCCGGATGAGCTCGCCGAGGTGCTCGCTGTCCACCTGGCAGCGCAGGGTGTGGTCCTCGATGCTGATGTCCTCGACGCCGGGAATGCGACCGAGATCCCCGGGGCTGCCGATCATTTCGGCGGTGATGGAGGTGCGCGACAGATGCCGCATCTGTGCCAGCGTGCCGGTTTCGACGGTCTTGCCCGCCCGGATGATGGTGACCCGTTCACACAGTCTCTCCACCTCGGACAGAATGTGGCTGGACAGCAGTACCGTGGTGCCGCCCGCTACAGCCTCGGCCACGCACTCGTTGAACACCTGCTCCATGAGCGGGTCCAAGCCCGAGGTCGGCTCGTCCAACAGCAGCAGCCGCGCATTCGACGAAAACGCCGACACCAGAGCGACTTTCTGCCGATTGCCCTTGGAGTAGGTGCGCGCCTTCTTGGTCGGATCCAGCTCGAACCGCTCGATCAGCTCCGCACGCCGGGCCTGGTCGATGCCGCCGCGCATACGGGCCAGCAGGTCGATGGTCTCGCCGCCCGACAGCGACGGCCACAGCGTGACATCGCCGGGCACATAGGCGATGTCACGGTGCAGCGCGACCGCGTCGGCCCAGGGGTCCCGCCCCAGCACCGCGACCTCACCGGAGGTTCGCGACAGGATGCCCAGCAGGATGCGGATGGTGGTGGACTTCCCGGACCCGTTCGGCCCGAGGAAACCGTGCACCTCGCCCTCGGCGACCTCGAGGTCGAGGCCGTCCAGGGCTCGCACCTGCCCGAAGTTCTTGTGCAGATCTCGGACTTCGATCACGGGATTGGCAGGAATGTTCATCGAATCTCCTTGTAGGAAAACGACGTTGATGGGTTATTGCTCAGTGGTCGTCAGTGCGTCCAGCGCCGTGGAATCGGTGAGCATGCCGTGGGTGTAGATCTCCAGCGCGGGCAGCATCATGCGGTCGGCGTATTCGCGCAGCGCCTTGCGGAAGTCCATGGGCCCCGGCTGTTCGGCCGCGTAGAGCTGCAGGAACATCATCATGCCGCCGCCGTTGTTGGTGGCCACGTAGCGCGCCGTGGCCCGCACGTCGCGCATCGGCTTGATGGACCCGCCCGCCACACCGGCGCGCAGATACTGTTCGGTGTCCTCGACCATGTGCTCGAAGAAGGTCTTCATCAGTGACCCGCCCGCCTGGAAGCTGCGCATCAGGTAGGCCATGCCCGGGGCGAACTCCTCGATCTCGGCCAGCTGGCGCATGAGCCCGCCGGGCGAGGGGTTCTCGATGTACTCCATCTTGGCGGCCCGGATCGTCTCCCGGACCCACTCGTCGCACGCCTCCCGCAGCCCTTCCTTGGACCCGAAATGGTGATTGACCAGCCCGGGAGAGACTCCCGCCGCAGCCGCGATGGCCCGCACGCCGACCCCGAAGCCTTGCTCACCGAACACGGTGATCGCGGCATCGCGAATCCGTGCCCGGGTTGTCAGATCGTCGGTTGAACGCATGTTTAATACCTTAAACACGCGTTTAAGCCGAGGGCAAGGGCCTTTCGGCTCGAGTCACGGGGATTTACGAAATCCAGACGTCCGGGTACTTCGTCACCGGAGAATTTCCGCGCCCGGAAAGCTCTCCGCCCGCAGTTGTTGCCACGCGGACTATCGCCGTGCGGAACGCCACGGCCGAATCGAATTCCACACCGGGCGTTGAGTTTTCACCCGCGCAACGCGCAGAATCTCACCCGCGCGAAGCGCAGAGCAGCCCGTCGCCGACCGGGATCAGCACACTCGTCAGATCCGGATCCTCCGCGATCGCGCGGGTCGCCGCCCGCACGGCCATGGTCTGCGGGTCGCGCTGGGCGGGGTCCGGGACCCGGCCCCCGAGCAGGGCATTGTGCAACAGGATCGCGCCGCCGTCCCGCAGCAGCCGCACCGCCTGCACCACATACTGCGGGTGCTCCAGCGGCGCGGCATCGATGAAGACCAGGTCGTAGGCCCCATCGGCGAGCCGCGGCAGCACATCCAGGGCCCGCCCGTTGATCAGCCGGGTGCGCGCCGGCGCGATCTCGGCCGACCTGAACGCCTCGCGGGCCGCGCGCTGATGCTCGGGCTCGGAGTCGATGGTGGTCAGGGTGCCGTCCTCGCGCATGCCGTCCAGCAGCCACAGCCCGCTCACCCCGGCCCCGGTGCCGACCTCGACCACGGCCCGCGCCCTGAGCAGCTGGGCATACATGCCGAGCAGCGCGCCGACCGCCGGCGCGACCGGGGCAGCGCCGAGTTCGAGGGCGCGCTCGCGCGCGCCGACGAGGATGTCGTCCTCGGCGACGGATTCCTCCACGTAGGCGAGGTTGCGCTGCAGGTTCTGTGCCGCGGGAGTCTGGCTCACGAAGTAGAGGCTAATGGCGATACACCGGTAAGGCGTGGCGGTGACCGGCCGGTGTGGCGATTTTTCTCAGGTGTCCCTCAGCCTCTGCATACAGCGGCCACATCACGAGCGGCCAGAGTAATGCTCACGCCAGGCCAGCGACCGCGGGCTCGGAATCGGGAACAGCTGATTCAACAGATTGGTTGTCCTCGATATCGGGTCCACGGTCCCGAGTAGGAGGTAACCCCATCCACATGGTCGACGCGGCGCGCGAACACGCCAACACTCTGCACCCGCAGATCAAGCCGCTGGACAGCGACACCACGCTGGACAGCGACCCTATCCTGTCCCCCGCCGATGACGAGGCCGCCCTGTCCGGGACCGCCGCCTTCGACGCCACCGGTGATCGCTCTGTCATGCCCACCTGGGACGAACTGGTCCGCGAGCACGCCGATCGCGTGTATCGCCTGGCCTACCGCCTCACCGGTGATCCGCAGGACGCCGAGGATCTGACCCAGGAAACCTTCATCCGGGTCTTCCGGTCCCTGCAGAACTATCAGCCCGGCACCTTCGAGGGCTGGCTGCACCGCATCACCACCAACCTGTTCCTGGACATGGTCCGCCGCCGCAACCGCATCCGCATGGAGGCGCTGCCGGAGGACTACGACCGGGTGCCCTCCGAGGGCCCGGGTCCCGAGCAGGCCTATCACGACGCCAACCTGGACCCGGATCTGCAGTCCGCACTGGACTCGCTGGCCCCGGAGTTCCGCGCCGCGGTCGTGCTCTGTGACATCGAAGGTCTGTCGTACGAGGAGATCGGCGCGACGCTGGGTGTCAAGCTGGGTACCGTGCGCAGCCGCATCCACCGAGGACGTCAGGCACTGCGCGAGCACCTCGAGCATAATGGGATTGAGCGGCGATTCGCCGCCACCGAAAAGGTCGGGTAAGCCGCGGGCACTGCGCCCGCGCTTCCTGGGCACCAGCTTCGCGAGCAGGTGCCGCCCGAACAGCTCGAGTCCTCCGGAAGGGTGTGCAGCGTATGAGTGGCGAGGACCGACCGCACCGTCGTCCCCCGCGTTTCGCCCCCACCGAGCATCTGGCCAGTGAGGCCATCGCCGCCTATGTGGACGGCGAGCTGCGGATGAACGCGTATCTGCGCGCCGCCCACCATATTTCCGTGTGTCGCGAGTGCGCGGCCGAGGTGGATGCCCAGCAGCAGGCCCGGATCGCGCTGCGGCAGTCCTCGGATCAGATCTCCGCGCCGCTGAGCCTGCACGACACGCTGAGCCGGATTCCGCGGGCGTTGCTGCAGGAGTGCGGCAATCACCAGACACCCGACCCCGCCGACCGCGATCAAGGTCCGCTGGCGCGCGGTATGAGTTCCTTCGGCCTGCGCCAGGATTCGTTCGACAGCAGGCGGTGGACGTCGTGGTGGCGCAAGTAGAGTCCATAGCGTGACCACCGAATCGAAGAACACGGGCCCGGGGCCCGAGCGGGATGCGGCTTACGATTCGGCGGCCAATCGGGGGAACCTGAGGCCGTCGGACGCACCGGTGCTGGGGCCGCGGCCGGTCCTGCGGCCGCATGTGGACACCCACACCGCGCGTGCCTTCCGCCGCCCGAACGGTCAGCACGGTTCGTTCGCCGCGCGGCCGGCGGGTACCGCCGGGGCGGCACCGCAGGGGGATACCGAGATTCAGAATCGCCCGCCGGACGCGGTGCTGGCGGAGGCGTTCGGTCGTCCGGACGGTTCGACCGACCTACTGCAGCGGGATCCGGAGGCCAGGACCGAGGCGGCCGCGCCGGCCGCACCCGCCGATCCGTGGCGCGACCCGAATTCGGCAGCGCGCCTGGGCACTCCGGCCGTGGCGCAGACCCGGCCGCAGGCGCTGACACCCGGACCCAAGCTGGGTGCCCGGGAGGTGCTGTTCGGTGGCCGGGTGTCCTGGCAGGCGCTGGCGCTGCTCGCGGTCATCGCGGCGGTCATCGGATTGCTGGGCGGGTTCGTCGGGGCGTTCACCGGCTCGTCGGCCTCCGCGCTGACCTCACGCAAGGTGGCGCTGCAGTCCGCGCCCGCGGGCAGCGAATCGCACAATCAGATCACCAAGGTGGTCAATGCCGTCATGCCCGCGGTGGTCACCGTCCGGGCGTGGCTGGGCGACACCGGGTCCACGGGCTCGGGGGTGGTGATCGACGGGGCCGGCTACATCGTCACCAACAACCACGTGATCTCGCTGGCCGCCAATGACAAGTCGGGCAAGGCCAAGCTGGACGTGGTGTTCTCCGACGGCTCGCGGGTGCCGACCCAGATCGTGGGCCGCGACACCAAGTCGGACCTGGCGGTGCTCAAGGTCGATGTGAAGAACCTGGCGGTGATCCAGCTCGGCAGTTCCGGCGATGTGCAGGTCGGGGACGACGTGCTGGCCCTGGGTTCGCCGCTGGGCCTGGAGAAGACGGTCACCTCCGGCATCGTGTCGGCGCTGCACCGGCCGGTGAAGGTGGGCGGCGAGGGCACCGACACCGACGCCACCCTGGACGCCGTCCAGACCGACGCCGCCATCAACCACGGCAACTCCGGTGGCGCGCTGGTAGATATGCAGGGCCGACTGATCGGCATCAACTCGGCCATCAAGTCCGAGAGCGGCGGTTCGGTGGGTCTGGGCTTCGCGATTCCGGTGGATCAGGTCAAGCGGATCTCGCAGGCGCTGATCCGGGACGGTTCGGTACACCACCCGCGGCTGGGTGTGAGCGCCAAGACCAAGATCGTCGCCAATGACGTGATGAGCGGTGCGGCGGTGGCCGATGTGCAGGCCGGTAGCCCGGCGGCCAAGGCGGGCATCGTGGAGGGCGACGTGATCGTGAAGGTCGGCGATCGCGACGTGTCGGGTCCGGAGGAACTGACGGTTGCGGTGCAGTCGCACGAGATCGGGCAGACCGTGACGGTGCGCCTGATTCGCGACGGCCGCGAGGTCGATGTCCCGGTCACCCTGGAATCGGATTAACCGGTCACCAGGGATCGGATTAACCGGTCACCCTGGAATCGGATTACGAGGTCAATCTGGAAGAATGACCCACCCACAGTTCGCGGCCCGCCCCGGTCTGGACTGACGGAGCGGGGGAGCGAAGCGGAGGAGCGGAGGAGGGAAGACCGGGGTAACAGGGCCGCGAACAGCCTGGAGCGAAGCGGAAGGCAAAATAGATACCGTGTTCAGCAATATCGGCTGGGGCGAGATGCTCATTCTGCTCGTCGCCGCACTTGTGATTCTGGGTCCGGAGCGACTGCCCGGCGCCGTTCGCTGGACCGCGCACGCTCTCAAACAGGCGCGCGATTACGCCACCGGCGCGACTCAGCAATTGCGCAATGAGCTCGGCCCGGAATTCGACGAGATCCGGAAACCGTTGGAGCAGTTGAACGAACTGCGCAGTATGAATCCGCGGTCGATGGTTACCAAACACCTGCTCGACGGGGACGACTCGATCCTGAACAGCTTCAGTGACCTGACCAGTTTCGACAAGCCGGTGAGCACCCCGAACAGCGGAAACGGTTACACCAACAGCGGATCCGGCCCGGTTTCGATGCCGAAGGAACAAAAACCGCTGGAGCGCAACGAACGTCCGCCGGTGGATCCGGACGCCACCTGAGATCGAATATGTCGAGCGTACTTGACGCATGATGCTGTCCAGCTATCTAGACTGCGCACATGTCGGCCGACGAGGTGGCCCGGGTATTCGCGATCGAGGACAAGGTCGAGCGCCTGAAGGCCGCCACCGAAGGCGTGGCAGCCGCGCAGCAGCAGATCAATGAGCTGACTCGCATCCGCCGCGCCGTCATCCGCGAACTGCATGCCGAGGGCTGGACGTTCGCGAGAATAGGTGCGGCCGCGGGACTTTCCCGCGCCCGCATCCACCAGGTGAGCACGCAGGGGCCAGTACCGGAAGGTTTGTTCTTCGGGCACGGGCCGCTCACCATCCTCACCCCGGACGTCCGCAGTACGACGCGCGCCATCGCCCTCGTGGGCGCGCCCGATGCCGCGGCGCCGCATCGGCTGGTCGAGCTACTGCGGGAACTCGGCTTCACCGCCAATGTCCAGCGCTTCCTGCCGGGCCGCCCGCTCGACCTCGACCGGGACGGACTGATCGTGCTCGGCGGGCCCGAATTGTCGCCCAGTCTGCGGTATCTGGTGGCCGCGGACCCGCGCCTGCGCCGCACGGTGGCGCGTGCCGGGCGGGTGCGCCGGGGCATCGAGGACCGGGCCGCCCGCCGCGTCTACCGCCCGGGCGGCACCGAACCCTACGACATCGCCTACCTGGCCCGGCTCCCCCGCCCGGACGGCAAGGGCAGCGTGCTGGTCATCGACGGCCTGCACCCGCCCGCCTCGCTGGGCGCGATCCGGTTGCTGGCAACCAGACTCGCGACCCTGCACGAGCGCGCGAGCACCCACCCTTTCTCAGCGGTGGTCGGTGTCCGGTACGACCGCTCCACCGGCGAACCGATCGAGGCCGACCTCCTGACACCGATCTACCGCCACGACCGATAGCCGGATCCGTGGCCGACACGATGGCATCGATGGCAGACACGATGGCGCGCAACAGAATCCGGCGAGGTGGCGCGGGCGATGGCAGTGCGCCGCCGCCCGGCCCCTCGAGGTCAGGCGGCGGCCTCCTCCGGGCGGAGGGTGTTCATCGGGGGACGATCGGCCAGCGAGACTTCGGTGGCGTGGGCGATGAATTCGTCTGCGACCATGGGGAACTGGGTCAGGGCCGCGCCGGAGTCCTGAATTCCGCTGCGGCCCAGGACGGTGCCCAGGATCTGGCGGCTCATGACGCCCAGGTCGGCCAGCGGGCGGTTGCGGTGCTGGCGGACACCGAGATTGACCTGGCTGATGCTGGACAGGCCGAGGAGGTCGTAAGTGTCCAGCAGCAGGCCGATTTCGACGCCGTAACCGGGCGCGAACGGCACCGAGGTGAGCAGTTCGCGGGTGCCGGCGTACTCACCGCCCAAGGGCTGCAGCACATTCGACAGTTCGGGGCGCAGTGCGGCCAGCAGTGGGCGGGCCACCAGTTCGGTGACGCGGCCGCCGCCGTGGTGGTCCACCGACTCTCCGGTGCGCAGCGGGCGGCGGTAGTAGGCCTTGACCAGGTGCATGCCGTCGACGGTGAGCAGCGGGCCCAGCAGCCTGGGGACGAAGGCGGGGTCGGGGTCGATGAGGTCGGAGTCCACGAAGGCGATGATGTCGCCGCTGGTGACGGCCAGCGAGCGCCACAGGCATTCGCCCTTGCCGGGGACGGGGTCGAGTTCGGGGACGGCTTGTTCGCGGGTCACCACGGTGGCTCCGGCGGCCTGTGCACGGGCGGCGGTGGCGTCGGTGGACCCGGAGTCCAGGACGACGAGTTCGTCCACCAACGTGCCGAGCAGGGGCCGGATGCTGGCCACCACGGCGGCGACGGTGGCTTCCTCGTTGAGGGCGGGCAGCACCACCGAGACGGTGCGGTCGCCCTTGGCGGCGGTGAGTTCCGCCACCGTCCAGTCGGGGCGGTCGAAGGTGTTGGTGTTCACCCAGTCTGTTTTCATGCGAGACCTCGCAGGGTACGGGCGGGTGGGCGGTGACCCTGGATGGCGGCGATCATGTCCACCACCCGGCGGGTGTGAGCCACCTCGTGCACTCGAAAGACGCGAGCACCCGCGGCGGCCGACCAAGCAGTCGCTGCCAATGTGCCCTCCAATCGTTCGGACAGCTCGACACCAAGAGTCTCTCCGATGAAATCCTTATTGCTCAGCGCCATCAAGACGGGCCATCCGGTTTTCACAAGAACGTCTATCGCACGCAACAATTCGAGCCCGTGATAGGTGTTTTTGCCGAAATCATGGGTCGGATCGATCAAAATCGAGTCCTTGGCCACCCCTGCCGCCGCAGCATTTTCGGCCGCGGCCACCACCGTCTCGGTGACCTGGCTCACCACATCCGCGTACCGGACCCGGTGCGGACGGGTCCGCGGAATCGCACCCCCGGTGTGAGAGCACACGATTCCTACGCCCAACTCGGCGGCCACGCCGACCAGTTCCGGGTCCGCCCCCGCCCAGGTGTCGTTGATCAGATCCGCACCTTCGGCGATCGCGGCCCGGGCCACGTCGGCACGCCAGGTGTCCACGCTGATGAGCAGATCCGGGTAGCGCTCGCGAATGGCCGCCACGAACGGCACCACCCGGCGGGCCTCCTCGACGTTGTCCACCTCGGCACCCGGACCGGCCTTCACCCCGCCGATATCGACCAGATCCGCACCCTCGGCGACGGCCTTGTCGACGGCCCGCATGGCGGGCTCGTCGCTGAACGTCGCGCCTCGGTCATAGAAGGAGTCCGGCGTCCGGTTCACGATCGCCATCACAAGCGCCCGATCCGTCGCCACCGGCTTCCCGCACAATGTCGGCAACGGCGCACACATGCCCTCGACTGTACCGAGGGCTGTGGCGGCACTGCTGGGCAGCCGACCGGAACCGGGCTCCGACCGGCTGCTGTTCAGTTGCCGGGCGCGCGCCCCGAGGCGACGTCGGCGGCGTATTCGGAGTATGCGGGAACGTAGCCCTCGGTGCGGCCCTCGAGGACGTAGAGGGTGCTCTCGTCGTCGGGGGTGTAGCCCTGCTTGCGCAGTTCCACCTTCCGGTTCTTGAAGGTGGAGGTCTGCTCCAGCTCCGGCACCACCCGGATGAACAGCGGCACGGCGTAGGTCGGCAGGCGGTCGTAGAGCACCTTGGCGGCGACCCTGCCGTCGAAGTGCGCACCCTCGTGCAGCGTCACCGCGGCCATGCCCGCCTTGCCGTCGGTGCCGGCGATGTCGACGCCGAAAACGACCGCCTGCGTGACCGAGTCGATGCCGTCGAAGGCACCCTCGACCTCGGTGGTCGCCACGTTCTCGCCCTTCCAGCGGAAGGTGTCGCCGAGGCGGTCCACGAACGCGATGTGACCCCAGCGCTGGTCGCGCACCAGGTCACCGGTGTCGAACCAGCAGTCGCCCGGCTCGAAACCGTCCCGCACGAGCTTGGATTCGGTGGCGGAGGCGTCGGTGTAGCCGTCGAAGGGCGAGCGCGTGGTGACCTTGGCCAGCAGCAGCCCGACCCCGCCCGGCGGCACCCGGCGCAGGCGGCCGTCCGGGTGCCGCAGCGCCTTGCCGGTGGCGTCGTCGTATTCGACGATGGCGAAGGGCAGCGGGGTGAAACCTGCGGTCCGGGCGACCGAGAAGGCGTTGATGAAGGCGACGTTTCCCTCACTGGCCCCGTAGAACTCGACGATCCGCTCGATGCCGAAGCGCTGCTGGAACTCGTCCCAGAGCTCGGGCCGCAGGCCGTTGCCGACGCAGAGCCGGATGGTGTGCGCGCGGTCGGCGGGCCTGGCCGGCTGGCTCAGCAGGTAGCGGCACAACTCGCCGATGTAGATGAAGGCGGTGGCCTGATTGGCGATGGCCTCGTCCCAGAAGCGGGTGGCCGAGAACTTGCGGCCCAGCGCGAAGGTCGCGCCGCTGGCGATGACCGAGGACAGCGCCACCGTGAGGGCGTTGTTGTGGTAGAGCGGCAGACAGCAGTACAGCGTGTCCCGGCCGTCGAGCCGGACGCCGAGCCCGCCGATGCCGGCCATGGACTTGGTCCAGCGCAGGTGGGTCATGACGCTGGCCTTGGGCAGGCCGGTGGTGCCGGACGTGAAGATCAGGTAGGCGCGTTCCTTGGCCGTGATCTGTTCGGTCACAGCGGGATTCGAGGCGTCGGCGGTGCGCGCCTCGGCGGCCAGCTGCTCGGACCAGAGCAGGACGGGCCGGGCCTCGGTGAGAGTGTCGAGGGCGTCGGCGCACTCCTCGCCGATCACGTCGAGCACCGAATTCAGCAGCCCGAAGCTGTGCTGCAGCACCACGTCCCGCTGGTTGTGGTTGAGCAGGCCCGCGGTGGCGCCGAGTTTCACGGTGGCGAGGACGGTGAACAGCGCCTCGGCGCGATTGACCATCAGGATGCCGACCACGTCACCGCGCTCGACCCCGTGCGCGGCAAGCACCTTCGCGTACCGGTTGACCTCGGCGTTGGCCTCGCCCCAGGTGTACACGCGCCCTTCGAATTTCAGGAAGGGCCGGTCCGGATGCTTGGCCGCGCCGCGCTGGAAGAACAGCCCGATGGATGCCTTGTCGCCGGATTTCACCAGCATGTGCGCGACGTTGCGGAGCATGCCGGGGGCCTGCATCGCCATGCTGGGCAGGCCGCGGGCCAGGTCGAGCAGGCTCACCGTCGATCGGACGTCGGTATTCACTTCGCTGTGCTCCTCGCGCTCACGTATCCCGATGCCCACCCTTGCCGATTCGCCCGACCTTGTCGAGTGAAACCAGATGGTTCTCAACGGCCGGGACGCAGCGCCTCGAAAGCGGAGTCGAAGTCCTTGGTCACCAGCACCCGATCGACCGCTTCGCGGCCCGCGTACCCGCGCAGCCGCAGCTCCTCGACCCACTCGAACAGGCCGCCGTAGTGGTCCTGCGGATCGAGCACCACCACCGGCTTGGCGTGCACGCCCAGGTAGGCCCCGGTCCAGGTCTCGAAGAGTTCCTCGAGCGTGCCGATGCCGCCGGGCAGGGTCAGGAAGGCGTCGGCGCGGTCGTCCATGACCTGTTTGCGCTCGCGCATGGTGTCGGTGACGATCAACTCGTCGGCGTCGGTGTCGGCGACCTCGCGGTGCACCAGCTTCTTGGGGATCACCCCGACGGTCCGGGCCCCGGCGGCCCGCGCCGCCTGCGCGACCGCGCCCATCATGGACACGTTGCCGCCGCCGGACACCAATTGCCAACCGCGACGGCCGATCTCGTCGCCCACCCGGGTGGCCAGGTCGAGCGCCACCGGATCGTCCACGCTGGCAGAGCAGTACACGCAGACCGCGTAGGCGGTGCTCACCACTGATCCTCCGCCCCCGCCTCGTCCAGCTCGCGGCGCGCTTGCGTGGCCTCCACCACGATCCGCACCACCTCGTCCACGCTGTCGGTGACGTGCAGGAGCCCGAGATCGCCCGGGGCGACCTTGGCCGAGCCGAGCAGCGATTCGCGCATCCAATCCATCAGTCCCGCCCAGTATTCGGTGCCGAACAGGATGATCGGGAAGCGGGTGATCTTGCGGGTCTGCACCAGGGTCAGCGCCTCGAACAGTTCGTCGAGAGTGCCGAAACCACCGGGCAGGCAGACGAAGGCCTGGGCGTACTTCACGAACATCGTCTTGCGCGCGAAGAAGTACCGGAAGTTGATGCCGAGGTCGACCCACTCGTTGAGGTGCTGCTCGAAGGGCAGCTCGATGCCGAGGCCGATGGAGTATCCGCCCGCCTCCGACGCGCCCCGGTTGGCCGCCTCCATGGCGCCGGGTCCGCCGCCGGTGATGACCGCGAAACCGGCTCGGGCCAAGGCACTTCCGATGGCCATGCCGGCCTGGTATTCGGCCGACTCGGCGGGGGTGCGGGCGGAGCCGAAGACCGCCACCGCGGCCGGCGCCTCCGCCAAAGCGCCGAAACCCTCGACGAATTCGGCCTGGATGCGCAGTACGCGCCAGGGGTCGGTGTGCACCCAGTCGGTCGGCCCGCGCTCGTCCAGCAGATGCTGATCGGTGGTGCCTATCCCCTTCTTGCGATCCCGCCGCAGCATGATCGGCCCGCGGAATCGTGGCGTCTTAGGCGAACGCACACCCTCGTACTCGGCGTCAGCAGACATGCAGGCAGTATCTAATTTGCCCTCCGCTTCGCTACGGGCGGGGTTCGCGGCGCTGGAAGTCCCGATTCTTCACTCCCTCCGCTCCGCCGCTCCGCTCCCCCGCTCCAGTCCCTCCAGAACCGAGACGCGCCACGAACCTCCGAGGTTTCTACCTGCTGGTTCTGTCAGCCTTTGGCACCGGTGAGATAACTGCGCAGCATCGACACGAGCGGGGTTCGCGGCGCTGGAAGTCCCGATTCTTCACTCCCTCCGCTCCGCCGCTCCGCTCCCCCGCTCCAGTCGCTCCAGAACCGAGACGCGCCGCGAACCTCCGAGGTTTCTACCTGCTGGTTCTGTCAGCCTTTGGCACCGGTGAGGTAACTGCGCAGCATCGCCGTCACCTGCGCGATCTGGTCGACGGGCAGGTGCTCGTCGCGCTTGTGGGCCAGGTTCGGATCGCCCGGGCCGAAATTGACAGCCGGGATGCCGCGGGCGGCGAACCGCGAGACATCGGTCCAGCCGTACTTGGCGCGGACGCCGCCGCTGCCGTGCGCGTGCACGATCTCGATGAGGTCCTTGGCTGCCGGATTGGACAGGCCGGGCAGGGCGCCGGGCGCGCCGTCGGTGCGCTCGAAATCCAGTTCCAGACCGGCGAATACCTCGCGCACGTGCTCGGTGGCCTGGTCCAGGGTGCGGTCGGGGGCGAAGCGGAAGTTCACGTCCACGGTGGCCACGTCCGGCACCACATTGCCGGCCACGCCGCCCTCGACGCGAACCGCGGACAAGCCCTCACGGTAGGTGCAGCCGTCGATCTCGACCTCGCGCGCCCGGTAGCCGGCCAGCCGCTCCAGGATCGGGGCGAGACGGTGAATGGCGTTGTCCCCCAGCCAGGCTCGCGCGGTGTGCGCACGCACGCCGGAGGTGGTCAGGCGCACCCGCAGGGTGCCCTGGCAGCCCGCCTCGATCCAGCCGCCGGAGGGCTCGCCGAGGATGGCCAGATCACCCGCGAGCCACTCGGGCAGTTCGCGTTCGATGCGGCCCAGGCCGTTGAACTCGGCCGCGATCTCCTCACAGTCGTAGAAGATCAGGGTCAGGTCGTGCAGCGGCTCGGCCACGGTGGCGGCCAGGTGCAGGAAGACCGCGTCGCCGGACTTCATATCGACACTGCCGCATCCCCACAGCTGCCGTTCGCCGTCCGCGGTGGTCTCGAAATGGCCGGGGACATTGTCGGCGATGGGCACGGTGTCCAGATGTCCGGCGAGAATGACCCGTGTGGGCAGCCCGCGATTGGTGCGCGCCAGCACAGTATTGCCGTGCCGCAGGATTTCGAATCCGGTGGTCTGTTCGTGCAGCGCCGTTTCGACGATGTCGGCGATGACCTTCTCGTTCTTCGACACGCTCGGAATGTCCACTAGCGCGGCGGTGAGTGAAATGGGGTCGGCACTCAGATCGATGGTCACTCGATCCACCATAAAGGAGGAATAACCTCCGTTCTTCGCACGGCCGCTGCGTTGGCACAAATCGGCACCGCATGCGGTATGAATTCACAGCCCGGTAACGTAGGGGGACGTGAGTACACAGGGAGCATCTGCAGTCGGCCTAGCCACCATCACCGTCAACGGCACAGTCCTGGACACCTGGTACCCGTATCCCAGCCTCGGGACCTTCTCCGCCGACGAGGTCGGCACCGTCCGGCTCGATGCCTCGGATCCCGAATTCGCGAAATTCGCCGCGTCGGTCGGCTCGGACGAGGCACGCCGCGTGGAGATCGTCGCGGTGCGCACCGTCATCGCCGATCTGGCCGCCGCGCCGATCGACACGCACGACGCCTACCTGCGTCTGCACCTGCTCTCGCACCGGCTGGTCCGCCCGCACGGCGCGAACCTGGACGGCATCTTCGGCCTGCTGGCCAATGTCGTGTGGACCAATCACGGCCCCTGCTCCAATGAGGAATTCGAGCTGACCCGGCTGAAGCTGCTCGCCCGCGGCCCGGTCACCGTGTACGGCGTGGACAAGTTCCCGCGCCTGGTCGACTATGTGCTGCCGTCGGGGGTGCGCATCGCCGATGCCGACCGGGTGCGCCTGGGCGCGCACCTGGCCTCGGGCACCACGGTCATGCACGAGGGCTTCGTCAACTTCAATGCCGGCACGCTCGGCAATTCCATGGTGGAGGGCCGGATCTCGGCCGGTGTGGTGGTCGGCGACGGCTCCGACGTCGGCGGCGGCGCGTCCATCATGGGCACCCTGTCCGGCGGCGGCAAGCAGGTCATCTCGCTCGGTGAGCGCTGCCTGCTGGGCGCGAACTCGGGCCTGGGCATCTCGCTCGGCGACGACTGCGTGGTGGAGGCGGGCCTGTACATCACCGCCGGCACCAAGGTCGCGCTGCCGGACGGCACGGTCGTGAAGGCCGGTGAGCTGTCGGGCAAGTCGAACCTGCTGTTCATCCGCAACTCGCTGACCGGCGCGGTCGAGGTCCGGCCGCGCAAGGGCACCGGCATCGAGCTGAACGCGGCGCTGCACGCCAACGACTGAATCAGATACGCGAAAACCCCTGCCGGCTTCCGCCGCAGGGGTTTTCGTCATTTCGCGCTCAGTGGTAGAGGCCGCACCAGGGCGCCGCCGAGCCGTCCATGACGGGGAACGGGATGCCGCCGGTGTTGCACTGGCCCGAGCCGGTCTGGAACGCCTTGATCAGGTTCGACGAGCCGGTGGGCGACAGGTCGAAGGATCCGGTGCCGGTGGGCCCGGTGTTCACCGAGCCGGTGCTGGTGGGGCTGGCGATCTGCTCGGCAGGCTGCTGCACGGGGGTGAGGGGCAGCGCATCGGCGGTGGCCGCCGCGGCGGGAGCGAGCAGGCCGGCGAAGACGGCGGCGGCCGCCACGGTGGTGCGCAGAGAGGTGTGCATCGGGCGAATCTCCTTGAGAACGTGACTATTTCGCTTCACGTAAGCTAGATGTTCGCTCGCGGCCCCGGCGAGACCCCGAAACCTCCGGCACCGGAACTCCGGTGTCAGAGACCGAAGGCGATTACCCGTTCGGGGGTGATGCGGATCAGCTCCGGGGACAGGCCGGGGTACCACGGCTCCACGTCCCGCAACGCCTGTGCGGTGCCACGGATTTCGAGGCACCGCACCGTCCAGGGGTCCACGGACGGGACGTCGTCGACCACGAAGGCGACGCGCTCCTCCTTCAGCAGATTGCGGAACTTCTGGCTCGCGCCAAGATCGCGTCCGCCGATGTCGATGGTGCCCAGGGCCGCGTTGTAGCGGAAGCCCACCGGGTTGTTCTGCGGTGAGCCGTCGGGGCGGATGGTGGCCAGCCGCCCCAGTCGCTGACTGTTCAGGTACTCGATCTGGGCGGGCGACAGAGATGCGGTCATACCGATCACGGTAGGACCTCGAGTGCACTCGAGGTCAAGACAGCAGTTTCTTCTGGACCTTGCCCATGGCATTGCGAGGCAGGCCGTCCACCACGCGCACCTCGCGCGGCCGCTTGTGCGCCGAAAGTTCGCCCGCTACATGGGCGATGAGCTCGTCGGCGATCGCCGCGCCCGCCCCGGCGCGAAGCACGACATAGGCGACGATCCGCTGCCCCAGATCGTCGTCCGGGATGCCGACGACCGCGGTCTCGGCCACCGCCGGATGCCCCAGCAGCGCGGTCTCGATCTCGCCCGCGCCGATGCGGTAGCCGCCGGACTTGATGAGGTCCACCGATTCCCGGCCCACGATGCGGTGGAAGCCCTCGGCGTCGATGACCGCCACATCGCCGGTCCGGAACCAGCCGTCGGCAGTGAAGTTCTCGGCGGTGACCTCGGGCTTGTTCAGATAGCCGTCGAAGAGCATGGGGCCGCGCACCTGGAGTCCGCCGACGCTCTCCCCGTCGTGCGGCACCGGGTCGCCCGCCTCGTCGCGCAGCCGGGTCTCGACGCCCGCGACCGGGGTACCGACCCAGCCCGGACGGCGTTCCCCGTCGGGCCGGGTGGAGAGGGTGATCATGGTTTCGCTCATGCCGTAGCGCTCGATCGGGGCGTGCCCGGTGAGCTCGGCGAGCCGCTCGAACACCGGCACGGGCAGCGGCGCGCTGCCGGAGATCAGGATCCGCGCCTTCGCCAATTCCCGTGCGGCGTCGGGATCTTCGGTGATCCGCGACCACACGGTGGGCACGCCGAAGTACATGGTGCCGTGCGCGTCGGCGTACGCCCTCGGGGTGGGCTTGCCGGTGTGAACGACCGGGCTGCCGACCCGCAGCGGGCCCAGCACGCCGAGAATCAGACCGTGCACGTGGAACAGCGGAAGACCGTGCACCAGAACATCTTTCGATGTCCAGCCCCACGCCTCGATCAGCGCGTCCAGACCCGCCGCGATGGCGTCACGGCTGAGCATCACACCCTTGGGCGCACCGGTGGTGCCGGAGGTGTAGAGGATGAAAGCCGTTGCCTTCCCGCCGGGTTCGGCGTATCGATGCCAGGACCGCGCGTGCTTGCGCACCGGGATAACCGGCAGGTCGGAGCCCTCGGGAGCCTTGCCCAGCCAGGCCTGCGCACCCGAATCCCGCAGGATGTGCGCCAGTTCCGCACTGCCGGAGTCCGGCGGCACCGGCACCACGGTCACCCCGGCGATCAGGCAGCCCACCACGGCGAGCACGGTGGTGACGGTCGGTTCGGCCAGCACGGCCACCCGGCGCGCCTGGGCGACACGTTCGGCGACGGAGGTGGCCGCGCCGAGCAGATCACTGCGCGACAACGTCTCCCCGTCGATGGTGACGGCATCCGGGATATCGGCTCCGGCGGCGATGGCGGCCGGGTTCAGCGAGCTCAGCAACAGCGGCGACACGGGCCCACGCTACCGGAGCCGCTCGGCAACGAATCGCTTGCGAAGCCATCGAGCCGGTTGACAGACGACCGAGTGGGTAAGAAAGTTTCTATATAACCTTCTCAACCGAGGATGTGGTCGACGATGACCAGGCCGCTGCACGACCCATTCGACAATCACGCCGCCGAGGCCGCCGCCCCCGAGATCGATCTCCGGCGATATCTCGACGGCGCGGCCGGATTCTTCGGCGCGGCGGCGAATGTCATCATGCAGCTCTCCAACCGCCCGGTCGGATACGGCGTGGTGGAGAGCCCGGTGGAATCCGGGAACGTCATGGTCCACCCGATCAAGCGGCTGCGCACCACCCTCACCTACCTGGCCGTCGCGCTACTGGGCAACGAGGCGGATCGGGCGGCGTACCGGGAAGCCGTCGACTCCGTGCACAAGTATGTTCGCTCCCGGCCCGGCAGCACGGTGAAGTACAACGCCTTCGACCCCGAACTCCAGCTCTGGGTGGCGGCCTGCCTGTACTGGGGCGCGCGCGACCTCTACGAGCGCATGCACGGCCCGATGGACGACTACGACGCCGACGCCTTCTACCTGCACGCCGCGCGCATGGGCACCACGCTGCAGGTGCGGCCGGAGATGTGGCCCGCGGATCGCGGCGCCTTCGACCGGTATTGGGCCGAGAACCTCGCCGCGACACGCATCGACCCCAAGATCAAGGCGTACTTCGAGGACCTCATCGACCTGAAGATGCTGCCGCGCCCGTTCCAGCTGGCCTTCGGCGGCACACACCGGTTCTTCGTGACCGGGCTGCTGCCGCAACATCTTCGGGACGAGATGGGCATGACCTGGACCCCGCGCCAGGACCGGGCGCTGGCCCGGATCCTGCGGGTGGCCGGCGCGGCCGAGTCGGTGGTCCCCGCCCCGATCCGCGCCTTCCCGCTCAACGCGTATCTGCTGGATATGCGCCTGCGCCGCAGGCTGGGCCTGCGGCTGGTGTGAATCCCGGTGCGGGTCAGAGGATCCGGAATCCGGGGATGATGTGGTCGCGAGCGAACTGCCGCAGCGCGACGGGATCGTCGAGCGGGATGACCGTCTGCGGCGTCAGTGCGAGCGACAGCGCCGCGCGGGCGATCATCTCGGCCAGCGGCAGCGGATCATATTGCGGCAGTTTGTCTTCCGCCTGCAGGCGGGCGATGAACTCGGCGAGGTAATCGCGGCCGAGCTCGATGACCGGCGCGCCCTGCACGGTCAGATAGGGCAGCACGACCTCGGGTTCGGTCTTGAGCAGGCGGCCCAGCAGCTGATTGCCGCGCAGGCCCTCGATGAACGCGATGAACAGGACGGTGATCTGCTCCTCGGCGCTGGCGTCGCGTTCGATCGGAACCCGCACCGCGGCGTCGACGTCCTCGACGAGCTGGCGGGCCTGCCGCAGGCCGACGGCCTGGATGAGGTCGTTCTTGCCCGCGAAGCGACGGTAGAGGGTGGCCAGTGAGAGCCCGCCGCGACGGGCGACCTCCACCATGCTGGTGCGTTTGATGCCGAAGTCCAGGAAGGCCATGAGCGCGGCGTCGAGGACCTTGGCCTGGTTGTGATCCTCGGGGCCGGACCCGCGGACGAGCGGTAGCAGTTCGGCCAGTTTGGCCATGGTCCGGACCCTTTCCGGTCGCAAAGAAACGGTGAGGCACTAATCTTCGCACATTGACATGGCCACCCCCACGATGAGAAGGTGAGTGGACAAATTTCTCACACTCTCCTCAGGGCGAGGAGTGACGACGAGGAGCCGAGTCAACGATGACCGCCCCCCTGCGCAAGTTCGACGAGTTCCCGCCGGCCCACGAGCCGATGACCCCGGAATCCGTGCGAGAGCACATCGACGGCGTCACGGCCTTCCTCGGCGGCGCGGCCAATGTCGTCATGCAGCTGTCGCTGAAACCGGTCGCGTACGGCGTCATGGAGAGCGACGTCGACAGTGGCAAGGTGACACTGCACCCGATCAAGCGGCTGCGCACCACCCTCACCTACCTGTCGGTCGCGCTGCTCGGGAACGAGGACGACCGCCGCGACTACCGCGAGGCCGTGAACCGCTCGCACCGCAGCGTCCATTCCAAGCCCGGTAGCGCGGTCAAGTACAACGCCTTCGACCCCAAGCTCCAGCTGTGGGTGGCGGCCTGCCTCTACTGGGGTGTCGACGACCTCTACCACCGCATGCGCGGCCCCATGAATCCCGAACTGGCGGAAGCCTTCTACCAGTACTGCGCGCGGCTGGGCACCACCCTGCAGATGCGTCCCGAGATGTGGCCCGCCAGCCGCGACGAGTTCTACGTGTACTGGGAGGAGAACCTCGCGACCAAGTCGATCGACGGCCCCACCCGCAAGTACTTCAACGACCTCACCGATCTGAAGATGCTCCCCTGGCCCCTGCAGATCACCCTGGGCGGCCTGCACCGCTTCATCGTCACCGCCCTGCTCCCCCCGCACCTGCGCGAGGAGATGGCCATGACCTGGGCCGCCCGCGACGAACGCATCTTCGCCGGCTTCCTCCGCTTGATCTCCGCGATCTGGACCCGCATGCCCACCCCGATCCGCCTGTTCCCCTACAACTTCTACCTCGCCGACATGCGCCTCCGCCGCCGCCTCGGCCGCCCGCTGGTCTGAACCAACTCTCGGAACAACCCGCGACCGCGATTCTCAGGCGCGGTCGGTCAGGGCCCGGAAGAAGAAGGCGAGGTTTGCGGGGCGTTCGGCGAGGCGGCGCATGAGATAGCCGTACCACTGGGTGCCGTAGGGGACGTAGACGCGCAAGGAGTGGCCGTCCGCGGCGAGGCGGCGCTGTTCGGCGTCTCGGATGCCGTAGAGCATCTGGAACTCGAAATCGCCTGGGTTGCGGTGGTTTTCGGTGGCGAAGGTGAGGGCGGCGTCGATCATGGCCGGGTCGTGGGAGGCGATCATGGGGTACCACGCGCCGCGAAAGAGGACGTCGAGGCAGCGCAGGTAGGAGGCGTCTACCTCGGCGCGGCGCTGGTAGGCGACGGTCACCGGTTCCTGGTACGCGCCCTTGCAGAGGCGGACCCGGGTGCCGTCGGCGGCCAGGTCGCGGGCGCGGTCCTCGGCCTGACGCAGGTAGGTCTGCAAAGCGACGGCGAGCCAGGGGAATTCGGCGCGGGCCTGGCGGACCGCCTCCAGGGTGCGGGCGGTGGTGGTGTGATCCTCGGCGTCGACGGTCACCCAGACGTGGCGCTCGACGGCCTTGGCGCACAGCTTGTGCAGGTTCTCCGCGGCGATGGCCGGACCGTCCTGACCCAGCGATTGGCCGAGCGCCGACAGTTTGACCGAGACCTCGACCCGGGGGATGTAGGTGTGCGCGCCGGGCACTGTCTGGTCGGCCTCGGCCAGGTCGTCGATGAGCGAAAGATATTCCGCCACCGCGGCATCGGCCTGCGCATGGTCGGTGGTGTACTCGCCGAGGAAGTCGACGCTCACCGCGCGGCCGCTCGCCAGCAGCTCACGCGCCACCGGCACCAGCTCGGCCCGGGTTTCCCCGGCCACGAACCGCCGGACCACCGCGGCGGTGACCGGCACCCGGGTGATGGCGTCCTTCATCCGCGACGATCCGGCCGCGGCCAGAATCGCGGGCCGCAGTGGGTTCATCGCGTCTCCATGTGGGGGTAGCGGTAGTCGGTCGGTGGAACGAAGGTCTCCTTGAGCGTGCGGGGCGCGACCCAGCGCAGCAGGTTGAGGTAGGAGCCCGCCTTGTCGTCGGTGCCGGAGGCACGGGCCCCGCCGAAGGGCTGCTGCCCCACCACCGCGCCGGTGGGCTTGTCATTGATGTAGAAGTTTCCCGCGGCGAATCGCAGTGCGTCCGAGGCGGATTCGACGGCCTGGCGGTCGCGGGCGAAGATCGCGCCGGTGAGGGCGTAGGGCGAGGTCCCGTCCACCACTTCGAGAATCTCGGCGAACGAGTCGGGGGCGCTGTCGTCGTAGACGTACACCGACAGAATCGGCCCGAAGTACTCGGTGGCGAAGGCATCGTCGCCCGGGTCATCGCCGAGCAGCACGGTCGGCCGGACGAACCAGCCCTCGCTGTCGTCGTAGCCACCGCCCGCGGGGACCATGAGCCCCCGGTCCTTCGCCTTCTCGATGGCGGCCACGCACTTGTCGTAGGCACGGTTGTCGATCACGGCCCCACCGAAATTCGACAGATCGGAGACATCGCCGTAGGTCAGCGACTCCACCTCGGACAGGAAATCCTGCCCCATCCGCTGCCACACCGACCTGGCGACGTAGGCGCGCGAGACGGCCGAGCACTTCTGCCCCTGATACTCGTAGGCGCCGCGAATCATGGCCGTGCGCAGCGCATCCGGGTCGGCGGACGGGTGGGCGAGGATGAAGTCCTTCCCGCCGGTCTCCCCCACCAGCCGCGGATACCCGTGGTAGCGGCCGATATTCGAGCCGACGCTCTGCCAGAGGTACTGGAAGGTGCGGGTGGAACCGGTGAAGTGGATGCCCGCCAGCCGCGGGTCGGCCAGCGCCACCTCCGAGAGCTGAACCCCGTCACCGGTCACCATATTGATGACGCCGGGCGGCAGCCCGGCCTCCTCCAGCAGCTTCATGGTGTAGTAGGCCGAAAGTGTCTGTGTCGGTGAAGGTTTCCAGACGACGGTATTGCCCATGAGCGCGGGCGCGGTGGGCAGGTTCCCGGCGATGGCGGTGAAGTTGAACGGCGTGATGGCGTAGACGAAGCCCTCCAGGGGCCGGTAGTCCATCCGATTCCACACGCCCGCCGCCGATTCCGGCTGGGCCGCGAGAATCTGCCGGGCGAAGGCGACATTGAAGCGCCAGAAGTCCACCAGCTCGCAGGGCGCGTCGATTTCGGCCTGCTGCACCGTTTTCGACTGGCCGAGCATGGTGGCGGCGGCCATGGTCTCGCGCCAGGGCCCGGCCAGCAGGTCGGCGGCCCGCAGCAGAATGGCGGCCCGTTCCTCGAAGGGCACGGCCTGCCAGCCGGGCGCGGCGGCCGTCGCCGCCGCGATGGCCGTGCGTGCTTCGTCGTGGGTGGTGTGGGTGTAGGTCCCGAGTGCGTGGCGGCGCCGGTGCGGCATCACGATGGTGTGCCGCTCGCCGCCGCCGGGCTGATGCTTGCCGCCGATGACGAGCGGCACATTCACGGGGTCGGCGGCGAGAGCGGCGAGCCTGCCGGCCAGCAGCTCGCGTTCGCGGCTGCCGGGGGCGTAGGTGTGCACCGGTTCATTGCCGGGAGCAGGGACAACCGTGACAGCGTCCATATCCAAGGCTAACGCGATCGCCGCTGCCCGACCGGAACGAACACACCCCGGCCGGCCCCGCCGACGGAATTTCTCCGTCAGCGGGGCCGCTTCCTCAGTGGAAGTCCTGCGAAATGATCGTCTCGATATTGCGTTCCGCCAGCGCGGTGATCGTGACGAAGGGGTTGACGGTGGTGAGGCCCGGAATCAGGGAGCCGTCGATGACGTACAGCCCCGGATACTGGGTGAGCCTCCCGTAGTTGTCGGTGGACACGTTCAGCACGCAGCCGCCGAGCGGGTGGTAGGCGAAATCGTCGCCCCAGGTCTTGTATTCACCGAACAGGTCGGTCCGGTAGATGGTGGCTTCCGTACTGTTGATCTTGTCGAAGATGCGCTTGGCGCAATCGATACTGGGCTGGTTCCAGGCGGTCTGCCAGTTCAGGTCCACGCCACCGGTTCCCGAGTTGTAGGAGAAGGTGCCGCGGTTCGGGTTCTTGGTGATGGCCAGGTACAGGCTGGCGAAGGTCTCGATGCCGGCCGGGAACGGCGACACCTCCGCGAAGGCCGGTCCGCCGCTGTCGGCCCAGTTGTCGATGCCGACGCAGGGGATGCAGGACTGGAGGCTGCCGGTGGCGTCCCAGGCCTGGTTCTGCCGGGCCACCATGACATTGCCGTTGTTGCCCCAGCCGGCGCCGATCGAGTCCGGCAGATTACCCAGCTTGCCGGTGGCCTTCTGGGTAACCAGCAGCTTGCTGGTGCCGACACTGCCCGCCGCGAAGAAGACCTTCTGCGCCGTAACGGTTTTCGCCTTCACGGTATTGCCGCTGGTGTCGATCTGGTTCATCGACACCGAGTAGCCGCCGCCATTGGCCGGCGCCACCGTGGTGACCACGTGCTGCGGCACGATGGTCACCTTGCCGGTGCCCGACGCCGCCGCCAGATAGGTCTTGTCCAGCGAGTTCTTGCCGTAGTTGTTGCCGTAGATGACCTCGGCGTTGAGCGCCGACCGCGGGGCGGTGCTGGCCTGCTCCTGCTTCATGTAGTTGAAGTCGTAGACGTTGGGCACGAAGGTATACGCGAACCCGGACCGCTGCGCCTGCTTGATGCCGACCCGCGCGAACTGATAGCAGTCCGCGCCCTGGAACCAGGTCTGGTCGATGTTGTTCACCTTCAGCCCGGCATTGGCGCGCGGGTAGTAGGTGCTGTACATCGAGCCGGCGTCCACCGACGGCAGGATGCTGGCGAAGTTCTCCTGCTTGGGCGTCACCGCCATACCGCCGTTGACCAGCGAGCCGCCGCCCACGCCGCGGCCCTGGTAGATCCGGATGCCGCTGAACTGCTCGGAATCCAGCACGCCGGTGTAGCTGGAGATGGACTTGTTGTAGGGCGCGCCCATGAAGTGGTTGATCGGCTGGTCGGTCTCGGTACGCAGCCAGAAGGACCGGCCGTCCGGATTCAGCATGTTGCAGAAGACCTTGCCGTCGGACCCGGGCTGGGTCCAGGACATGCCCTTCTCGACCATGATCACGTTCTGCCCGGCCTGCGCGAGCCGCAACGCGGCGACCGCACCGCCGTAGCCGGTGCCGATGACCAGAATCGGCATCGTGTCACCGTCATTGATCGATCCCGTGGGTAGAGCTCGAGCCAGAGGCGCCTTCGGTAGTAGCGCAGCCGCCCCCAGAATGACACCTGTTGCAGCTAGGAACCCGCGTCGGCTGACATTGCTGCCATAGACACTCTTGCCGGGGGTTTCATAAGACAGACCACGCACTGAAAGACTCCTCATCGAGTTGCGATGAGAACCTGTTATAGAGGTTGTGAAGTGAACGTGTATCACTTTTTGAGAAAATGCGTGGTCAGCAGAGAGTGCTGCGAGGGGTGGCGAGAGCGCCGGGAAGGAACTTCGAGAGTCGAAGAAAAAATATGCGACCCTGACGGGACTCGAACCCGCGACCTCCGCCGTGACAGGGCGGCGCGCTAACCAACTGCGCCACAGGGCCTTGCAATCGCTCGGCCACCGGGCCTTGCAACGTCGTAGACGCTATCACGGGCCCGGTGGTAACGGGAAATCAGCTGGTCAGACGATCAGCGGCCGCGGTGATTCGTTCGTCCGTCGCGGTAAGGGCAATGCGCACATGCTGATTGCCGCGCGGGCCGTAGAACTCGCCGGGTGCCGCCAGGATGCCGCGCTCGGCCAGCCAATCCAGGGTCGTGCGGCATTCCTCACCGCGCGTCGACCAGAGATACAGACCCGCCTCGGAGTCGTCGATCCGGAATCCCGCGCGCTGCAAGGCATCTCGCAGCACGACCCGCCGCGCCCGGTAGCGGTCCTTTTGCTGAACCTCGTGCGCGTCATCGCCGAGGGCCGCGGTCATGGCCGCCTGGATCGGGAAGGGCAGCATCATGCCGGAGTGCTTGCGCACCTCCAGCAACTCCGCCACGAGCGCCGGGTCACCGGTCACGAAACCGGCCCGGTAACTGGCCAGATTCGAAGTCTTGGACAGCGAGTGGATGGCGAGCAGGCCGGTGTGGTCGCCGTCGCTGACCTCGGGGTCGAGGATCGACACCGCGCGGCCCTCCCAGGCCAGCCCCAGGTAGCACTCGTCGGAGGCGACGATGGCCCCGCGCTCGCGGGCGAACTGCACCACCTTGCGCAGATGATCGACGCCCAGCACCTTGCCGGTCGGATTCGACGGCGAGTTGAGGAAGATCAGCGCGGGCCGCTCCGGGCCCAGCTGCGTCGTGCCGTCGGCGCGCACATAGCGGGTCCCGGCGAGCAGCGCGCCCACCTCGTAGGTCGGGTAGGCGACCTCGGGGATGACGACCAGATCCTGCGATCCCAGGCCGAGCAGCCGCGGCAGCCCGGCGATGAGCTCCTTGGTGCCGATGGCCGGCAGCACCGCCGCCGGGTCCACCCCCGTGATCCCGAATCGCCGCTTCAGCGCCGCGACAACGGCTTCGCGCAATTCGGGCGTGCCGTGCGTGGTCGGGTAGCCCGGCACCTCCGCCACCGACGAGAGTGCCGTGCGGATCAGCGGATCCACCGGATCGACCGGCGTGCCGACCGAGAGGTCGACGATGCCGTCCGGATGCGACGCCGCCTTCGCCTTCACGGAAGCGATGGTGTCCCAGGGGAAATCGGGTAGCAGAGCGCTGACCCGGCCACGCGCGGTCAAATGCTCGTCCTACTCGCTGGCCATCGGCGGCAGCGCGGCGATGAACGGCGGGTCGTAGTCGACCTTGCCGACCTTGGTGGCGCCACCCGGCGAACCCAGGTCGTCGAAGAAGTCGACATTGGCGTTGACGTAACCGGCCCACTGATCCGGGGTGTCGTCTTCGTAGAAGATGGCTTCCACCGGACAGACCGGTTCACATGCACCACAGTCCACGCACTCGTCCGGTTGGATGTACAGCATGCGTCCGCCCTCGTAGATGCAGTCCACGGGGCATTCCTCGATGCACGCCTTGTCCTTCACGTCAACGCACGGTTCAGCGATGATGTACGGCACTGCCGCTCTCCTAGTCTGTCCTCACATGCGGGATACTCCGCCGGCGAAACCCTATCCCGGCCAGCCAACATTACTACTGCACAGCCTGCCCTAACTTCCGACCGCCGCACTCCGGGTGGGTTCGTACCCGCGGTGCAGCGATCGGAAACGCGACAACTGATCTCGCTGTGCCAGGGGTACCTCGGCGGATACCCCCGAAATCGGTTCGGCTCTCGGCCGCTGGCACGGGTTGCCAACGGTGAGCGGCTCTCAGCCGTCCGCCAAAGTCACGGAGAGGCGGGTCCGTGGCACACCGTAGGTGGTGGTGCGCTGCCGGACCGGGCGGCCGATACCCGACGCGATCTCCGTCAGTTCCCCGACCGTCTTGGCCGATCCATGTTCGGAACCGGCCATGCGGGAGATGGTTTCCTCCATCAGCGTGCCGCCGAGGTCGTTGGCGCCGCCGTTCAACATGAGCCGGGTTCCGGTGATACCAAGTTTGACCCAGCTGGTCTGAATATTCTCGATCCGGCCGTGCAGCATGATCCGCGCCAGGGCATGCGCGGCGCGATTCTCGCGCACGGTCGGGCCGGGCCGGGAGGCACCCGCGAGGTAGAGCGGGGCGCTCTGGTGCACGAACGGCAGCAGCACGAATTCGGTGAAACCACCGGTCTCGTCCTGGATTCCGCGCAGAACGCGCAGGTGGCCCACCCAGTGCTTCGGATTGTCCACGTGGCCGTACATCATGGTCGAGCTGGAGCGCAGGCCCAGCCGGTGCGCGGTGGTGACGACATCCACCCACGCCGAGGCCGGCAGCTTGCCCTTGGTCAGCACCCAGCGCACCTCGTCGTCCAGGATCTCGGCGGCGGTGCCCGGAATGCTGTCCAGCCCGGCCTCTTTCAACGCCGACAGCCAGTCGTGCACCGACTGCCCACCGCGGGACGCGCCATTGACGATCTCCATCGGGCTGAACGCGTGCACGTGCATCCCGGGGACCCGAGCCTTGATGGCGCGCACCAGGTCCGCGTAGCCCGTGACCGGCAGCTCGGGATCGATGCCGCCCTGCATGCAGATCTCGGTCGCGCCCTCGACCCAGGCCTCCCAGGCGCGGTCGGCGACCTCGGCCGGGCTCAGGCTGAAGGCGTCGGCATCGCCCTTGCGCTGCGCGAACGCACAGAAGCGGCAGCCGGTGTAGCAGATATTGGTGAAGTTGATGTTCCGGTTGACGATATAGGTGACCTCGTCGCCCACGGCGTCGCGGCGCAGCTGGTCGGCCAGCGAGGTCACGGCCTCCAGGGCAGGGCCGTCGGCGGTGGCCAGGGCCAGGTACTGATCGTCGGACAGGCCCGCGGGGTCCTTCTCGGCGGCGCGCAGGGCGGCCATCACGTCGGCGTCGACACGCTCCGGGGCGGAACCGGCCAGCTCGAGCACCTGCTCACGGATGCTCTCCCAGTCACCGAACGCCCCCAGCGAATCATTGGCAATACCTGCGTCACTGCGGGATTCGGTCAGGCGGCCCTCGGCGTCGATGGCGGTGTGCAGATCGATGCGGCCGACCGATTCCCAATCCTGGTCGGGCTCCTGCCAGGGCAGGCCGGACGGCTTCACGTCGGCGGCCAGGCCGGTCTTCGGATCCATCAGTGCCGCAACATGTTCGGAAATCCGCGGATCGATCCACGGATGGCCCGCCAGCACGTACTTCGGGTGAGCGGTGATGCGCTCGGTGAGGACGTAGCCGCAGTCGGCGGTGATCTGCGCGAGGGTCTCCAGATTCGGCCACGGCCGTTCCGGATTCACATGATCGGGGGTGAGCGGCGAAACCCCGCCCCAGTCGTCGATGCCCGCCGCCAGCAGCGCCCGGCATTCCTCCAGCGACACCAGATTCGGCGGCGCCTGGATGCGCATCTTCGGCCCCATCAGCAGCCGGGT
The DNA here is from genome assembly GCF_044766925.1 of Nocardia sp. NPDC101769. Lineage (NCBI taxonomy): Bacteria > Bacillati > Actinomycetota > Actinomycetes > Mycobacteriales > Nocardiaceae > Nocardia > Nocardia sp. NPDC101769. The sequence continues at coordinate 65,194 of NZ_JBIWMX010000015.1, read as the reverse complement.
CACGGCGATGGCGGCACGGAACTCCTCCAGCCCGGTATCCGGACTGTGGCGCATGGCGGTGTTCCGCTTGGCCAGGAAGTTCTGCACGATGACTTCCTGCACATGCCCGAAAGCCTTGTGCACCTTGCGGATCGCGAGAATGGACTCGGCGCGCTCGACCACGGTCTCGCCGATGCCCACCAGGATGCCGGTGGTGAACGGCACCGACAGGCGTCCGGCGTCGGTCAGCGCGCGCAGCCGCACCGCCGGGTCCTTGTCGGGCGAACCGTAGTGTGCCTGACCGGGTTCGGTGAACAGCCGCGTCGAGGTGGTCTCCAGCATCATGCCCATGGACGGCGACACCGGCTTGAGCCGCGACAGCTCCTCCCAGCTCATCACGCCCGGATTCAGATGCGGCAGCAGGCCGGTCTCCTCCAGCACGCGAATCGCCATGGCGCGCACGTAATCCAGGGTGGAGTCGTAGCCGCGCTCGTCGAGCCATTGCCGCGCCTCGGGCCAGCGCTCCTCCGGGCGGTCACCCAGGGTGAAAAGCGCTTCCTTGCAACCGAGTTCGGCACCCTGCCGGGCGACCTCGAGAATCTCGTCCGGCTCCATGTACATGCCCTTGCCCTGCGCGCGCAGCTTGCCGGGCACGGTGACGAAGGTGCAGTAGTGGCAGCGGTCGCGACACAGATGCGTGATGGGGATGAACACCTTGCGGGAGTAGGTGATCGGCAGCACCTCACCCGCGTAGCCGGACTCCCGCAGACCGGCATCGCGCACCCGCGCGGCCGACGCGCACAGATCTTCCAGATCGGCGCCGCGCGCGTGCAGCAGCACCACGGCCTCGTCGAGATTGAGGGTCGCACCGTCCCGGGCCCGGCGCAGCGCGCGGCGCATCGCGGAATCGGTGGGCACGGCAGTATCGGTGGACACAGCGGAACCATTGCGTATGGCGGAACCCGTGGGCGTAGCCGAACTGCTGGTGGGCCTCGGCGGCAGGCTCGGGTTCGGTAGATCCGTCACGGTCTCGATCATGCGCCATCCATCCGGCTGTTCCGACTCGGGTGCCCTAGAACGAGCCAACCTGGCGCCCACGTCCGGTATTCCGACTTGATTATTCGTATCCTCGAGTTCATCTATTCAAATTTCAGTTCCGATGAAATAGCCTCGCGGGCGTCCACTTCGCAGAAGAAGAGGGAGAGACCTTCGTGCTCGCGAAAATCCGCCGCGCCACTGTCGTCGCCGCCCTGGGCGCCACCGCCCTGCTGGCCATCGCCACCAGCACCGCCTCCGCATTCGGACCGGTGCCGCCCGCCAATCCGTACCTGGGACCGGTGGGCACCGCGACAATGCACGGTGACTCGGAAGCCTCCGACACCACGCCACTGCCCGGCGTCGGCACCGGCGGCGTCAACGCCGACTTCCACGAGGAAGGCGCCGCCTGCCCGACCATCCTGCAAGGGGCCGACGGGTTCCCGCAGGCGCTGTGCACGAAGATCACCGATCGCGCGCCGGAAGTGCTGCTGCTGGACCCGAACAACGGCAACACCCTCGCGCACCTCGACCTCACCAAGGGCAGCCTGCTCGGCGGGGTCTACGCCTACCTCGACAACCACGACCAGATGGTCACCGTCGACGGGTCGGGCAACCTGCTGCGCATCGGGCACCAACGCGGCTCCGACGGCTCCTGGTCACTGTCGATCGCCTCGAAAACCGATGTGACACAAGCGGTTACCGGACACTGCGGCGGCGGCACCTGCGACTCGGTCGACTCCGTCTCCCCCGACTACCAGGGCCGGGTGTGGTTCGCCACCGACAACGCCGCCGCCGGATACGTCGGCACCGACGGCACCGCCCACTCGATCGTCCTCGCCCCCGGCGAGATCGTCGCCAACAGCATCGCCATCGCACCCCAGGGCATGGCCGTGGCCACCGACCACGCCCTGTACCTGCTGACCGTCGATGGCAGCGGCAACCCTCAGATCGCGTGGCGCCAAGCCTACGACCGCGGGCCGGCCCGCAAGCCCGGCCAGCTGAGCTGGGGCACCGGCGCCACCCCGACCTTCTTCGGGCCCGGCGACGGCACCGAATACCTGACCATCACCGACAATGCGGTGCCCAAGGAGAACCTGCTGGTCTACGACACCGCCACCGGGCACCAGATCTGCTCGGTGCCCGCCATCGACGGCACCGAGAACTCGCCCATCGGATCGGGCAACAGCGTGTTCGTGGCCAGCACCTACGGCTACCCCTACCCGGCGCTGCCGCCCAACGCCGGGACCAGTCAGCCCGCGAGCGCACCGATTTCGGGCGGCATGACCCGCATCGACGTCACCGGCTCCGGCTGCACCGTGGTCTGGACCAACACCGTGCCCTCCTCGGCGGTGCCGCGACTGTCGGTGGCGGACGGCAAGATCTACACCTTCACCCGGCACTCCCTGCTCGGCAGTGGCAGCAGCAGCGGCAGCAGTGGCCTCGGCAGCGGCAGCGCGGGGGTGACCGACAACTACAGCTTCGCGGTGATCGACGCCGATACCGGCAAGGTCGACACCGAGCAGTTCGTCGGCGCGACCACGGTGGACGACACCCTCCAGATGGTCGGCACCATCGCGCCCGGGCGAATCCAGTACCAGGGCACCACCACCGGACTGTTCCGGATAACGCCGCACTAGCCGACAAACGGCACATGCAATGTGCGGTCGTGACAACTGATCTCGTGAGGCGAGGGTAACTCGCCGGGTACGCCCAGAATTGTTTCGGCACCCCACCGCCGGCACGGGCTACCAGTGGTGAACGGCTTTCAGCCGCCCGCTGATATTTCGAGGAGGCGGTACTGTGCCAGCATGTCCCAGCCCATCGCTCCCGGCGGCATCCTGGCCGACCCGTCGCGGCGTCCCAGCCCACGCGCCAAACTGCTGTGGGCGCTGAGCGCCGCGCTGTCGTGGGTGGTGCCGATCCTCGGAGTGGGGGCCTGGGCGCTGTTCGACGCGCACCGGCGCGGCCCGCAGGCACTGGTGTTCGGAATCATGCTGCTGGCAGCGATATTCAGCATCGTGGCCATCCCGCTGTGGCGGTACGCCGTGCACCGGTGGGAGATCACCGACGAGGCTGTCTACACCCGCACCGGCTGGTTCACCCAGGAGAGCCGGGTCGCGCCCATCACCCGCGTGCAGACCGTGGACACCTACCGCGGACCGCTGGAACGGCTGCTCGGACTGGCCACCGTCACCGTCACCACCGCCTCCTCGGCCGGGGCCGTGCACATCAGCGCGCTCGCCCTGGCCGACGCGCGCGACACCGTCGCCCAGCTCACCGCCATCGCCGCACAACACCGGGGGGACGCCACATGACCCAGCCGCCACCCCCGGATCCGGACATGTTCCCGGATTCCTATCCGACGGAAGCACTTTCACCGATCACCGCGGCACCGGGGACGGGGACGCCCCTCGGTCCGGACACCGAGAACTGGCAGCGGCTCGACAAGCGCATGCTGCTGGTCCATCCGGTCACCGAGCTCATCCGCTTCATCCCGGTGCTGATCGCCACGCTGGTGGCCGGCGCGAGCAGGGACAATCCCGGGTGGAGCCTGGCCGTGGTGGCGATCATCGTCGGCTTCGCGCTCACCCGCTGGTTCACCACCACCTATCGCATCACCCCCGACAATGTGGAGCTGCGCACCGGACTGATCCGGCGCAAACGACTTTCGGTGCCGCGCAACCGGGTCCGATCGGTCGACGTGCAGGCCGACCTGCTGCATCGGGCACTCGGACTGGCGGTGCTGTCCATCGGCACCGGGCAGCACGCGGAGAAGCGGGAACAGTTCAAACTGGACTCACTGGATGCGAAGCTGGTGCCGGAACTGCGGCTCGCGCTGCTGGCGCATACCCGGGCGGGCACGGAATCCGTTGATGCCCGGTCGGTTACGACCGAAGGCGAGACACCGGACGCGGCACCCGGCCTCCCGGTCGTGGAAATCGCGCACTGGCAACCGGATTGGGTGCGGTACGCGCCACTCTCGTTGACCGGCTTCGCAATTATCACGCCGGTCGTCGGTCTGGCCTTCCAGTACGGGTTCGCCCAGCTCTTCCTGAGATCCGGCACGGTCCAGGATGTCGGGCACCGCGGCGTGACCGTCATCGCGGGCGTGATCGCGCTGCTCGTCGTGATCCTCGTCGTGGTGGTCAGCCTCGCCGCCTGCGCGCGCTACCTCATGACCTGGTTCGGCCTGAACGTGCTGGACGACGGCAAGACCCTGACCGTGCGACACGGGCTGTTCACCACCCGCCAGACGACCCTCGACCTGGCCCGCCTGCGCGGCGCGACCGTCAACGAGCCCCTGCTGCTGCGCCTGGCCGGAGCCGCCGAACTCGAAGCCATCATGACCGGCACCAGCCCGCGGCAGAAGATCCTGCCGCAGGCTCCCCGCGCCGCCGTGCACCGCACCCTCGCCCATCTGCTGGGCACCTCCGCCGTTCCGGCCGGGGCCACCCTGCCGGTACCCCCACTGGTGACCGTGCCGCTGGTCCCCCACGGTCCGGCCGCCCACCGCCGCCGCTACACCCGCACCCTGGGTCCGCTCGCGGCCATCGCGGCGGTGCTGCTCGTCATTTCCCTTGCGGGCGGCCACATCCCGCTCTGGATGTGGATCGCGCTCGCCATCGCCACCCCCATAGGCGCCGCCCTCGCCTGGGACCGCTACCGCGGCCTCGGCCACGCCGTGCTCCCCGCCACCGACGGCAAACCGGCCTGGCTCATCACCCGCAGCGGCTGCCTGGACCGCGACCGCGACTGCCTGGAGGCCCCCGGTGTCATCGGCTGGACGGTCCGCCAGACCCTCTTCCAGCGTCGCGCGGGCGTGGCCACGGTCGTGGCCGCCTCCGCCGCGGGCAAGAAGCGCTACCACGTCATCGACCTGCCGATCGACCAGGCGTGGTCCCTGATCGACGCGGTCTCCCCCGGACAGCTGGGCATCCCCGCCGGGCGGTGACCGAAACGGCTCGGCGGCGGATCGAATGCTCCACCGCCGGGCCGGAATTCGGCAGCGTCAGCCGAGCACCGGGAAGTTCGAGCGAATCACGTTCTGCGGGTCGCGCTCACGCTTGATCGTGCGCAGACGGTCCACGGTCACCGCGTCGAAAGCCGCGGCGGCCGACTCACCGGGGGCCAGGAAGGTGAAGGGCTTCTTGCCCGTCACCAGCGCACCGAACTCCGCCACCAGTGCACTTGTCCTGGCGTGCACCGCTTCTCGCAGGTGGGGCAGACCGAGGCCGAGGGTGGAGACGAGGTAGCGGTCGGACAGCGCACCGCGCGCACCCGCGGCCGGGCGGGCCAGCGCGCCGCCCAGGTGGCGGACCTGAACGCTGACCAGCGGTGCGAGGGATTCGCCGAGAATGATCTTCTCCGCCGCCGGGGAAAGGTCGTCGAGGAGCTCGCCGCGGGTGATGGCCGGGCTGGGATCGACCGGCTCCCTGGTGATGTCGCCGAGGTCCGCCACCGACAGGGCGGCCCGCGTGTCGGTGAGCGCGCCGCCGATCCGGTCCAGCGCGGACACCAGGGTCCGGCCCCGCTCCGGATCGCCCAGACAGGCGAGGTCCACGCCCACCATCTCCGGCGCCTGCGGGAACTGGAAGCGGTTGAACCACACCGACAACTCATCCGGGGCTCGAGAAGTCAACTCGCGGAAGGCTTCCCACACCTCCGGCAGCCGATCGGCGGTCCAGGTGATGCGGCCGCCGTACAGCCCCGGCGCGGGGAAGAGCTCGAACTCGAGGCCCGTCACCACGGCGAAATCGCCACCGCCACCGGACAATGCCCAGAACAGGTCCGGATCACTGTCCGCGGTCACCCGGGCCGGGCGGCCCTCGGCGTCCACGATCTCGAAGGCGCGCACCGCGTTCGACGCCCAGCCGTACTTACGGCCGAACCAGCTCTTGCCGCCGCCCAGCGTGTAGCCGGTCACGCCGACCACCGGATTGCTGCCCGCGAGCCCGGTCAGGCCGTGCGCGGCAGCGGACGCCTGCACCTGTCCCCACCGCACACCCGCGCCGACCCGGGCCACCCGCGCGACCGGATCGATCTCGAGCCGGTTCAGCGCACCGGTCCGCAACAGGATCGCGGTATCGATGCCGCCCGCCGCGCCGTGCCCGGTCGGCTGGGTCGCCACCGGACGGCCCGCGGCACGCGCGTAGCGGACCACGGCCGCCACATCCGCGGCATCGGCGATCTCGGCGACCGCCGCCACCGGCTGCGTCACGGCCAGGCTCCACGGCCGCGCGGCCTGCTCGAAGTCCGCGTCACCGGACTCCAGGACGCGGCCCCGGACAGCATTGCGCAGTTCGTCGAATCCCATCGTCTTCCCTCGTTCCTGATCGTGATTGCGATTCACGAGGGGGACGAGACAGGGCGCCGAAGTGTGACACCGCGGCGGAAAGGAACCGGAAACGCAGGACGATCCGTTCAGGCTCCGGACCGGGCCAGGCGCACGGTCGCGCGGTAGTAGAGGTACATGCCCGCCGGCAGCAGGCCGCAGATGAGCAGCAGCATGGTCGGCCAGTCACCCATGAGCAGGGCATACCCGCTCGGGCTGAAACCCGCGCAGATCAGGAAACCCAGGACCCACACCAGAATCGGCAGGGCCATCACCCCGATCCGCTTGGTGATCACACCCATGCCCATTACCAGCAGCACGTTCACCACCGCGGCGGCCAGGGCCGTGAGCGGCACCGCGATCGCGCCGTCGGTCGTGCTCGAGGCCAGGGTGCCAGCGGCCAGCACCGGCGTCGGCTCCGGGATGTGGGCCCGACCGGCGTAGATCGGCAGGAACAGCACCTCGAACCCGAGCGTGATCACCGCATCGGCCAGTAGCAGCGTGCCGATCAACGCGGTCAGCACCCCGCGCACCGGTCCCGCCGCCATCACCGCATCGCCCGCCCGGGCACCGACCGCCGCCGTCACGGCACCGGCGGGAATCCGAGCAGCGTCAGCAGCTGACTCTGCATGTCCACGAAGCCGTAGAGCACCGAGAGGTACAGCTCGTGCTGCCACTCGAAGTAGGGGCGCTGGCTCTCGACGAACGCCGCGATCGCGTTCTGCAGGTCCCAGTTGTACATAGCGTCAGTCTCTCATTCCAGGCCGCCGAGAAGATCATGTTCGCGGCCGTCGGGGCCCAGCGGTCCGCGCTCGCCACGCACCAGAATGTAATGCTCCTCCGGCAGCACCGGCTGGGCGACATCGTTCGACAGCGAGAACTCCCGGCCCGAGGGGGCCACCATCACCTGGGTGGCGTGCGCCCGCAGAGCCGCGCGCTTGGCCGCCAGCACATCCGAGACATCGATCGTGGTGGTCACGGATTCGGCGGGGACACAGGCCAACTCGCCCGCATGCGGCAGCCGCCACCCGCGCGGCAGCGCACCCGGCAACTGTTCCACCGTGCGGCGTTTCAACGACTCGGTGTGCATGGCCAGCACGGTCCGGTCGGTGACCGTCCAGTACACCTTCGGGACCGTCCAGCCCCAGTCCGAGGCGGCGTCGATGGCCGCCATGGTGATCTGGTGCGCGCGAATGTGGTCCGGATGCCCGTAGCCGCCGCGCGGGTCGTAGCCGATCACCACGCGCGGGCGCAGCTCCAGGATCACCTGCACCAGCGCGTCGGTCGCGGCGGTGCCCGAGTTCACGAAGGCGCGGGGGTTGCGCGCCGACGGCGTCCCGGCCATGCCGGAATCCCGCCAGCGGCCCGCGCCACCCAGGAAATTCGGCACCCCGGCATCCAATTCGGCCAGCGCCCTGGTCAATTCGAGAATGCGGTAACCGCCCAGCTGATCGGCCTGCCCGGCCACCAGATGCGCGTAGTCGTCGCCGATGACCTCACCCTCTTCGCCGAGCGTGCAGGTCACCACGGTGACCGGGAGGCCGCGCTTGCGATAGTGGGCGATGGTGCCGCCGGTGGTGATGGACTCGTCGTCCGGATGCGCGTGCACCAGCAGCAGGCCGTGCCGGGAAGCATCGAGAGGATTCACGGCAGCCTCCGCCAGTTGGCGGCATCACCGAAGATGCCGGTCTGAATGGCGCCGCTCAGCGAGGCCCCGTCCACCCGGGGGCCCGCCGCGGCGACCTGGGTGTCCTGCACGATGGGCAGCACCGTCGCCAGCTCCCACAGCTTGGGCTCGGTCTCGCCGATCACCTTGCCCACATCGATGCCGCGCAGGGCGGCGTCGATGGCGGGCTGCAGGGTCGGATCGCACACGCCGGAGACATTCGACGGGGACTTCTTGGCCCCGTCCGCGACGGTGGTGTCGGCGGTGTCACCGGGCGGCGCCACCGGCGTGCACCCGTAACGCGACGCCAGCACCGTGGCCGGATCCTCACCGGTGCGTTCCCAGCCGATCACGGCGTCGACCCCGACGTCGGTCAGCTCCTTGCCGTACAACTCCGAGGCCGTGACACTGCGCACGACGACATCGATTCCGGCACTGCGCAATTGGTCGGCGGCGGTATTGGCCACCGCCAGCGTGGTGGTGTCGCCGTCCACCGCGCCGATCCGCACCGTCAGCGATTTACCGTTCTTGGCCAGCGACCGCGGCTGCGGGGCGGGCGAGGTCGCCGACTGCGTGGCGGGCGTCTCCGCGGCCCGCGCGAATCCGGCCTCGGCCAGTAGTCCGAACGCCTCCTCCTGGCTCAGCCGCGGCGGCTCGGTCGCGACATAACCCGGATCCGAGGGCGAAAGCACCTGTGCCCGAGCCGGTTCCACCCAGCTGCCGGTCTGCGCGCCGACCGTGGCCAGCAGCACCGGATCCAGCAGCGCCAGCACCGCACGCCGCACCCGCGCATCGGCCAGGTCGCCGCTGCGACCGTTGAGCGCCAGCTGCATCTCCCGCGACTGCGGCATGGTGGCCGTGCGCACCGACGGAATCGCCGCCAGCTGCGCCTGCAACGCCACACCGCCGTGCACCAGCGCCATCTGCGCGTCCCCGACCCGCAGCGACTCCGCCACCTGCGCGGGAGTTCCGCCGCGCCGCAATAGAATCTGATCCGGCACCGCGGGCTGACCCCAGTACCGGTCATTGCGTTCCAGCAGGATCTCCTCGCGGCCGCGGTCGGCCTGCTTGATGCGGAACTGGCCGCCGGAGATCCGGATGGTGTCGATCAACCCCTGCTCGAAACCCGAGTCCTTGACCAGATGCTGGGGCAGCAGATCCGAGAACAGTTGCCGCCAGGCGGGATACGGCTGCGTCATGGTGACCGTCACCGTCTTGCCGCCCGCCGACGAACTGACATCCGAGATCAGCCGATAGCCAGCGGGATCCACCGTGCCCGGCTGCGTGATCATCTGCTGCCAGAGGTATTTGAAGTCCTCGGCCGCGATGGGCGCGCCGTCGGACCAGGACGCCTCGTTCTTGAGCTGGTAGGTGATGGTGAACGGCTCCTGCGCCGTCACATCCGCCGACACCATGAGCGCCGGATCCAGAATCCAGTCCGTGCCGCCGGGCACCCCCGGCGTCGGACCGGGCCGGAACGGGCTCGGCAACACCATCGACGCGACCGCCGCCGTCGCCGGCGACTGCTGCGACCGCAGATGCGGATTGAACCCGATCCCGATGTCATCGACCGCGACCACGACCGAGTTCTTCCCCGGCTTGGCCGGCTGTGTCTTCGGACTGTCGGTGGATTCGATGGGCGGTGGCGGATTCGCGGTGCATCCGGTCGCGACCGCCAACAGGGTCGCCACCAACACCAACACCGCGCGCAGCTGTGTCATTTGCCCTCCGCTTCGCTCCGGGCGGATTCGCGGCCCTGAGGTCTCGATTCTTCCCTCCTCCGCTCCTCCGCTTCGCTCCCCCGCTCCGTCGGTCCAGAATCGAGACGGCCGCGAATCATCGCGCGATGGTTCGTGGTGCTGGGTTGCCTGCACAGTCCGCAGCGCGGAGCGCCGTGAACGGAGTGCTCTCGGAGATCCTAGGCGAGCATCGCAAGGGCCGGGCAAAGGCTCTGCCCGGCCCTTGCGCTCGGTTGGTTACTGGGCGGCAGCTTTGTCGCGGGCCTTGCGGCGCGAGATCTCACGCTGGCGGTCGTTGGCGTTCAGGGTGACTTTGCGCACTCGCACGATCTCCGGGGTGACCTCGACACACTCGTCGTCGGTGCAGAACTCCATCGCGCTCTCGAGATCCAGCTGCAGCGGCTTGGCCAGGGTTTCGAGTACGTCACCGGTGGCGGACCGCATATTGGTCAGCTTCTTCTCGCGGGTGACGTTGATGTCGAGGTCCTCGGCACGCGGGTTGATGCCGACCACGTGGCCTTCGTAGGTGTCGGCGCCCGGCTCCACGAAGAACTGGCCGCGGTCGGCCAGCTGGATCATGGCGAACGGGGTGACCGAACCATTGCGGTCGGAGACCAGCGAACCGGTGTGGCGAGCGCGGATCTCACCGGCCCACGGCGCGTAGCCGTCGAACACGGCGTTGGCGATACCGGTGCCGCGGGTCTCGGTGAGGAAGTCGGTGCGGAAACCGATCAGACCGCGCGACGGGACGATGAACTCCATGCGCACCCACCCGGCCGAGTGGTTGCTCATCTGGACCATCTTGCCCTTGCGGGCGGCCAGCAGCTGGGTGACGGCGCCCAGGTACTCGTCCGGGCAGTCGATGGTCAGTTCTTCGAAGGGCTCGTGCACCTTGCCGTCGACGGTCTTGGTGACCACCTGCGGCTTGCCGACGGTCAGCTCGAAGCCCTCGCGGCGCATCTGCTCGACCAGGATGGCCAGCGCGAGCTCACCACGGCCCTGCACCTCCCAGGCGTCCGGGCGGCCGATGTCGAGCACGCGCAGCGACACGTTGCCGACCAGCTCCTGGTCCAGGCGCGACTTCACCATGCGAGCGGTCAGCTTGTGACCCTGCACCCGGCCGACCAGCGGCGAGGTGTTGGTACCGATGGTCACCGAGATGGCCGGCTCGTCGACGGTGATGCGCGGAAGCGCGACCGGGTTGTCGACGTCGGCGAGGGTGTCGCCGATCATGATGTCCGGAATGCCCGCGATGGCGACGATGTCACCGGCCACGGCCTCCTCGCCGGGCTGACGCTCGACGCCGATGGTCTTGAGCAGCTCGGTGATCTTCACGGTCTTGACGCCGTCACCGTGCATCCACGCGACGTTCTGGCCCTTCTTCAGGGTGCCGTTGTGGATGCGCACCAGGCCGATTCGGCCCAGGAACGGGGAGGCGTCGAGGTTGGTGACGTGCGCCTGCAGGGTGGCCTTCGGGTCGCCCTTGGGGGCGGGAACGTACTTCATGAGGACCTCGAACAGCTCGTCGAGGTTCTCCGCGTCCGGCACCTGGCCGTTGTCGGGGCGGCTGGTGGAGGCCACGCCCGCGCGGCCGGAGGCGTAGAGCACCGGCAGGTCGAGGGCCAGCTCGGCGGCCTCGGAGGCCTCGTCGTCGAGGTCGGAGGCCAGGTCCAGCAGCAGGTCGTGAGATTCCTCGACGACCTCCTCGATGCGGGCGTCCGGGCGGTCGGTCTTGTTGACCACCAGGATCACCGGCAGCGAGGCCGCGAGGGCCTTGCGCAGCACGAAGCGGGTCTGCGGCAGCGGACCCTCGGACGCGTCGACGAGCAGTACGACGCCGTCCACCATGGACAGGCCGCGCTCCACCTCACCACCGAAGTCGGCGTGGCCGGGGGTGTCGATGACATTGATGACGGTGACCGATCCGTCGGCGTTATGCCGGTGAACAGCGGTGTTCTTGGCGAGAATGGTGATGCCCTTCTCGCGCTCGAGGTCACCGGAGTCCATCACTCGGTCGACGAGTTCGGCACGTTCGGCGAACGCACCGGATTGCCGGAGCATGGCGTCGACCAGTGTTGTCTTGCCGTGGTCGACGTGCGCCACGATGGCGACGTTGCGGAACTCGACAGACGACACGTTTGATTCCTCCTGGTGAAAAAGTCTGTTGCCGACCCGGATGGGTCTCATGCGTGGGGCTTGCCTACGAAGAGACATGGCGAACTCCACCGGGCATGCGGCGAGCTACAGACTACCGGGCGCACTAGGTCACATGGTCAATGGGCGGAGGTTAGGTTATGCTAACCAACATGGGCAAGGTGAAGGCCAAACATGTCTCGGGTCTGAAGCCGAAGAAAAAATGCTGCCGCAAGAAGACGCGGTGCCTGAAATGCCCTGTTGTGATTACGCGGATGAAGAAGGCCGAAGCCGCGGGCTGCTCCGGCAAGGAACTCGAGAAGTGCCTGAAACTCGCGCGGGCGGCCTGAATCCGGAGTACACCGGAGTCATGAGTCCTGCGCTGCTCTCCGACGACGACATCGCCAAGGCCCTCACCGAACTGCCCGAATGGACCCGTGAGGGCGACAGCATCACGCGCACCATCCAAGCCCCCTCGTTCCTGGCCGGCATCGAACTGGTGCGCCGGGTGGCCGCCGCGGCCGAGGCCGCAAACCACCATCCCGATATCGATATCCGCTGGCGGCGGGTCACTTTCACACTGTCGACCCACTCCGCGGGCGGTCTCACGAAACACGATATGGCTCTCGCTCGCGAGATCGATCAACTGCACGCTCAGAGTTGAGCCGCCCAGCCCGGATCATCCACGCATAGAGCGCCAGCACCCCGATGGCGTTCCCCGCGCCCAGCCAGGCCAGGTAGCCCGGACGCGAGATATCCCACATCGACTTCTGCAGGGTTCCCAGCATCCAGGGCACCCCGATCACCGTCGTGAACAGCCAGTATGCGGCCATGAGGCGCGCACCGGCGGCCTGACGCAGCGGGCCGTGGAGCAGCCACAGAATCAGCGGGACCAGACAGACCCAGTGGTGTGACCAGGAGATCGGCGACGCCATCAACCCGAACAGCTGCACGATGATCAGCGTGCCCAGCCGGTCGTCGGAATCCAGTGCGCGCCAGGCGAAGAACGCGAGCACGGCCGTCACCAGCACGGACGTCTTCCACAGCAACCCGGACCCGATGTCGTGGCCGGCCAGGCGGCTGAGCGCCCCGCGCAGCGACTGATTGATCACCGAACCGATCGGCCCGATGCGACGCGGGTCGCCGACCAGCTCCCCGAAGTACCTTGTGGTCTCCCCCGGCGTGAGCAGGTAGGTCACGCCGATGGTCCCGGCGAAGGCCACCGCGGACCAGATCACCGCGAGCCACTGCCGGCGGGCCACGAAATACAGCCCGGTCACCGCCGGGGTCAGCTTGACGCCCGCACCCAGGCCGACCAGCGCACCCGACACCCACCACCGGGCACTACGCGCCGCGACCATGGCGAGCAGCACCAGGAACACATTGACCTGGCCGTAGTCGAGGGTGGACCGCACCGGTTCCAGCCACATGCCGCCGGCGGTCCACGCCACCGCCGTGGTGCGCCAGGACTGTTCGTGCATGGCCTCCCGGCCCACGATCATCTCCAGCGAGATCCACACGATGCCGAACAGCGCCGCCGCGGTGGCCAGCAGCCAGCCGGCGGCCACCACATCGAAGGGCAGGAAATGCAGCGGATACAGGACGAGCGCCGCGAACGGTGTATACGTGAACGGCAGCGGAAATTGTGGTGACCGACTGGAATCGGTCCAGTCGTAGAGATTCCCGCGGAACAGATTCGCGGCGCCTTCGACATAGACGTGCAGGTCCACGAGGATCAGATTGCTGGGCCAGAACAGCGCCCACAGCAGGCGGACCAGCACCGAGACGCCGAGAGCAGCGGCAGCCAGGCGGAAACGTCGATTCACGGCGTGGACTTTCGGTCGGGTGGATCACCGACCGGAATTCACGGCTGGCGAGCAGGCCTTTTCGGCGCTCGATGAGCGTAGCTGGACCAACGATTATCCCGCGCACCCCAAATATTCAGGGCACCAACGACATTCGAGCATCCCGAGAAATTCGGGACGTGGATCTCGCGCCGAAAATCTCACTTCACCGGTCGGACAGCTCTTGCTCGCGAGTTCGATCGACGGGATGTCCGGGGCTGAGCCGGCCCGCCCCGATGATCCAGGCATAGAGCGCCAGCACGCCGAGTACGTCCACCGCGCCCAGCCAGGACAGGATGCCCGGGCGCGAGATGGTCCAGATCGAGTTCTGGAAGAAGCCCAGCACCCAGGGCACACCGATCAGCGTCACCACCAGCCAGTAACCGGCCAGCACCCGGGCGCCCGCCGCCTGTCGCAGCGGGCCGTAGAGCAGCCACAGGATGACCGGGAGCAGCCAGATCCAGTGGTGCGACCAGGAGATCGGCGACACCATCAACCCGAACAGCTGCACGATGATCAGCGTGCCCAGCCGGTCGTCGGAATCCAGTGCGCGCCAAGCGAAGAACGCGAGCACGGCGGTCACCAGCGCGGCCGCGATCCACACCGGCCCGGACACCACGTCGTGGCCGAGCAGGCGACTGAGCGCGCCGCGCAGCGACTGATTGGTCACCGATCCGACCGGCCCGATGCGATGCGCGTCGCCGAGCAGCTCACGGAAGTACTTGTTGGTCTCACCGGGGGCGAACAGATAGGTCAGCAGGATGGTCCCGAAGAAGACCAGCGCCGACCAAATCGCCGTGAACCAGCGTTTGCGGGCCGCGAAATACAGCCCGGTGACGGCCGGGGTCAGCTTGATGCCCGCCGCCACGCCGACCAGCGTGCCCGACACCCACCAGCGCGCGCTGCGGACCGCGATCATGGCGAGCAGCACCAGGAACACATTGACCTGGCCGTAGTCGAAGGTCGAGCGCACCGGCTCCAGCCACATGCCGATCGCCGTCCACGCCACCGCGGCGGTGCGCCAGGACTGTTCACGCATGGCCTCGCGGCCGACCATCATCTCCAGCGCGCACCACACCACACCGAACAGCGCCGCCACCGTGGCCAGCAGCCATCCGATGGCGACCACGCCGAAGGGCAGGAAATGCAGCGGATAGAACACCAGCGCCGCGAACGGCGGATAGGTGAACGGCAGCGGAAAGTCCGGCGTCTTACTGGAATCGGTGTAGTCGTAGAGGTTCCCACCGAACAGGTTCGCGGAGCCGTCCACATAGACGTGCAGGTCCACGAAGTTCATGCCATTGGGCAGGCACAGAACCCACACGAGACGGGCCAGCACCGAAATACCCAGTGCCGCGGCGGCCATGTGGAAGTGTCGATTCACGGCACTGTCTTTCAGCTCGGGCGGGTCACCGGCCGAGTGCACGGCTGGTGAATGCGGCTTGCGGGCCTCGCGAATGCGGCGTTGCGGCCCTGGCAAGCGTAGTCGCCCAGCGAAATGAGCCGTGCAGCGCGGACCCTCCGCTGTAACATTTGCATCACCGACCCCATCCGCAACACGCATTCTGTTCGGCCGTTCGATAGCGTCAGCTGATCGAGTTCGCCAAGATCACACCGCGGCTGTACAACACGGCGGCCCGGTCCCTAGAGTGACGCGGAGCGATGGCTCCATCGCTGCTAGATGTCCCTGAAGGTAAGGACGGCTACACCAGTGCTTCGCACCCGAGGATCGCGGTTCGCAATGTCCGCATTGGCCCTGGCGGCCTGCGCCACCGTCGCCGTGCCGACGGCCTACGCGAACCCCGCGCCGGCACCCCAGAGCGCGTCGATTCCGATGATCCCCGAAGGGGTTCCGGTCGACGCGCTGGCCTCGCTGGTCCCCGCCATCATCGGCGCGGCCACCGGTCCCGCCGATATCGCGGACGCGGGCCCCAAGAACGCCATTCTCGCCCAGGCCAAGCAGCTGCTGGAGAGCAGCAACCTGCCGCCGCAGGTGAAGACCACACTGCTCGCCGTCATCACCTTCCTCGACGGCAGTGGCGGTGGCGGCCCGGACATCCCGAAGGATGGCCCGGTCATCTCGCAGTTCCTGTGGCCGACCATCGGCAAGGGCTGCATCTCCTCCACGGCGGACTCGGTGGGCACCGCGCTGGCCGTCAGTGGTCCGGCGCAGCTGCCCCCGCCCGGACCGGCGCAGGGCCAGGCCGGTTTCGTGTTCACCGCGCTGGGCACCAAGCAGCCCACCGATGTGCAGCCCACCCCGATGACGGTGCAGTGGCTGAACCTCGACACGCGCGCCACCGCCACCCAGAACCTGACCAATGACGCGCACATCAACCCGGACGGCCCGGCCACCCTGTCGGCCATCGCCAATACCGGTTCCGGTCGTGTGGTCGCCATCGTCTCGGGTTCGCTGACCACCCAGGCCGATCCTGAGTCGCAGCCGATCACCTGCTCGTTCCTGCCGACCATCGGATTCTTCACCGTCGCCTAGCAGTACCGCCTCCCCGAATATTCAGCGGGCGGCTGAGAGCCGCTCACTGTAGGGCACCCGTGCCGGCGGTTGGGAGCCCAACCGATTTTCGGGCGTACCCGGTGAGTTACCCCGGAACTCACCAAATCAGTTGCCACGTTCCATACTGTCTCGCGGTGCCGTGTGGTAGACCGACATCTATGGCCGCTGTGACCAACCCCGTGCGGGGACTGTATTCGCGCCGGTCGATCCTCTCGATCCGTTCGGAGGGATCGATCCTGTCGATCGGCTCGGCCTATTCGATCCTGTCCATCGGCAGCGTGGGTTCGGTGCTGTCGATCGGGTCGGTGGGCTCGTTCGGCTCTCTCATCTCCTCGGCTTCCTTCGGCAGCCTCGGCTCCGCCTTCTCGGCGCTGTCCCGCTGGTCCCTGTTTTCCTGGAACGGGAACGGTGAGGTCTTCTCCGACGGCAGCGGCGAGGACGAACACACCGATCCCCACCTCATGCTCCGGGTCGTCCCCGAGGAGCCGGACCTGGCACTCGACCCGACCTGCCACTGCCAGACCTGACGGGTTTCCTTCAGCTGGGAGAGTCTGGCTACCACCATTGGCCGTACTGCGGGGCCAGTACGGCATTGACGTCCACCGAGACGCCACCGACCTCGCGCTCGTCGATCTCGAATTGGTGCAGGGTGGCGGCGGGGTGGACGTACCCCTTCGGGGTGCCCCAATTGTGTTGCCAGAAGAAGGAACACAGGCCCACGTCGCGAATGTTGTCGATGGTCGGCGAGTTCGCGTAGACGCCGGTGCGGCCGTGCCCGATGACGGTCTCCCAGCCACGCAGATACGGCTCGATGAACTGCTCGAAATCATCGTCGCCGGGGTTGTCGTCGATGGAGGCGTAGATGGGCGCGGTGTCGGGCCCGCCCGCGGCCTTGTGCAGGATCAATCCCCGTGCGGCGTGCTTCAATCCGGCCGCGTAGCCGCCGCGCCAGTCGGCGGTCTGAGCCTTGCCGAACTGGTAGCAGGAGACCACCGACAGGCCCGCGGCGCGCAGGGCGTCGACCTCGCGTGCGAGCAGCGGTTTGCCTTCCATCCATTCGGCGCCGGGCCGCCGGTCGGAGACATAGCGGATGACTCCGATATGGCCGTCATCGCTGATGGATTGGGCGGAGGGGACGCCGCCGGCGTAGTCGAGGAGGGTGCCGAGCTGCTGCTTGGCTGCCGCGGTGGCGGGTGGGAGAGTCAGTCCGGCGGTGATTCCGGCGGCGAGAGCCGTGGCCCCGGAGAGGAAGTTCCGTCGATCGACATGGGCAGAACGCATCATGGGCTCCTTCGCACACACTCGCTGGTCGAACATTCCAGTCGTGACGATTGGGAGACGGCATCTCACCGGTGACCGGTTGGAACTACTTGCGGCGTGCCCGGCGCACCTTCCCCGATGAAAACAAGATCATCCGTGCGCCGGGAGCCCTGAACGTGCTCTCATTTCACCATATTCACATTGGAATCGCCAGGCTCATCGAGCACATCGGCACCATATGTCACATCGGGGCGAAACGGGCGACGACCGGCCGATGGCGAACTTACAGCTATCTACGGCCGGGTACCTCGGACGCGCGTCGAGTCCAGCCGGGCGCCCACATCGATGGTCCGGCGCGACACGTCGGCCACCTCGGCGCGCACGACCGTCGCCACCTGGGCAGCGATCTGCTTGCGCATGCCGGCCAGCTTGCCCAGCGCGGCCGCCCGCCAGCCCTCCGCGGTCATCTCCAGATCGATATCGCGGGCGCGCGGCGGCACCGCGTCGATGACGATCAGCAACGGATCGGCAGCCCGCGCGGTGAGGGCCACCGGCACCTGCAGCTCGGCCCGATAGCGGTTGGTCTTGAGCACGTCCACGGAGATGTCCAGGCTCACCGGAATAGTGAGGTCGAAGCGCACCAGCGCCGGATCATGGGAGTTCGCGTGCGCCGCGGCCGCCGCCGATTCGGCTGCGGCATGGGGCAATTCGGCGATCCGCGGCTCGGGCACAGGGGTGACGGTGACCGGGCCGGCGGCGGCGATCCGGGGCAGCCGCACACTGCCCTGCACCCAGACCTCGGCCTTGTTGCCCGGGCCGGTGCGCAGCGGGCCGACCTCGATGGGCTTGCCCGCCATCGATTCCACGACCTGCCGCACCCGTTCCGTGGTCACGATGCGCGCGAAGAACCGGCGGCCGAATTCGTCATAGCCGATCCACTCGTGGGTCGGCCGTCCGCGGTAGGCCGAGCGGGTGCCGTCCATGATGGCCTGTACGTCGAAGGTGCGGCCGCGTTGCGAATCCGGGTCGGCCAGAATGCCGTTGAGACGATTGGCGACCTCGCGCTGCACCAGTTTGGCGATGGGGTCCAGCAGCAGTTCCCAGGCGCTGCCGATGGCCTGCGCGCGCATGACGAAGCTGACGTCGCGCCCGGTGACCGGGGGAATATCGATGACGATGAGCAGCGGATCGGCGGTGCGGGCATGCATGGTGAGGTCGATCTCCACAACCGCCTCCAGCCGCAGCCGCTGTCCGCCGAGGGTGACGTCGACCCGCAGCTTCACCGGGAGCATGACGTCGAAGTGCACGTGCGGCCCGCGCCGGATCACGGTGGGTTTGCCGATACTGCCCTTGGCCACGAAACGGGCGAGCCCGGCGGGCCCGATTCCGAAGGGGCCGATGGTGATTCCCCGCCCGGCCACGCTGGAGACCGCAGACTCGATCCGGGTTTCCGTCACCGCCGCCGCCACGAAACGTTCGCCGAATTCGGCGTAATCGATCCAGGTCGGTTGGTCGGACGACGTCATCAGCTACTTTCGTCGGGCGGGGACCCCTGTCCTGCCGATGAGGGGGCAGCAGGACAGGGATCAATCGACGACGCTGCCGGGCGTCGCCGAAACCCATCGTAAGCGGAAGGTGCGCTCAGTTGTACACCCCGCCCCGCGTGTTTCCAGAATGTGGAATCAGCGTGTTCCCAATCGCCCGAATCCGACCAGCCCCGATGTGCCGGACGGGCGGAATTTGTGGATGGCGACACCGCCGGATTCACCGGCCTCATTGCCGCCCACCGTGGTGATGGTATACGAGTCCGCCGCGATAACGATATTCGTGTGCTGATGGAACACACTGGAATCCGAGTACATCACCACATCGCCGACCCGCGGGAGATATCCGTTGTTCGCCTGCTCGAAACGATGCTGCCCCCGGTAGTACTCCTCCAGGGTGTACACACCAGGAATCCGCCAGGATCCGGAATTCGGATTGCTCAACGGTTGTCCGACCGCCCGCATCACCCAGCTGACGAAGTCGGCGCACCAGGGTTCGGCAATGCCCTCAGAGTATTTGTCCCGACCGCTCTGTTCGTCGAATTGCTGTCGCAGGACATCGACCACCTGCATCTGCCCGGGACTCAACCCGGCGGAATCGACCTCCGGAAAGTCGTGCAGCAGGCGCCCGTCCAGCTCCCGCGGGCCGTAGGACTCCTCGTGCCGGTGCTGCTGCCACCACCGCACGCCGAGCACTCCCCCGGCACTCAGCGCCGAAATCATCACCAGCGCAACGGTACCCACCACCAGCCATCGTCGCCGTCTGCGCCGCGGGCGCTCGAGCTCGACTGTCATTCGGTCCTCCCCCGTTCCGGCCGGCCTTCGGCCTTACCAGGGAGGACGTTCCACCCGGCCGCGGAGTTCCCTCAGGGTCGGTGGACCAGCCGGCCGCGGCCCGTCGGACCGAGGCGGCCCGCCTGCATGAGCCCGACACCCTGGGGTGCGAGTTCCGCCAGCTCGGATTGCAGTCTGGCCTCCAGTTCCTCGGCGTCGGCGCGGTGACCGGCGGCCCGCTCGGGGTCGCCGAGGTAGGTGGCCAGCTCGGCGAGGATGTAGTCCATGGGCCCGAGCACCGAAGCGCCGGTCTCCAGACCGCAGACGGTGCCCGAGTACGGCAGCAGCTGCTGGTAGACACCCAGCGCCATGGCCGGATCCTCGAGGGCGATGACGAGGCGGGCCTTCACTCCGGTGAAGGTGGACCAGAACTGCGGGGCCGGTGAGGGTGCGGCGGCCAGTACCCGACGGGCCTCCTCCGGGCGGCCCGAATGCGCCAGGGCCAGCGCGTAACCGTGGATGAACAGCTCCGGTTTGAGGGCGGTGCGCTCGCGCAGATCGTTCAGGTAGACGGACATGTCATTGCGCAGCCAGCCGATGGAGACGGCGATGCCGACGTGCAGCGCATTGGCGTCGCGGGTCGGCTCGGCCGCGCCCTCGCCGGAGTGCGCCACCAGGTCGTCCAGTTCGCCGGAGCCCTCGCCGAGCAGGCGCAGCACCTCATCGGTATTGCCGCGCAACAGTTCCAGCACCATGCCGAAGGGTGCGATGGCGTCCAGCAGGTGCCGCAGCTGTCCGTCGGTGGCGTATTCGCCGGCCCGCCCGGCGTGTTCGGCGGCGGCCACCAGATCGGCGTCGGCCAGGGAGGCGCGGAACAGCAGATAGTGTGCGAGCGCGCGGAATTCGGTGAGTTCGGCCGCGGAGGACACCTCGAGCAGCCGGGTCGCATACCGTTGGAGGTCGTGGGCGCGCAGGAAGCCACCCGCCGCGAAGGCGGCGAACGCCTGCGCGTTGAGGACCGTACACAGCAGGTCGGGGTCATCGAGCGGTTCGGCCAGGGCCATGGCCGCGCCGGCCAGGATGCGGGCCGCCGAGGGTTCCTCGATGGCGCGATCGAACACGGCGGTGACGTGCAACAGAATTCGCGTGCGCACCGGCAGCCCGGGATCGGCGCAGGCCAGGCGCAGCGGTTCGCGGATGCGCGGGTCCGGGGTGTGCCAGTCGTGCACCGACCAGATGAGCGGTGTCGGCCAGCAGGTGGCGGCGTGCGCGAGCAGCTCCGTCCCGCCCGGCGATGACGCTGTGCCGCCGAGTGATTCGGCCAGATCGAGCGCTTGCTCGCGCGCCGCCCGCGCGGCGATGTGCTGCCCGTCGTAGGCGAGCGCCACCACCAGCTCGCATCGTGCCTCGAGCACCGCGAGCCGATCCGCGCGTGCGGATCCCGCGGCGGCGTGCCCGGCGAGATCGTGCAGCGCGAGCACCGATCGCCACCGCCGCACGGCATCGGCTCGCATCCGCCGCTCCACACACCGCCGCGCCGCCGCGCGGACGTATGGCAGGGCCACCGTGGCGGTTTCGGCATCCGCCCCCAGCGCCGCGTGATGCGCCAGCGCATCGATGTCCCGCCCGCGCGGTACGTAGACCGTATCGTGCGCGGAACTCGTTCCGGCATAGGCGAACTCGGTGATTCGGTCGGGGCCGGCGGGGACGACCGCGCCGGGATCGGCGATCCCCGCGGCGTCCGGTTCCGGCTGCCCGGTCGATGAGTCCGTGGCCACCTCGTCTGCCCCGCGGAGGGCCGCGAGCGTCCGGTCGGTGCGACGCGTGGCCCTGGGCCGCGGCGACCCCAGGAGCGCCGCGACCAGATGATCGGCTCCCCACAGCGCGCTGAGCACCCGATTCCCCGTGCCCGGAAGGTCTTCCGTCCCGGTTCCGGGGTCGGATCGTCGGTCGTCCTGGCCGCCGGGCGCGGCCTCCGCGCGGGTCGAGCCCGGCGCTGTCGGACCTGGTTCCGGGTCGCTGCGCAGGTATTCGAAAGCGGCCCAGTGCATTCGGGTACGGCGCAGGGTGGGGAGGTCGTAATAGACGGTTTCGCGGACCAGGGCGTGATCGAAGGTGACGCGACCGGCCCGGTCGGTGCGCAGCAGGCGCGCGGATTCGGCGGTGGCGATCAGGTCGATGACGGTGTCGGCGGGGCGGTCGGCGGACGCGGCGAGGGTGGTGATGTCGCTGTCCTCGCCCCAGACCGAGAGGTGGCGCAGCAGGTCCACGACGTCGGCCGGGAGCTGGCCGACGCGCCGGCCCAGCAGGTCGCGCACGCTGTCGGGCAGGCCGTCGGTGGTGCCCTGGGTGGCAACGAGTTTGGCGAGTTCGCGCACGAACAGTGGGTTGCCGCCGGTGCGCCGGCGTAGCAGTTCGACGGTGCGGTCGTCGGGGGCGGCGAGCCCGGCCGCGGCCGCGGCGCGGCGGGTGCCCGCCATATCGAGGCCGTCGAGTTCGAGGCGGTCGGCGGTGAACAGCGCCAGGGCGGCGGCGGTGTCGCGGACGCCCGGGCCCGCCTCGGTGCCGCGCAGGGTGGCGACGATGAGGATCGGGCGGTCCCGCAGCCAGTTCACCACCTGCCGCAGCACCTGCAGGGTGGCGGTGTCGGCGCCGTGCACGTCCTCGAGCACGATGGCGATCGGCGTTCCGGCCGAGCGTTCGCGGCAGGAGCGGACCACGCGGCGGGCCAGGGTGAAAGCGTCGGCGGCGGTGAAGGTTTCGGGGTCGGCGGCGTCGAGGCCGGTGAGCACCTCGGCCCAGGCCCAGGCGGGCGGTGCGGACTCGACCTCGGGGCAGCGGCCGAACACGGTGGTCCAGCCGCGGTCGCCCAGGTGTGTGGCGAGGGCGGTGGCGAGGGTGGTCTTTCCGGCTCCGGCCTCACCGGAGAGCCAGACCAGCCGCACGTGCCCGGCGGACGCGGCGTCGGCGGCGGCCAGCATGGCGGCGCGCTGTGCGGCATATCCGGTGTCCGGCAAGGGTTCCGGATCGAGCAGCGGTTCGGGTTCGGCGGGCCGCGCGGGTGCGGGCGGGGTGACCGTCTCGTTGTCCACCGAGTGGGTGAGGATGGCGGTCTCCAGATCCCGCAGTCCCGGACCGGGATCCACCCCGAATTCCAGGGTCAGGAATTCACGGCTGCGGCGCACCGTCGCGAGTGCGTCCAGCGACTGTCCCAGTCGGTACTGGGCGACGGCCAGCAGCCGCGCGCATTCCTCGCGTCCGGGATGCTCTTCCAGGATGGGCCGCAGCGCCAGCACCACCTCGGCGGGCCGGTTCAGTTCCAGCGCCGCCTGGGCGCGCAGTTCAGCGGCGGTCAGCCGCAGGGCCTGTAGGCGGGCGGTCTCCTGTGCCGCCCACGGCATTCCGGGGAAGGATTCGAAGGCGCCGCCGTGCCAGCACGCCAGGGCGGCGTCCAGCACCCGCACCTGTTCCAGCGGGTCGGGTCGCCCGGCGGGGTCACGCATGGCGGCCTCGTGCCCGTGCAGCAGTTGTTCGAAGTGCCAGGAGTCCACTTGGGACGGCTCGAGATTGAGCGCGTAGCCGTGTGATTCGGACACGATGACGCGTGAGTGCGCCCGCCGCGGCCGGTCCGGCTCGAAGACCCGGCGCAGGTTGTGGATGTACACCTGCAGCGCTGCAACGGCTTTGGCGGGCGGGTCACCGTGCCAGAGGTCGTCGATGAGCCGTTCCGTGGGCACCACCCGGCCACCTGCGGCGACCAGTCGTCCCAGCACCGCGCACTGCATGGGCGCGCCCGGAGGCACGCGCTGACCGTCGATGCTGATGTGCAGTGGGCCCAGCACCCCGATGCGTATGAGCGCCATGTCGCTGTGCGACCCCCGTACCCACTTCGAATAAAACCAAACAGGATCCTCTCAATATGACAGAAATTCTGCGACAGTACCCAGTCTTGTGACGGGGCTTAACTCGATACGAAGACGCTCCGAAGAGTTGTCCCGCACACTGCCTAGGGTGTTCGACCCCTCCCCGCCGCCGGACGCCGATCTCGCGGTCCTGCACAGCCTTCCGCATCCGGCCTGCCTGCACGACGGCGGCTACGACGTGGTGGCCGCGAACGAAGCCTTCCGGAACCTGTTTCCGGGCACCGGCCCGGGCGCGAACCTGATGACGGCGATCCTGCTGGAACCCATGGCCCGCTACCGGCTGGGCGACTGGGAGGCGGAGGCACAGGTCATGGTGTCGGCCTTCCGGTCCGCCGCCCCCGAGCTGCGGCCGGATCGGGTCGAGGAGATCGTCAACCTGGCGCGCCGCTCACCCGACTGGGATCGCTTGTGGCACAGCCACGTCGTCCCCCCGGAGCCGCGCGAGCGCACGGTGCTGATGAACGATCCACTGTCCCGCCGGGAACGCCGGATGTACGTGCAGACCTTCGAGTTCCAGTCGCCGCAGCGGCCGTGGTGGCTGCTGACGATCGTGCCGTTCGACTAGCCCGGTCAGGCCTCGGCGGCGGGAACCTCGAACCAGCCGTCCTCCGGTTCGGCATAGCCGTGATACATCAGCGGTATGCGCCGGTCCACGCCGAAGTGCCGATAGACCGCGAGCATGGTGTTGCGCACGGCCTGGTCGTGGAAGTCGTCGATGCGCCGCGGGCCGAGCCAGTGCTCGGGGAGCAGTGCGAGCCGGGTCATCTCGTCCGGATCGTCCATGTCCAGGCCGATGGGGCCGGGGTCGACGATGAAGTGATCGTGCAGCACCGCGTGCACACTGTGCGGGTCGTGCTGCCCGGCCGCGAAGGCGAGGAAGCGGGCGCGGATGGCGGGCGAGCCGTGCTCCTGCAGCCACTCGATGAGATGTGGGTTGGGGCGCGGAATCGACCTCTCGGACAACGGTGTCTGCTCCAGCAGGTGCAGCACGCTGGCACCGGGCACGCGGGGTTCGGGGACGAGGAAGAGGCTGAGCACCGGGGATCCGGACAGACTGTCGCAGAGGCAGACCTTGGTGCGCATGGGGTCGGTCATGCGCCACTCCTTAACGGGAGGGGTTGCTGGCTTCGTCATCCGAATCGTGCCGGCTCGTCGAGTTACCAGACTCGGACAGATCTCTCCTCGACGCCCGACCGGTGCAACACCCGGAATTATAGTCGCCGGACACAAATCGGACCGACCGGTCTTACGGTCGATCCGATCGGCCACCCGGTCGCTGAGCGGCCCGGTTACGCGCCCACCAGACGGCTGCGCGTGCCCTGCCCGGCCGGCAACGCCGCCAGCTGGCCCTCGATGGTGGCCCGGACAGTCGGCCACTCCTCGTCCAGAATGGAGTAGAAGGCGGTGCTGCGCACCTCGCCGTCCAGCCCGCGCGAGTGCGCGCGCCGCACCCCGTCGCTGGTGGCGCCGAGACGCTCGATCGCCAAGCGGGACCGGAGATTTCGGACATCCGCGCGCATGGCGATCCGCCGCACCCGCCACACCTCGAAGGCGTGCTGCAGCAACAGCAGCTTGGACTCCAGATTGATGCCCGCACCGCGCGCCTGCGGGGACAGCCAGCTATTGCCGATCTCGGCGGCGTCGGGCACCGCGAGCAGGGGATCTCCGCTGGGCAGGCCGTGCACCAGCGGCCACACCACCGGGCCCTGCCAGTAGTCGAAACGGGTGAACCGGGTCGAGCCCAGCACCCGCCCACCGGCGACGGCGATGATGGCGAAGGCCAGCGAGGTGCCCGAGGCATGCCCGGAAAGGGCCTGAGCGACGTATTCCAGCGCCTCGTCCACACCGTGTGGGACAGGCGTGAAAGCGTAATCGTCACGGTTCCCCGCAGCAGCCTCCGCGAGCCCCGAGGCATGCTGCGGCGCAAGGGGTTCCAGCCGTACCAGACGGCCGGTCAGAGTTACGGGTACGGGCACGTTCCCTCGATCTTTCAGAAGGGGTCGGGGGCTCGCGTCAGGCAATGGCCGCCCCGGCCACACACTCCGGAATCGACGAACCAGCCCTGGCGCGCCAGTAGCAGCATCGGATAGTGGGATGAACGATAGCGGAACACCAGCGCACCGCGCCGCAGGCGGCATGTAAATTTCATGCGCTCTACCGCGCGTCGCGCGGGTTATTTCGCAGGTGTCTTACAGCGTTTGCCGGCACGGCCATCCGCTACCTGCCGGCGACCCCCTTTCGGGCTGCCAGAAATGCGAATACCTATGCGCTGGAAGGTATTACTACGCCGGTCTTCCCCGCCAGAAACCGTCGTGCACCGCCCTTGCCTCCGCAAGCTCGATCGGACCGATGACCGGCAGCGCGCGCTGACCGGCGGCGAATACCGCACGGCAGGGCAGCGCCATGGTCGGGTTCTCGGGATCCGCACCGGTCAGGGCCAAGAGCTGGTCCTCACCGAGTGCATAAACCACCCGCCCGATATTTCCCCAGTAGATCGCCCCCGCGCACATCGCGCAGGGTTCGGTACTGGTGTAAAGCGTGCAGTCACGCAGAAACTCGGCGTCATAGCCAGCGCTCGCCAGCCGCACCAGATTCGTTTCCGCATGTCCTGTCGCGTCGCGCGCGGTGATCACCGTGTTCTCCGCCTCCAGCAACACCCTTCCCCCGGGCTCGGCCAGCACCGCCCCGAATGGATGATTGCCGTGCTCACGCGACCGCCGCGCAATGCCGACAGCCGTCAGCAGATTTTCCATATCCCGCTCGCTGAGCGATTCGACCACCCGAACACCTTGCCACACAGCCACTTCGGCGCCGCCACCGGAGGGGTTCGAAGGTCACCGGGCGACGAGCGGCGGCCACAAACGCGGGTGTCTCTTGCTTTTAGCAGGCACCCGGGTGCTTAACGCCAGTTCAACTAGCTTCAGGGAGGCGGCACGACGAGCGCGGAGGAACAGCGGTGCATGGCGGATCCCCTCGAGATCCAGGTCGTCATCGGCGGCGAAAGGGTGTCCGCGACCGGGTGCCGGCGTGAGAGTCGCGCCGCACCCGCGCGGTGCTCGCGAAATTCGAGACCCGGCTCAGGCTGCGGGGATTCGCCGGATGATCGCGGCGGCCCCGGTTCGGCCGGAACGTCGTCGATGCGGTGATCACGGCCGCGGACCGGAGATCGCACCGTCGAGCAGCAGGTCGACGAGGCGGACGCACAGCTGCGGGTCGATCGGTTCCCGGGTGACCAGCGTGCGGAATTGCAGTGGCGCGATCAAGGTTTCGAGCAGCAACCGCGGGTCGGTCCCGGCGGGCAGCTCGCCGCGGTCGACGCCGCGCTCGACGATCGGCCGGGTCAGTTCCAGCCGCGTGGTCCAGCACGCCTCCCGCACGCGCGCCCACCGCGGTTCGCCACCGCCGAACGACAGCGCCTGATTGAGCGCCCGGCCGTGCGGTGTGCCGAGGTAGGCCGCGAAGGCGTCGAGCAGTTCGTAGAGGTCGGTCCGGATCGCCCCGGTATCGGGCACCGGTATCGGCTGTTCGCCGCAGCTCAGCAGGGTGTCGATGATCAGCTCGTCCCGACTGCCCCAACGCCGATAGATCGTCGTCTCGTGCACCCCCGACGACGCGACCACATCCGATACCGCGAACTCGCCAACCCCTTTGTCCGCCAACACATTCAATGCCGCCTCGAGCACGGCCTCGCGCACCCGGGCGGACCTGCCGCCCGGCCGGCGCCGAACCTCACCACCCGTCACCGAACCTCCGCAAACACAAGCCGAACTGGCGTTTAGCAGTGTAAGGCGGGGGGTTGTCGCCGGGAGATCATCGGCGGAAGATCGATTAGACAGTTGTTCCGGGTCGGGGGTCAGACCGTCATCGCCCATCCAAGGAACGGAACGCAGAAATGAAAACCAAGATTGCTTCGATTATCGCCGCGACCGGCATCACCCTGTCGCTCGCCGGGCTGGCCGCTCCTGCCGCATCAGCCGCCCCGCCCACACCTGCGCCGGTCACCGACACCTTCGGCTCGGTCGCGTTCTGCTTCGGTGTCCCGGTGGGCTTTTTCATCTTCACCATCTGCATCTGACCCGCAGAGCGACGCCACGGCCCCACCGCGCCCGCGCGGTGGGTCGCTCGCACCCGGCCGGCTCAAAGGTTGAACCGGAACTCGACCCCACTGATATCGGGCGGCGGCCGTGAATGCCGTTCGCTTCCAACACCCCTGATATCTCGCCCGTCTCCGAAATCACTGTCGCACAACCCCTTCAGCGGCAACGGATGCACAGCGGGCGGATTCGGATCCAAGCCGAGCGGCATTCCGAAGCCGGATCGAACAGCGCATGGACGCGGCGATCTACCGGCGGCTCGACGAGCTGTTCCGAGAGGGCACCGGCGAGCACTGCTTCCGGCGCCGCCCGAACTACGACCGTATCGCCGCCGATTTGCCGCGGGCCACGGTCGACATCGTGCTCTACGGAGCGATCCGCTCCACACACTCCGGCATCGACGATCGGACCAGCCGTAGCGGTCACAGCGACCGCCACGCGGATCAAAGGAGTCGCGGCATGATTACTGGCACCGGGCGCGTGGCATTGGTGACAGGGGCGAGCAGCGGAATCGGCGCGGCCACCGCGCGTCTGCTGGCGGCGCGAGGAATGCACGTGGTGGTCAATTACCTGCACAGCGAGGCAGCGGCCGAGGAGGTCGTGGCCGGGATCGGGGAGGCAGGCGGCCACGCGCTGGCCGTGCAGGCCGATGTCCGGGAGACCGCCGCGGTCGAGAATTTGATCGAACAGGTCCAGGCGCGGTGGGGTGGCGTCGACGTGCTCGTGCACAACGCGCTTACCCCGTATGCGATCAAATCGTTCCAGGACATGACGTGGAAAGAACTGGGCGGCAAGCTCGATGACGAAATGCGTGCTGCGTTCACCGTCACCAAGGCCGTCCTGCCGACCATGACCGCACAGCGCTGGGGGCGCATCATCTATATCGGCACCGGCCTCAGCCGCCGGCCCCGAGAGGGCATGATCGCGCTGGGCACCGCCAAAGCCGCGCTCGCGCAGTTCGCTCGTTACCTCGCCCAGGAGCTCGGGCCGTGGGCCATCACGGTCAATGTCGTGGAGCCCGGCCCGGTCGAGGACACCCGCATCGCGGGTGTCCTCGACGACGAGAACAAGCGGCGGCAGGTGGCCGCGACACCGCTGGGCCGCCTGGCCCTGACCGGGGACGTCGCCCAGGCGGTCGCGTTCTACGCGAGCGAAGACAACGCCTTCATGACCGGCACCACAGCCGCGGTGAACGGCGGCATGGCCATGTACTGACGAGGGAAGAACGCTCATGCACACGATCGATCTCGCCTACGTCGGACGGGGATTTCACGAGGAACTGGTTGCCTATATCGCCGACCAGCAGGACTTTTACGCCGACGAGGGCGTCCACGTTGCCCTGCGCGACGGCTGCGCCTGGGATGAGGAACGACTGCGCCGGTGCGCGACCATCGGGCTCGGCCGGGCCCTGCTGTCCCGGTTGGCCAACGGAATTCCCTGGGTCGCGCTGACTGTCAACACCCAGCGGCCACTGTTCTGGTTCCTGGCCCGCTTCGGCATGACCTCGCCGGCCGGCCTGTGCGGCAAACGGGTCGCTGTACACGCGCCCCACACCGCGCCCGGATGCTTCGCGAGGATCGCGTTACGTCGGGCCGGCCTGGACCCGGACCACGACATCAACCCGATCGTCCGCCCGCCCGGCGACTACGGGATGGACCTGCGCATGCTGCACGACGGCACGATCGACGCCGCCGTCGTCGGCAGCACCATGGCGCCCGAAGCGGTCGCCGCAGCGGAACGCTGGCAGGTAGTGGCCTGGGTCGGCGACCTCTTCCAGATCCCCACCGTCGGCGTAGCCGTCGATCCCACCTACCTCAGCCCTGACGCCCCCGCTGTCCAGGCCGTCGTACGAGCCCACCGGCGTGCGCTACAGGTGATCCACGACGACGCCGATACCACGGTGCGCTATCTGCGAACCTTCCTCGGCCGGCACACCGCGGACGAAGTCCGAGCCCACTACAAGACTTTCATCGCACCGCATTTCACCACCGACGGCCGCGCCGACCTCACCGTCGGCGATAGCGCGATCACTGCGGTAGCCACCGAACTCGGGGTGCCCGCCACCGTCACCGCGGTCGAGTTCTACCGCACCACCTAGCAGCCGGAAGCGGCGGCGCTGAGACGTATTCGGCGCAACCACAACAGGTTTCACGAAAGCGGGCAGGTCGATACCCCATCCGGAAGGACACCTCATGGAACTCGCAGTCATCGGCGGCACGGGACTGATCGGATCGCAGGTCGTCGAGGATCTGAATGCCGCCGGACACCGGGCGATACCGCACTCGCATTCCACCGGTGTCGATGTCATCAGCGGCAATGGATTGAACGAAGCCCTGGCCGGTGCCGACGTCGTCGTCAACTTGACCAATTCTCCGACCTTCGACGACGCCTCTCCGGCGTTCTTCCAGACCTCCATGGACAACCTCCTGACCGCTGCCCGCAGCCAGGGCGTTGGCCATTTCGTCATCCTGTCGATCATCGGCGCGGACCAAGTGCCGGACCTGGACTACTACCGCGCAAAAGTGCTGCAGGAGAACATCCTGGTGGCCGGGCCGATCCCCTACTCCATCGTCCGGGCCACACAGTTCATGGAGTTCATCGACGCCGTGCTGTCGTGGACCACCGACGGTGACACCGTCCGATTGCCCACGACGCCGATCCAGCCGATCGCCGCGAAGGACGTCGCCGCCGCGGTGGCAGAAGTCGCGACAGGCGCCCCTTTGAACGGCGCCCGCAATATCGCCGGACCCGAGATCTTCCCCCTCGATGAACTGGGCCGAATTACATTGGCCCGCAAAGGCGACAGCCGAACCGTCGTCACCGATCCCACCGCCGGCATGTTCGCCCTCGTCAAAGGCGACGTCCTCACCGATAGAGACGCCCATCTCGCCCCCACCCATTACTCCGACTGGCTCTCCTGATCGATTGCGCGACGAACAGCAACTCCCCCTCGGCAACGCGCCTGGGTGTGGGACTCGCTGCTGCGGAGTCGGGCCATTGCCGGCACAGTTGCCCGAACGGGACTTCCGGCCCGTTTCTCGAGCCGATCGATCAGCTGGCGAGGAATTTCCGCACGCTGCCGAGGATGTAGTCGGGATTCTCTTCCAGCACCCAGTGATTGGCCCCTGGCACGACATCGGTGGTGACATGTTCGGCCACCCGCACGGTCATGGTCCCGACGCCGGCGGCCATGCTGTGCTCGCCGCCGATACCCAGCACCGGAACAGTGATCTTGCCGTCCTTGGCGATCAGCGTGTCGACAGCCTTCTCACCGGTGTCCTGCTGGCGGAAGTACTCCAGCCCGGCGTGCGTGCGGCCCGGCTTGCTGAAGGCCGTGACGAGGGCGTCGTTCTCGGCCTGATCGATGGCACCGCCGGCTTCCTTGTAGAACAAGCCGTAGAAAACCGATTCCTTGCCGTCGATCAGTTGCTCGGCGAGGTCGTCCTTGGGCCCCTCGGCGAACCAATCCCACCAGAAGGTGCGGGGCTTGGCCTGCACCAGATCCAGGTAGTCGGATGTCGGCGGCGCCTCGAGAACCACCAGATGTGCCAGGTCCGAACGGAATTCGGCGGCATACGCCAGGCCGATCGCACCACCCCAGTCATGACCGATGAGGTCGAAGCGGCCCAGGTTCAGATTCTGCGTGACCGCGTGTACATCGGAGGCGACGGCCAGGGCCTGGTACCCGTCATCGGACTTGGCGAAGCCGGAGTCGCCGAAGCCCGGCAGATCGATGGCGACCACGGTGTGGTCCTTGGCCAGATCCGGCGCGACCTTCCGGAAGGCCTGCAGATCCTCCGGCCAGCCGTGCAACAGCACGATCGCGGGTCCCTGCCCGCCCTTCACGTAATGGACCGCGACACCATTGCTGTCGACGGTGCCGTCCTGGAACCCGGGAAACGCAGAGGGTTTCGCCGATGCAGCGTCGTGTGAAGACGAGCAGGATGCCGCGAGCAGCGTGGCCGCGGCCAGCAGGGCAGCGAGCGGGGCTACTCGCTTGCCGAAAGTGATGAAACGCATGTGATTAGTGAAACCTCTTGTCAGGCAATGGATTGCCCAGGCTGAGCGTGGCGGCTCAGGCCGGGGAGTTCGGTGAGGCGGGGGGTGAAGACGTTGTGCAGGGGCAGCACGGTGACGGTGTGGGTTTGATCCGGGTTCAGCGCTGCCATGGCCGGGAACAGCGTGGTGTCGATGAACTTCTCGAATTCGTCCTTGTCGTCCCAGATTTCGACGATCCGCAGGCCGTCGGCCGTCTGTGCGGCCAGGTGCAGGTAAATGCTGCCGAGGGCATGGCCTTCGACGCCCATGTGGTCGACGACAGCGTCGTACTGCTCGGTGGTGAAACCGTGAACATCGATGATGCCGAGAACTGCCATGTGACAGACGCCTTTCCATTGTCGAATCGGGTCACTCGAGCATTGCGGAAACGCCTCGGCGCGGCATAGGACAGATCGCGCCCGACAACGCGCAGAAGGCGTCAGGCTCCCGGGCGGGGCGACCCTGTCGGCTCAGTGGCTGCCGCGAGGTCGCTCGATTACGCCCTCGGCAAGCGCACAACGCCGCACTCCAGCATTTCGCCTCGGCCGATTACAGGACCGCGGAGCAGTCCGACCACACGGGCGAGGGCGGCCCGTACCCGCTCATAGCAAACGACCATTTCCACCGTGACGGTCCAACTGCTGCGCAGGCCGAGTGGATCGAAAGAGTCTGCGGGCCGATCCACCCGGCCGCCGAGCACGATGCGCCGCTCGGAGTCGGCGAAGCGGGGCACCGATTCCGGAGCCGTCCACTATGACCCCGGCCGGATGATCCGAAGTGAGAATGCGGCGCGATAACCGCACCCGGATCCCCGCCACGCTCCACCATCAGCTCACCCGCATCGCACCGTACCGAGATCCTGTGCCGAACGGCACGAATACCGCGCTGGTGGCACGAATCGAGAGTGCCCAGGCACGGAAGGTCACCGATATCTCGGAATTAGCTACGCGATCGAGATTGTCGTGCAGAATGCCAGACAGAACCGGCCCGACCGGTCGGTGAACCTTAATGGGGTGAAATGACCGATCTGATGGGATCGACCGTGCACGAGCTGCTCGCGCAGGTCCTCGCGCGCTACGGCAGCATCGACGTCTTCATCGCCCGTCTGCACCTTCTGCTGGACACGCCCACAGTCGTGCACCCGGCCGCGGTGGCGCCCTCGACCGGTGGCCGGCACCGGCTCGCAGAGCCCACGGCCACCGTGCCAACTACCTGATACCGGTCTCTGCCAGTCCGGAACCCCAGCGTGGACACCTCGCCCAAGCGCCTGTCCGCTCGCGCAGCCTGGTCGTTTTCCGAACACCCGTGCTCTTGTGTGGGGGCCGGTGGCGTGAGGTCGCTGCATGGTGCAAACGGCGGGCGGCCATTGATCAAGAAGACCGCGACTTCCCACTCCGGCGGCCCTGCCCACACCGTACTCTCGAATGGCATTGCCTCACGAGGGAGAAACCCACCGGTTACGAATTCAGGAGGTCGATATGCGAACCCAGGACAAGATCAGCACGGGCATGTTCCGCATCGATCTGGACAGATTCTTTGCGGAACAGGCGCCCGGCGTGGTGTCAGGTCTCGGCGATGGACACGATGACCAACAGCCGGAGGCCGAGCAGCGTGAGGTGACCATCACCCGGGGCTCGGACAAGAGCGAGGTTTTCGACCGCTGGATCCGGCAGTCGCTGAAGGACCCCCACGGCTCGAGAACGGACATCACGATCACCGAGCTGGACAACCATGGGAAGCCCGTCCGGGCGATCATTCTGATAGACGCTTGGACCCGCTCGTGGAACATTCCCTCGCTCTCGGCCGGCAGCGCTGGGTCAGCGAATGAGACCGTCACTCTCTCCTGCGAAATGATGAAAATCGAGCAGCTCTAGCCTGCAGCCGAGAGACACCCCCACGTTCCTCCGACCTTTGCACCGCAGCCCGGAGGGCAGCTCAAAGAATTGGCTGACCTCCGGCTGTCGGCAGATGTCCCCATGATTGGGCGCATGACCGATACCGCGCCCCTCGCTTCGGCCGCCCCGGCGGCGTTCGACGACCCTGGCGTTTACACGGTCGGCCTCGGCCGGCAGGTCGAAGTCGAGGAAGTCCCAGAACTGCTGTGCCACACCGGGGCTCATGCCGATGATGTTATGCACTCGCCGGAGATCCAGCGTCGGCAGAGGTGTCCGAACTGTCGCCTTGGTTCGCTTTCGCTGATCTGCGCCAAGGTTGCCGCTCGCATCCTATGCTTGATCCGTCTAGGCGTTCCCCAGTGACACGAACATAGGTCGTAATCATCCGAGGATAGGACGCATCATGACAATGAGCTCGGGGATGTTCGAGATCAGCAGCATGGCGAATGGCCAGCGAACGGTCAGTATCAACCTCATTCGCACGGCATGGCAGCGCGTCTACCTGGGAGGCCCGGTAACCTCTTGGGCCGTCAGGAAAGTCGACGACAAGGTGTTCAGCCTCGCCATTGGCGGTTACCCATACACCGGCATCCTCGACGGAAACCTCGTCGCCACCATTTTTGCGGACCAGGACCAGGACTGGCGGATCCAATACCAGGACTCCCAGAATGCCTACACCATCGCATCGAGCTCCGATCCCTCCCGCGTTTGGACTTTATCGGACCTCGATCCCAGTACCTCCGAGATCTCGTTGAAGCCCCTCGTGTCTACCAAATCTATGCCGCCGCAGATCCTGTCCTCTCAGCTGTGGCGACTGAAATCAGCGATCGATTAGGCAATCGCCGTCGCGCCCCTGGCTGAACGCACAGATCGACGCTTCCGTGACTCGGCTCGACCATGCCGCTCCTCGGGACCCTTCTCGGGTTCTGGGCCTGGACGGTTGCGCCGAAACGATCTGCCGCCAGTCCAATGCTCGCCCTCGGGCCGACCACAGGTAGCCAAGGCACTCACATGCCGCGACCCGCGCGGTTCGAAGCGGCCACGCGACTCGGCCGAAGAGCAGCGGCTCGAGATCACCTCGATCCGTTCCTGCTCGCCACCCGTCGACTTCCGGTCATTTACGTCAGGCGTAATGCAGAGTCGCACAACACTGTTCGCGCATCGTCAGGCGTTCGACCCGCAGGAGATGTTCAGCTGTCCAGATCGGTATGGAGGGAGCCGGCAATGAGCGACCGCGTCAGCGGAGTGGTCAGGTGGTTCAACCAAGCCCGGGGCTACGGGTACATCAATGGCGACGATGGAAGCGAGGTCCGTATCAGCCGGGAAGCCATCGATGACCTTACGTTCGTCACCGAGGGCATGCGGGTCACGTACGTGCCCTCACTGGAAACTGACGACACGGTGCGGGCCGAGCATGTTCGGGTCGTCGAATAACTCTCTCTCCCTTGATCTTGGCCCGTGCGCTCATTCACCGTTGCGTCGGACGCACTGCCCTGCCGTATACCGCGCCGACGAAACGACTGCGCCCCCACCCGGACACCGGATGGGGGCCGCAGCAGAGTCTCTACCAGCAGCGAAGCAACGGCGCCCTATTTCTTCGCAGACGCTAATCCGCCTCGGAATTCGACAAGGGCACCGAGATTTGGGGAAACCTCAGTTCAGTTCGCCGCTATACACGCAATACAGCCTGCCGGCTTCGGGAATCGGCGGGTGAGCACCCGCGAAATGTCCTTCGGCAGAAGGTCCGACGACCGCCCATGTCTGCGCGAGCCGCGAAACCTGTCATGCCGGTGCGCGAAAGAGCAGGTCACGAGCCTGGACAATGCTGCACTGATCGCGTAACTGGATGTTAACCGAATTCGTCGTCGCGTAACACCGGCCCCGACGCACACTGCGGTCATGCAGTTCAGAACACATCCACCCCTCCGGGCCGGGCAGGACGATTTCCGCGATGGGCGGGCGAGGTTTCGCGACCAGTTGCGGGAGGTGCTGCCCTCGGCATCGCAGCTGCTGGCCCGCCGCCTCCACGATGCCCTGCGCGCCGCCCTGCGCGCGGGGGCCTTCGGCAGCGGCAGGCTGCCGGCCGAATCCGAGCTCATGGCCGAATACCACGCGTCGCGCGACGTGGTCCGCGAGGCGCTGGACCTGCTGCGGCGGGCCGGATTGATCGAGCGCCGCCGGGGGATGGGCACGCTGCCGATCCGGTCGGAATACATTGTGACCGGCGCACTTCCACCCGCGGGATGTTCCCTCGAGGAGCATCTGGCGCTCGGCCGGATCGCGCCGAGGCTGCTGCATTGGGCGTGGATTCCGGCGCCGGAGGTGATCAGCGATCGGCTCACCGGAGTGGACCCCGGCGACGACTGCCTGTGCATCGAATACCTGCTCCTGCTGGATGATCGCCCGCTGGCGATCTTCACCAATTACCTGCGCTCACCCGAGGCGGCCCGTGTCGACCGGGTCGCGTTCGTCGATGACTTCTATTCGCTGCTGCATCACGGCGGCGTCGATATCGACGCCTTCGACATCGGCGTGCAGGCCGCGCGCGCCGATGACTACACGGCCACGCTGCTGCATGTGATGCCGGGAGAGCCCGTCATGTTGCTGGAGCAGTCGATTCGCAACCGTGACGGCGAGATCGTCGACTATGCACTCGGAACCTGGTGCAGCGACTTCCAATTGCGCATCGACCGGGTCGTGCGCATCGATGTGACCGGAACCCTGACCGGCGGACGTTTCCAGGAGCCGAAGTGAGCACTGTCGCGCCAACCATGCAAACCCTCACCGGCGCGGTTGCGGCCTTGCGGAACGGTGAGATCAGCGCCGCGGAATTGGTCGAACAGGCCATCGCCAATGCCGACCTCCGCGACGGTGAGGTCGGTGTGTTCCTCACCCGATTCGACGACCGCGCCCGAGAACAAGCCGAACGCGTCGACGCCAAGATCGCGGCGGGCGCACCGCTATCACCGCTGGATGGAATCCCGTTGGGAATCAAGGACATTCTGGCCCATCCGGACGGCCCGACCACCGCCCAGAGCCTCGTCCTCGATCCCGCCTGGGCGGATTCCGTCGGGCACGCTGTCGCCGTCCACCGTGTGGAGGCCGCCGGTGGCATCGTCATGGGTAAGACCACAACCATGGAGTTCGCGATCGGAATCCCGGACCCGGACAAGCCATTTCCGGTCCCGCGCACCCCCTGGGACCTGGACTGCTGGGCGGGTGGCTCGAGCTCGGGCTCCGGCAGCGGCGTCGCGGCGGGAATGTTCCTGGGCGCGGTGGGCACCGACACCGCCGGCAGCATCCGGATCCCCGCTGCGTTCAATGGAATCACCGGTCTGAAGCCGACATTCGGCCGTGTCCCGAAATCCGGTGTCGTGCCACTGGGCTACACCCTGGACCACGTCGGGCCGATGGCCCGCACCGCCGCCGACTGCGCCCTGCTGCTCTCCGTCCTGGCGGGCTACGACCCCTCGGACCCCTTCAGCGCCCGGGCGCCGATTCAGGACTATCCGGCAGCGCTGACCGGCGATCTGCACGGCATCACCGTCGGCGTGGACAATCTCGACCGCTACGCAGCGGCAGGCATCGATCGCGAGCAGCCGGCACGGTTCACGGCCGCCCTCGATGAGCTCCGCGAGGCGGGCGCGACCATCGTTCCGGTCGAGATCCCGATGTATCCCGAAGTGGTCGCCATCGACATCGTGGTCATGCTGGCCGAGGCGCACGCCTACCACCGCAGCGATCTGCTGGAGCGGTGGACCGACTACGGCCGCGGCACCCGCATCATCCTCGCCGCCGGCGGAGCCGTCACCGCCGCGGATTACGTTCAGGCGCAACGAGTCCGGCGAATAGCTCAGCATCAGGTAGCCGACCTGCTGGACCGCGTGGACCTGATCGTCACCCCCACCGGCCACCTCGGCGCTCCGCGCCTGGACACCATCGACCAACTCCAGCCGTTGAACGTGCTCGCCTCGCTGCACACTCCGTATTGGAACCCGCTCGGGTACCCGACCCTCGCCCTCCCGATCGGTCTGTCCAGCACAAACACGCCGCTCTCGATGTCCATCACCGGCAAGCACTTCGACGAATCCCTCGTCCTCCGCGCCGGGGACGCCTACCAACGCCGCACCACCCATCACCTCACCATCCCCACCGCCCTCAGGAAAGGCCAATGATGACAACGTGGTCCGAAGCCCCGGAGGAAACCGAGGCAGTCCAGGCCCTCGCCCGCTTCGTCTCCGATCTCGCTGAAACTCTCCACAAGGTCCCCGGCGCCCGATACGCCGACCCGGCGTACTACTTCGTGATCGAAAACCCCCCGACTCAGCTCGTCGTCGATCGGCCAAGCCGTACCGGTATCGGGGAGTAGCGCGTCCCACAACGGTGGACGGTTACGGCGACTCGAGGCGGTCCGGCCTCGTGGCTACGGTTGGTTGGAGTTAGCCATGCCGCTGACCGCGCTGACAGAACCGTCCATCGCCAGTGCCAGCGAAACGACCGAACCCCCGTCCGGATCGCCGAATGGGGGCTCAGCAGAGTCTCTACCGCAGCGATACACGTGCTGCCCGACTTCTTCGCAGACGCTGGTCCGCTTCGGAATTCGACCCTCTTGACATCGACCAGCAGCGGTGAGCCAGAGATCACTTCGCCTGGGTTCGAAATGGGTGAGGCGATCAATGAATATCACTGCTGCGCAACCATTTCCGACCTCTTGGCCCGCTCCCGGGGGTCACCGTCTCCTGGCCGCGTCAAGTTCCGAAGCGGAATAACCGCTGGTCACAAGCGGAGTGGCCAGCGCCAGGCCGGAACACCTTTCCCTCGATCAGGAACAAGCAGGCCTCAATTGCCGTGATCGGCCGAGGCTAGGCGTCCTCGAGGACTTCCGCGAAGGCAATCACTACGCCTCCGGTGGCGTGCTCGACCGTAGCGGCGACAAGGGGACCCGCCTCTGCGGCGGCGGCGCTGGCTGCCGTGTAGTCGGCGAAGTACAGGTCCAGCATTCGATACGCCGGGGTCGGGCTGCCGTCTTCCTTGGGC
This sequence comes from Nocardia sp. NPDC101769, assembly GCF_044766925.1. Classification (NCBI taxonomy): domain Bacteria; kingdom Bacillati; phylum Actinomycetota; class Actinomycetes; order Mycobacteriales; family Nocardiaceae; genus Nocardia; species Nocardia sp. NPDC101769. The sequence goes on along the minus strand of NZ_JBIWMX010000015.1, from coordinate 26,383 downwards.
CAGACCTTCGACGTCTGCAGCCGAGTCAGGCCGGGGAGCTTGCGCGCCAGCGTGAGCTGCTCGGGATAAGCCGCCTCGAAGGCGTCCGGATCTGTGGGGTTGGAATAGACAAAGCTGATCCTGGTGGGATTGCCTTGCTCCGTCATGGCTGACCTCTCGGTTGAATCTCCGGTTTGATACCAGCGAGCGCACCCGCTCACGGTTGTCGACAGTAATTGGAGGAATAGGTAGCGACCATGACCGCTCCGCCAGGAAATCTTGCCAATCGTCCAGCGGCGCACGCCGATTCGCTCGGATCGCCGCAGAGACATGTCAGCCCGCCGGCGCTCGAGGACGCCGCGCTGCGTCTCGACGCAGATAGTCAGTCGGACGACTTGCTCTCAGAGCTGCTCCGGAGCGTCCGCCTGAGCGGAGAACGGATCGCCGCGTACGCTCCGCCGCGGACTTTCTCGATCGGCTTCGCCGATTTCGGCAGCCTGCACATCATCGAAGAGGGTGAACTCGAACTTCGGGTCGACGGAGACCCTCACTTCGAGCACGTACGCCGCGGCGATGTCGTCCTGCTCCCCCGCGGCGACTCCCACCACCTCAGCAACGCAGGCGAGCGCACGCAAGCGATCGCGCACGCCGGCGCCACCGAGAACGCCACCCCCGAGCCGGCCCGCTGGCTCTGCGGAACATTCAACATCGGCGCCCCGCAGGCGAGCCACCTGTTCGGGAGCCTGCCGTCCGTGATCATCCTCGGCGGCGCCGGCACCCCAGCGCCCGAAGGGCTCGAAGTCGCCCGCCGGATGCTCGTAATCGAGATGCAATCGCCCTCGCAAGGATCAGCGGTCATGATCTCCCGCATCCTCGATCTGATGTTCATCCAGATCATGCGCACCTGGGCCAGCGGCAAGGATGCCGAACCGACCTGGCTGACCGGTGCATTCGACCCGGAGCTCGGTAGGTCCTTGAGCGCCATCCACCGAGACCCCGGCCACGATTGGACAGTCGAGGAACTGGCTCGAGTGTCCAACCTTTCCCGGTCGGCGTTCGCTGCGCGGTTCGCCGCTCGCGTCGGAACGCCGCCGGCCACCTATCTCGCACACGTACGACTGGACGCCGCCACCGACCTGCTCCGCGACACCTCCCTTTCGATCCCGCTCATCGCGGAGAGAGTCGGCTACACATCGGAGGCAGCATTCAGCCGCGCGTTCAAGAACCGCTACAGCACGCCGCCGGCTCGTTGGAGACGAGACATACGACGGCCTGCTCGTACAGCTGGGTGAATTGGTTCCACTGACGGTGATGCAGACCGTGTCCGGATGCAGCTCTCGCAAACGCCAGCAAACCGGAGGAAAACGGACCGGGGATTCCTTGCGGCCGTGCCACCGCTGGACGGTTACCGGATTCAGCGGTGCCATTCGTCAAGATCGGTATCCATTGCAGTAGAACACTTTTCACACCAGGCAGACCCACGTCACCCGTTATTGCTTCGCTCACACCCTCTTTCGGCCCTGAGCCGGTGGGAACTCTGTGCAGATCACCGGCTCCGGGTTCAGCAATGCTGGTCCTTTGACCGTGCGGTTCGGCGCTACGGTAACCACATTCACCATCGATGTCGTCGTCTCCGGTAGCACCATGTTCATCGCCAACCTCGGCAACGGGACGGTGGTGTCGGCGCCGATCAGCGGCGGCAGCCCCGCGCTGTATTCGCCGACGATGTGGGGCGACGGCGTAGCGGCGTTTGCCGTAGTCGTCGTGTTCGTTGTACGTCTGCCGCGCGAGCTGTATCCGGCGGCGGCCGAGTTTCGGCTTCCGCCCGCCAGTGTCTCTACATCCAACCGGACCGAATCCCCTTCAGAATCCATACTTTTCGACTTCGGGATCAATGGCTCGACCAGGGCCCACAACTCGTCCGGGACAAGGCTTTCGAGGACTCATCGGTCACGAATCGAACATCATGCGGCACACCGCATTCCGACACACGGCGAATCACGACAACGTGAGACACGGTCTTAGACCGATCTTCTCGTGGGCACGCACGTCGCGAAATCGACTTCAGCGCAACATGTTGTGGCTATCCCGACCCGGTGGCACGTCTCGCCTGACTGCTCGAGGCCTCTTGACGGCGGCATGCAACCTAGTTCACGCAGGGCGCCCCGCCGTCAGAGTTGGACTTCACCGGAGCACCGCTCGGTCCCTGGCTGGATGGCTCGTTTCCTCCGCCGGCGTCAGAGCCGCCACCGGGGGAACCGGAACCTGCGCTGGCCACCGAATTCGTGCCGTAGAAAGTCGACTGGATGATTCCGCGAATCGTGTCCGGGTCGACACGGTTGGCGTCCTCGCCGTTCACGGTGTAATAGCCTTCGATCGGCAGTGTCTGGAAGACCGTGTTACCGCCGGTGAGAGAACGCAACTCCCACGCCATCGACAGCGCGTTCCACCGGTCGTCGATAACGACGTCCCGTTTCGCCGCGTCCGTCATGTTGGCCATCTTGATCGGGTCGAGGATCGTGCCGAGGCCGCGGACATTGTGCGATGCCGACGACAGGAACGCCTGCTGCCGGTGGGTACGGTCGAGATCGCCGTTGGGCAGCCCGTGTCGTTGCCGCACGAACGCCAGCGACTGCGCGCCGTTCAGCGTCTGCTCGCCTGCCGGGAACACCGCGCCGGAGTAGTCGGAGTCGTCGACTGCCTGATTCAGACAGACCTTGACGCCGTCGAGAGCGTTGGCGAGATCGTAGAAACCGGCCAGGCTGACCTCGGCGAAGTGGTCGATGGACACGCCGGTGAGGTTGCGGACGGTCTCCAGCTCCAGCTTGCGCCCGGCTTCGCGGCCGATGGTTTCCAGCTGGTGTTGGTTCGTCACGCCCTGCTTGCGCGCGGCCTGCTCGGCGTCGGCTTTGGCATTGCCGTACGCCTCCTTGATCTTCATCTTCCCGTAGCCGGGTACGTCCACCGCGTCGTCACGGGGAATCGAAAACGCCTGTGCCTTACCGCCACCGGCCGGGATATGGATGAGGATCAGGGTGTTGGTGTTGTAACCACCTTCTTCCCCGTCTCCGGCGTGAAGTTGGGACAGAATCGCAGCCGGCAGCTGCTGGCCGTTCTGATCGTTGCGGGTGTCCAGACCCATCAACAGAACGTTCGTGCCGTTGGACGAGGTGGACGCGCCGTCCAGCGCATGCGAGGAGGCCATAGTGCCGGACATCTTCGTGAACAAGTAGACGTAATACCCGGCCAGCGCCACCACCAGCACGATCACCAGCGCCAGCGTCCGACGAATCATCCGCCACCACCGCCGCGGCGAGCGCCGCCGCAATCCGGCGGGTGGGTCCGGCGGCCTGGGTGGCGGCGGAGAGGCGGGGTTCATGGGCCGCCGCGTCCGCGGATTCATCGGTGCCTGCCGCCCCGCCCCGGCCGGTGGGCCTGCCGGCCGACGCGGCGACGGAGAGCCGGGGTTCGCCGGACGCCGCATCCCCGGGTTGATCGGCGGCTGCCATCCCGCCCCGGCCGGTGGGCCTGCCGGCCGGCGTGGCGGCGGAGAGCCGGGATTCACCGGACGCCGCCGCTCTCCGCCTCGTCCCGACCAATCGCCGCTCATGAGTCCTCCAATAACGCGGGGTCACCTGCTCAGGCGCACGGCATCGAAGCATTCCCGAGCGAAGACGGGTGTGCGCTCGAACTCCTGCAGAGAGCCGCCTGACCCGCGAATGTACAGCGTGCCAATGTGCGGGACTCACGTGATCCCTTCACCGGGGTATCGCCGGCGGATCCTTGATCGTAACGCGGCATCGGCGCCTTCCCCGTGAGGTAAAAGCGAGTGATGGTTCAGCGCCGAGGCAGGGGCCGGCCATCGCTTCACCGCTGCTGTAGTCGCGGGCAGCGTTGTCCCACGCACCGCCGACCCGGCACCTTCCGCAGCCGGCGACTCGCCGTGGTCGTGGAAATGGCCGTGGTCGTGGTCCTGGACATGGCGATGGTCCTGGGAATTCAACGCGGTAGTCGGGGCAGCCGATATGAAGCAGCGACCTCGCTGACCGCTGCTCGCGCCGCCGATCGGACCCGGTACGGCAATATCCGCTCATAGCCGATGACCGAGAACTTGTAAGTTGTTTCTTTGGCGCAGAACAGAACCCAGTCCTGCCGCCCCCAGAGGAGTTGGCCTGCAACTACTCTCGCTCCCGTGGCAGTGCCATGGAATCGAGTACCCCATCGGGCAGGCTCTCATTCGGTTCGGCATCGATCGCAACCGTGCAGCTGCAAGCGCCTCGCGAGTGCACGTTATTTCCGCTGGTCGCGCGGTTCGAGCCGGCCACCGCGGCCGTCGGCGAACGTACTGTGCCGAGGACCGTACTATCCGGCTCGGCCAACAGGTCCGCCGGGTATCGTCCAGCCCAGGACATGTAGGGGTGGTTATGTCGTTGGTGTGGTTGGTCGTTGGCCTTGTACTCGTCGCCGCTGCACTGGACCGCGTAGGCGTGTGGGCCGAGGCACGGAGGTGGTCTCAGACGAGATTCAGCGCTACGGCGAGGACGCCGAACGTCGCCATGATCGAAGTCACGCCGACGTGCATCCCGATCGACACCCGGATGTCCTTGGTGCGCCAGGCGAACCAGAACCCAGGGAACATGAAGATCACCCGCGACACGAACACCCACGGCGTCCAGAAGTGGTAGAGCGAGAACAGGACTGCGCTGGCCACCGGCGCCCAGCCGCCCAGCCGAGCGATGCGGGGCAGCAGGAAGCCGCGGAAGTACAACTCCTCGATGAGCGGGAGGGAGATTCCCGTCAGCGGCAGGCAGATCAGCATCGTGGTGACCATGGTCGAGTGTGAGTATCCGCTCATGAATCCGGTGAAGCTGCCCGCGCCGGAGGTGAACGGGACCCAGGTGAAGAAGTGGTGGAGCAAAAACCGGTTCACCGGTTCGGTCGCGACGCTCAGCACCATCATCCACACGATGAGCGGGATGATCATCGCCACGAGCTTTCCACGCGGGACCGGCCTATCGGTGTAGCGCAGCACCCCACGTACGGAGAAACGGCCGTTGAGCTGCCGACCCAGCCACAGCAATCCCAGCAGGATCGGTATCAGAACCAGGCACAGCGCGATCGCCCAGCCGAGAAGGGTCGGGTAGTTGATGGCCTCGATGAACGGTTCGCCGATGAGCAGGTAGGCGGCAATGATGAAAGCACCGGGGAGCAAGTGCAACATGATGGACAGCGGCAGAGAGTGGCGGTCGCTCAGCAACGACTGGACCATCGCGCCCTGCCGTGTCTTCTCGATGGCGTGCATGATGAAGGCTCCTCGGGCTGTTGATGAATGGGTTTTCGATCCGGTGGCGTCGACTCGACCGCGGGACCGGACCGGCCCATCGCTTGGACATCATCGAGCCGCGTATTCGAAGGGCATGACACGCTGGGTCTCGTGAATGGGATTGTCTTGCAGGGCGTTTCACCGTCACTCATCGAGCGGGGTACAGCGATCGGTGCCACCCTGCGGCTGTCAGGATCGACATGAGGAACCCGTGGACAGCCGCAGTGGTTCTGTGGCCCAGCGCATTACGCGGCGTCGAGGGCCGCGCCGATCTTGCGGGTCATTTCGGCCACGGTGGGGCTGGTCCGACCCTGCTGTGCCGCTTCGATGGCGATCAATACGGTGCTGCGGAAGTTGTTTGCTTCAGCCGGATCCTGCTGCGTGAGCAGGTTCATGGCGGCGGTCAGGGCGGGAAGCACGCGGTCGGCGATCTCAGCGACGGATCTGCCGTCCAGATTCACAGGCTTCCGCTTCTCGGAGAGCACGCGCCCGACCAGACCGGTCGCCGAAGCCAGCGCGAGGGTGCCGGTGGTCGCGATCTTGTGGGGCGAGCCGCCGGCGGCACCGGCGGCGGCCAGCAGCGAGACCGCACCGTAGGCGGCGGTGCGCAGGGTGAGCTCGTCCTGGTCGGTCAGAGTGATGGACATGATCGATACCTCTTCGAATCTATTGTGGTGCAGTTCAATTGACTTGCCGAATGGCTGAATATCCGAGGGTGACCCCTGCGGTCATCGGTTCGAGGCGCCCCGCGGGTCCGCGGCCGTCTCGCGCACGGCCTCTGCGACGGCGTGGAAGTCTTTGGTCAGGATCTTGGAGTGGTTGCTGGCCACGGTCGCGCTCACGGTCAGGTTCGCGTTGCTGACCAGCAGCGGCTCCAGCGATTCCCGCACCGCCGCCATCTCCTCCTCGGCCGCACCGAGATTCGCGCCATTGGCCACCACGTACCGGACCGGGCTGGTCAGGCGATCCAGCACCGGAGCGAGGGCAGCGCAGAGCTGGTTGAGCTCGATATTGACATCGGCGTGCTGGTCAGCGCTCATGCGCGCGGCCAGACCGAACGGGCGCAACACCGGCATCATCGGGCCCATCTTGTGGAACATCTTGCGGATCCGCTCGAGGTTCTCCGCATCGGTGAAACCCCACGGCATCGCGCCATCGGCCGAGACGACCCCGGCGATCCGGTCGGGGTTGCGGTCGGCCCAGTGCACCGCGACCAGTGCACCGTAGGACCAGCCCACCAGAATCGGCTTCTGCTCGATACCGCGCGCCGCGAGCACAGCGTCGACATCGCGCACGCACGCCTCGAACGAGTAGTCCGCCGAGGTCTTCGACTTACCGCGCGCCCGCTCATCGAAGGTGATGTGCCGGAAGCCGGGACCCAGATCGGCGATCACCTTCTTCCAGTGCTTCTGGCTGGCGTAGGAGCCATTGAGGTAGACGACCGGGACACCGTTGCCGCCGGTGTCGGTGACGGCCAGGGCCGTGTCCTCGACGGCGACCATGCCGGTCCAGGTCGAGTTGGCCGAGGCAGTGTTGTTCGACATGACAGATTGCTCCTTGGAAATGGTTCGGCTGAATTGGTGGTGAGGCATTGGTCTTCGGTGGTGTCAGCGGCCTCGGCCGGTGCACAGGACTACTGTCAGGGGTCGGTCTGTCATGTCCCTGACATGGACCTGACACGTCCGCTGACATGTTGTGGCGGTCAGTGGGCGGCGTTCACGAGTTCGATGTCGCCGATCCGGTTCGGGGACTGTTCGGCGGCCGCGCATGGCGGCGGTGAACCGGCTCGACAGGATGCTGCCCAGGTACCGTGGGCGTCACCGTCAACACCGACACCCTCGACCTCGATCGCGGCGACGCACTCCAATTCCAGGCACGCCTGCCCCACATCATCAGCAATATCAGCGACGAGACCGCCGAAGTGCTGATCATCTCCACACACCTCGAATAGCCAGACTCCTGACTCAGCGGAACAAGCAGTGAGAACCGAGACCGGGCTGCATATTGCGCTGACCGAACCGGCCAGCGCGGGCCTCCGGAAATCAACCGGACGAGGCGTTTGGCATCTTCGGCGGTGCCATCGTCGAACATCCCCGAACACTGGGAGTGGGGTTCCCTGGCTTGCGGTGTTTCTTCGCGAACACTCGGACAGGCATGGCCTGATCGGACAATACTCTGACTATGGCAGCCAAAGCGTTTCTCGAGGGTGGACCCGAGGATCTGCCCACTCGCATCGTGCCGATCTCCCCACCGGGCTTCGAAATCAAGATCCCGCGCCGTGGTGGGTACGAGCACTTCAAGAACACACCACGACACACGGACACTGCAGAGGGCAAGCTTCCTGTCTATGAGTGGTTCGAACGGACCGAGATCGCCGAGTGATACTGAGCCGGTCATCTGCGGCTGTGGATGCGGTGGGCAACACCACCTTGGAGCTACTCTGAATCCGGTCCCATCCGACGCCCTGATGCGTTGGTGAGCAATCAGCGTGCGATACCGGCTTTCCAGAGCTGAACAAGTCCGCCATACGCCAATGACCACTTTCTCGAATGGCCACTTTCTTGCCGACATAATGGCGACAACCCTCGCAGACGAACGTCCGCATATGCTCACGGCGCTGACCGAACCGGCCAGCGAAACAACTGAGCCCCCAACCTGAATTCCCGGATGGGGGCCCAGCAGAGTCTCTACCGACAGCGATGCACGCGCCGCCCTACTTCTTCGCAGAGGCTCAGACGTTGAAGCGGAATTCGACCCATTGACATCCAATCGCTGCACGTCAAACGCGGTGGTCAGCATGCGACTCGCGTTCCGGAGCCGAATAACCTGCGTGCCGGACAGGCCGTTCCAGCTGCTGCCCGCAACGCCCTGAGCCCCACAACCAGGCGGTGCGCGAGGTGGCGGCCGATTCCGTGAATCTCGGAGTAGGCATTGCCGAACGATGTTGGGGCTTCAGCGCTCGATTAAGCTCACCGAGCCGTGTTCGATGTCGCTGGTGACGTAGGCGGTGTGTGTGGTCGGGTCGATAGCGACACCGAGTGGATTGCCGAAGAGGGAAACAGGTCTAACAGCAAGGCTGGAGGTGTCGATGACCGACACCGTCCCCTCGCGGTAGTTGGCGACGTAGGCGGTATGCGTCGCAGGGTCGACAGCTATGCCGCCAGGGCCCTGCCCGACGGTAATCGTGGCAGTCACCCTGAGGCCGACGGTGTCGATGACCGATACCGTCGCATTGTCGCTGTTGGTGACATAGGCGAAATGTGCAGGATCGATCGCCACACCGCCCGGGCGGCCCGGAACTGCGACGGTACCGATGACGGTTCGATTCGTGCTGTCGATGACCGACACCGTCCTGTCGCCGTCGTTGGTGACATACACCCGGTGGGCAATGGGGTCGAGTGCTACGCGGTTTGAACCGTTTCCGGTGGGCACGGTGGCCCTGACCGCATTTGTTGTCGTGTCGATGAGTGACACCGATCCGTTGTCGCCGTTGGTTACGTAGGCGATATGGGTATCGGGGTCGACGATCACACCGCCGGGATGGCCACCGACAGCCACGGTGGCGATGGTGCGTCTGACGGTGTCGATGACTGACACCGAGGAATCGTCGTAGTTGGTCACAAAGACGCCGTGTGTGGCTGGATCCACAGCAACACCGACCGGGCGGTGTCCGACAGCGATGGTATCGGTAACCGTCCTGCTGGTCGTGTCGATCATGCTGAGCGAATTCGCTCCGTTGTTGGCGACGTAGGCGGCGTGGGCCGACGGATCGACCGCAACACCGAATGCACCATTGCCCACCTCGATGGACGTGACGACCCTGGGAGGGCCGATGCCGATGGGGGGTCTCGGCCAGAAAAAGTGCAGGACGCCCACTCCTGCGGCCACGACAAGCACCGCAACCAACCCGCGGCGGACGCGGCGCTTTCGGACCGGAGTCCCCGCCACCACCGCCGGTTTCATGGTGCTCGCATACTCGGCGCCTCCGACTGCCGGGATGCCTTCCGGCACCATCTCGGATTTCGGCGGTACGGGCGACGATGAGACGGTTGCGGTGAGCTCCTTCGATGACGCCGCCAGCGCGTCATTGGCGGCAGCGGCCAGCTCACCACAACTGGAGTACCGGCATTCACGGTCCTTGGCCAGAGCACGTTCGACGATGACATCGAAACCCTCGGGCACACGCACTTCGCCGTGCCTGCTGGGCTTGGGGATCGGCAGACTCAAATGCCCGTACATCAACTGCGCCGGAGTGCTCCCCGGATACGGCAGAGCACCGGTCAGCATCCGATACAGAGTCGCACCCAGGGCGTACACGTCGACACGGTGATCGACCGCCACGCCGATATCGAATTGCTCGGGCGCGGCATACTGCAGACTCGCCAGCAGCATGCCACTGCGAGTAAAACCGCCGGTTTCATCGAGAGCCTTGGCGATACCGAAGTCCGCGAGCAACACCCGCTCGGGTTCACCACGCGACGCATCGGTCAACAAGATGTTGGCCGGCTTCACATCACGATGCAACACCCCATGCCCGTGCGCGTAATCGAGCGCAGCCGCGGTCTCGGTGACGATCCACACCGCCCGCCCGACCGGCAGCGGCCCATCCCGCAACAACTGGGCCACGTCGCTGCCGTCGACATACTGCATCGCGATCCACAACTGACCACCCTCGTTGCCCCGGTCGTAGACGGCGACAATATTGCGATGATCCAGCCGGGCAGCGGTATCGGCCTCTCTCAGGAACCGGGCACGCACATCCTCGTCATCGGTCAGAGCACGATTGAGCAGCTTCAAAGCGACCAGCCGCGGCAAATTCGGATGCTCAGCCAGATACACCGTGCCCATACCACCCGCACCCAGCCGACGCACGATCCGATAACCAGCGAACACTCCCCCCGACTCCAACGAAGCGCCCATCGCTGAGGACCCCTCCCTTCCGGGAACACCCTCACTCCGACACCCGACCAGCAAACACCCAGCCCCGCCATTCGGGTACCCGCACCGGCAACAGAAACCTCTCAACAAGCATAGGCGCGGACACCGGCCACACGAGATCTCGAACCGGTCGGCCCGCTCGAGTCCGAGGCGCGCCGACATCGCAGGGCACGAGTTCGATTCGGTCGCGGGTCGAGAGTCGTTGCGTGCTCGGCTGTTTCGCGGACCGGGACGACCACTCGCCAACCCGGCGATGCCAGATGGCTCGACACGTGGGTGCCCAGCGCGCCCATCCCGCCGGTCACGAGCACGGTCGCGGTCATGGCCGCAATGCTTTGTCGGCCTGCCCTGTGGCGGGCTGCCATCCGGGCGGGCCGAAGGTGTAGCCCAGCCAGTCACGGATTCGCCTGGTGGAGCGCAGGTCTCGCCACCAGGCGCCGTATTCGTGGAACTGCAGGGTCAGGACATTGGTGCTGTCGACGTTCTTGGTGAGCCCGTAGGTGGGGCGGAAGGTTTCGGCGCGGAAGCTGCCGAACATGCGGTCCCAGAGGATGAAGATGCCACCGTAGTTCTTGTCCAGGTAGCCCGCGTCGCTGGCGTGGTGGACCCGGTGGTGTGAGGGTGTGTTGAAGATGTACTCGTACCAGCGCGGGAGCCGGTCGACGGTCTCGGTGTGCACCCAGAACTGGAAGACCAGGTTGAACGACCACGCGGTGAACAGCATCCACGGCGGCACACCCAGGGCCGGCAAGGGTGTCCAGGCGAGCAGCTCGAACCAGGGGTTCCATTTCTGCCGCAGCGCGGTGGCGTAGTTGAAAAAGCGGCCGTTGTGGTGGGCCTGGTGCGTCGCCCAGATCACGCGGATCCGGTGCGACATGCGGTGATAGAGGTAGTACAGCAGATCGACCGCCACGACGACCGCGACCCAGGACAGCGGATTGTGCGGATCCACATGCCAGGGCGCGTGCACATAAAGCACCGCGTAGCCGAGGACCGCCGCGAACTTCGCCGCACCGTTGATCAATAGCGACACCAGGCCCATGACCACGCTGCTGCGGGCGTCGGCACGGTCGTAGCCGGCGCGGTCGTGCCGGTCCGCACGCATCGACCAGACTTCGATCGCGATCGCGATCGCGAAGAACGGCACCGCGTAGGTCACCGGTTGATTGATCTGCTCCCACAGGGTCACGGCGTCATCGCCTCCACATCAATGATATGACCGCACGGTCACATCGAGTGAAGTGACCGTAAGGTAAGTTCGAGAACATGTCAACACCAGCGGTTCTGGGAACCAAAGGGATGCCCTCGGACGACCGCCGCCGGCAGATCCTGCTCGCGGCGCTGCACGAGTTCGCCGACCGCGGATTCACCGGCGCCTCGATGGCATCCATCGCGGCCCGCGCGCAGATCTCCAAAGCCCTGGTTTTCCAGCACTTCACCTCGAAAGACCAGCTCTACGCCGACTGCGCGACCATGGTCGGGGAACCGCTGCTGGCCCGGATGGAAGTCGAGATGACCAGCGGTGCATCACCTTTCATCATTCCGATCAACGCGCTGCACGGCATATTCGACACCCTCGGACCTGACCGGACCGCCTGGCGGATCCTGCACGACCCCACCGTCCCCGACACCGGCGCGGCCGCACCGGTCGTGCACAGCTACCGCGAACGGATCGCGCGCTTCGCCACCTGCGGCGTCACCCGATTCCTGACCAACCTCGGCGACACCGACGAACGCGATATCGACGCACTCATCGGGATCTGGACCTCCGCCGTCGACGCCATCATGAACTGGGCCCGAAACCACCCCGACGAAACCGCCGACGATCTCACCGACCGCTTCGGACGCCTCATCAACACCATCTTCTCCGTCGGAACCACCCGATAGATCCGAACCGGCCGACCACACCAACCCCGGCGGTCGACTACTCGGCACCCAACGTCCGACACCGCCGCGCCCCGCACTGCCCGGACCGGCCGTCGCAGGGCGGGCAAAGATCAACTGGTCGTGCCGATCCGAGGCCCGGCCGAACGCACCGTTCTATGCCGATGACCGTGCAGCGCTCCTTGCTCGGAGACCTACTCAGCTATTCTGTGGCCCCTCGGTGCTCGATTGCGTAACGAGCCATCGCCCAGGCTTTTTCGAATTCGTCGGCAGTCATCTCCTCGAGAGAACCACCTCCGAGATCCCAGTCGTCGGCGCTGCCCTCCGCGAGCACACCGTATTTGGCCTCGTATGCCCGAACTGCAGTCCAGCGAGACCGTCCCCACGGCACACGACTGCACCCAACGCAGCGACGACCTGGCCGGACACCTCGACTGTCGATTCCCGGTCGACCACCCCGGCCAGCTAGCCGCTAGCAGACCTTTCGATCTCGGCGCTTTCGGTGAGCCGGCCACGCCGAAACGCCTGATCCCGTCTCCACATCGGTGTACCCGATCCCCCGAACTATGACTGCCCTTACTGGATCCCAATGCTCCGCGATTCGTGGGTTCGTGCCGAAAGTTGGGATCGGTAGGCAGCGCGGGCGGCATGTAGTTACCACATGACCGCCGCAACCCGCAGCGGGCCAACAGATGGAACACATCAGTGACAACCACACACGCAACGAGGAACGGGTTGCGGATTTCACCGATCGCCGCCGCGTTCGTCGCCCTGCCGCTACTGGCGGCCTGCGGCTCCGACCACAAGACCATGAACACCTGCTCGGAGTGAGCCGGCAGGGGTGTGGATCGAACACACCTGTGCTGGTCGATGTGGCGACGCCAACGCCGGCACCCGCGCCATGGCCCGGCCGACCGATGGACATCGGCTTGCCCGAGCGACGTTGCGATTCGTCGCGTATTCGCATGGCGGGCATCGACTTGGCACCCCATAATGCTTGCGCAGCAAACTTTTCCCTGAACATGAAAGGCTAAACCATGACGTCTCCCCAGCCTCCCGCGGACCAACCGCAGTCTGCCGGCTTGGACAAGAAGACCAGCGCGATCCTGTCGTACGCGCTGGGATGGCTCACCGGAATTGTCTTCCTATTCGTGGGAAAGAACGACCCCGATGTGAAATTCCATGCCTCACAATCGATTATCTTCTTCGGGGCGGTCTCGGTAGTCAATATTGTTCTGAGCATCATCGGCTCGCTCCTCGGAGTCCTGGGGATCATATTCAGCCTCGCCGGCCTGGCAGTCGGGATCTTTGCGGTCGTCATCTGGATCATGGCCATGATCCAGGCGAACAACACCGGCGGTGTCCGCGCGGAGCTCCCCGTCGTCGGAAAGTTCATCGCCCCCTATGCCGATCAGTTGGCCAATTCGATCAAGTAGCGACGCATTCGGCGGCCCTAGCGCCAGCCGGATTTCGTAATCGATGATGCTGCTGGTCAGCGGGCTGCACTGTAGGCGACTACCGCGTGATCAGGTCCTGTTTTCCGGGACACAACTGACTCAGCGGTGGCCGCGAGCGAGCCACAGCGTAGCGCCTGACCGGTGGCAGCGGTCTGGCTCCCACTGTTTCGAATATCGTCCGGTTACCCCCGACCACGGCGGAGGACAAGGGACGTTACTTGAACCTGCCCACCGTCAGGTGGATCAGTTTGAACCACCTGGCTCGGCGAGTTCGTTGGCGCAACTGGACTATTGGGCGAACGGCTGCTGGCACACCCCGCACAGGATCGGCCCGGCGGCAATGATCTTCTTGTGCGCGCGGATCCGGCACGGCGGCTCGCACCGGCAGGTGAGCGGGCTGCCGTTGCGATCCGCCGACTTCGGGCCCGGCACCGTGCCGTCGCCGTCCTCGGCAGCCGGTTCCAGCGGGCGGTATGCCACGATCACTTTTCCAGAATGCCTATCTCGCACCGGTATTCGCTCACGGCTCCTTCCGGCAGCACAGTCACCGACCAGCCCGTACGCGGGTGTCGCTCGGCAGCCAGGCCAATCTCCTCGGCGATCTGCCATCCCCGAACATCCTCTTCTTGCCGCAACCCGCGCGGTTCGAAACGGCCAGCGCGGACCTGCGGAAGATCAACGGACCGAGCGCCTTACGGTCGCCGGCAGTGCACGTGATGCCGAGTTCGGTAGGTGCGCCAGTCGGATATCGAGCGTCCCTACTCCCGATCTCCCATGGGCCGCCGCACGGGAGGTACTGAAGCCGTGGTTGATGCCGGCCGGGTGGCGGGCGACCACTCTCACCCGCTCGCCGGCGTTCACGCACCCTTCCGGCATCGCGGCCGGCCTCCCCAGCCAGATATGCCCATAAGACTGGGGGCGCAACGGGTTTCGCTCCGAACGCGATGTACTCGGTAACAGCGGATGGAAGCCTTCTTCCTCGGCACACCCCCTCCGAAACATCGAAAACGGGAACATCATGACTGCCTTTCTCACGACCACACGCAAAGCTGCCTTCGCCATGGCCGCGATCGCGGCGGCGTTCTTCGTTGTCCTGGCAGGCGCGGGTACCGCGAACGCCAGCGGGGTCAACGCCGAGATCAAGTTCGCACCCGGCACCGACCATGGCACCGTGGACGGCTACATCAACCGCGGATACACCGACACCTGGATGCTCGACGCCAGCGCCGGTCAGCAGATGAGCACCGAGATCATCTCGCACTACACCTCCGCGTCCGGCACCGCCATCTACACGCTCACCGCGCCCGACGGACAGCAGATGGTCACCAGCGCCACCGGAAGCGAGCTCTGGCTCCCGGCCACGGGTACCTACCGCCTGACCATCACCTCGCCCGAGCACGACGCCTCCTACACGATGAACATCAAGATCGACTGAACCTCCCTCGGCAGCAGGAGAGATCAGGTGTCGAGAATCGATCGATTCTCGACACCTCCCACACACCTGGAGCATCCGCTCATACCGCATACCGCGCTGACCGAACCGGCCAGCGCGCGGCGTGGGCGGCCGGAACCTGTTGCGGTGCAGAACGTCCGCATCTGCCGAGTTTCGCGCAACCGGCATAGCCTCGCACTACTGATCGCAAATCGCCCGTATTTCGCCAATTCCTCAGTGGTTGTGCGTGATTAGACCGGTCGACCGCAACATCGGCCGGCACATAGCTGTGCACTATTCTGCCGCGCCCAGCGCTGACCGAACCGGCCGGCGCGCAGCGGCCCGTGGCCGGAACCCGGTGCGGCGCACAGTCCGGGGAAGGTGGTGTGCCCGCCCATCGAGGTGATGACGAAGATGTGACCGCCGCGCCGCTTCCGCATGCCGGGTAGGACCGCTTTCACAGTCGCTACCGTGCCGAATACGTTGACCTCGAACTGGCGCCCGATCGAAGTGCTCGTGGCCAACGCCGGCTACGGGCTCGGAAGGCACCTTCGAAGAGTCATCGATGGCCGATCTGCGCTGTCATCGGCGGGAACACGTTGTGGGCGTTGCTGTTTCCCGATGTGGCCGAGCTGCCGCGCCGGGAACGCAGCATGGCGCGCTGGACGCTGCTGGATCCGCGTGCTCGCCTGGTGTGGTGCGACTGGGAACGCGTCGCCCGCGATTCCGTGCATGGGTTGCGGCGGGCCGCCGCCGCCCAGCCGCGAAACCAACGCATCGCCAACCTGATCGGTGAGCTGATGATGCGCTCACCCGAGTTCCCGGCGTGGTGGTCGGAACACCGCGTCCAGGAACGCAGCACCGGCCTCAAACGCCTCCACCACCCTGTCGCCGGTGACCTGGAACTGCAGTACGAGATCTTCACCTCGGTCGCCGACCCGGGCCAATCGCTCGTCGTCTACTGCGCGCCGTCCGGCTCGCCATCCCAGGAACGCCTGCGGCTGCTGGCCAGCTGGGGCCGCGAACCCGCCACCGCGACTACCCGGGACACGGCCGCCGAGTCCTGACCACCGCCCGAACCGGGCAATCCAGCACCAACACCACCCAGACACGACCCCGCCGTACCCGCGGGGTCGATGCCGTCGTGCCCACGCACGCCCCGCGGCCTGACACTCATCCACGAAAGGACATCCGTAGTGAGCAAGACGTTCCTGATCACCGGCGTCAGCACCGGCCTCGGACTGGCCATCGCCCGACGAGCCCTGGCGGCCGGGCACCGGGTCGCGGGTACCGAGCGGCACGCAGCCGCCTTCCAGGCACTGGACCCCGACCGCGCCCGGGCCTTCATCCTCGACCTGTCCGACGCGGACCGGATCGACCCCACGGCGCGGGCCGCCGAAGCGGCACTGGGCCGGTAACGGCGCTGTGGCTACCGACCCAGCCGGAGACAGCGACAGCGCCACATCCGACACATGATCAACGAAACGCCACACGTCCGCTCATCGGCGTAAGGCGTTCTGTGTCAAGCGGATAGTCGTCGACTCAACGCCGACGACTGCTCTGCCCTGGCCGCGGCACCCGCGCCCGGAGTCGCTATGTCTGACGACGGCAGCGATCGCGCTGTTGCCAAACAGTCCAAACCCGGTGTTGCGCTAACACATTGAGACCACACCGATGAGCGAGTGATCATCGGTCGTTGCTGTGGCAGGCTCGGTCCAGAGCACTCGCTGACCAGCCGCTGTACCAACAAGGACAGCTAGGCTCGGTGCATGAGGGCAAGGGGTCATATCGCCGTTGTCGATTGGCTTCGAGCCGGATTGGTGTGGCGGTCTATCCCGCGCAGATCCGTTCGGTCAGCTACTGCCGAACAAGTCGCCACTACCCCAATCACCACTACCCCAATCACCATTGGCCCAACCACCATTGGCCCAACCACCATTACCCCAGTCACCGCCCCGACCGCTGCCATCATCGCCGCCGTCCCAAGCGCGATCAGCCTGCACCACACCGGGCATGGGCGTCGTCACAGCCATGACAGGAACCGCCGCCGTCATCGGAACCGCTACCGCGGCTCCAACGAGCGCGACATTCGCGAGCAGCTTGCATGTGGCAGTTCGGTGCGTCTTGTTGGTCATCATCATCACCTTCTTCCGGCGAGTTCGCGCGGACCTCACCGGCCGATTGTCGAGTTCATTGACATTCCCCGACACGTCTGATGTTAGGCCTGCACCGTGGTCGCCACCACCAGCAAAGGAGGAGCCTGGCACTGACTCTCGCTTCGTCGCGCGTACCTCTGGGCAGTGCGGGCCGAGCCAGGGAAAACACCCTCTGAACTGTGGCTATATCGCACTACCCCTGTGGGCGAAGTGGACTTGAAGCATTTCTGGTCCCTGTGCTCGCACGTGCATGAGTTCGGCGTCTGGCAAACCTCCACATGGAAGGAATGTTTCCGTCCACCACCACACGTCAGGGCTTGGTCACCGTGCAGCCAGGAATGTCTGTTCGAGCTCCGCCCGCAGATAACCGAGCGGCGGAGCGAGAACCCGGGACAATGGCGTGTTCGGGCACCCGCTCGAGGAGTTGACTCTAGTCGGATCAAGTGAGCTGTAATGCCCGTATACCGCGCTGACCGAACCGGCCAGCTCGCGGCATCGGCGGAACGACTGAGCCCCGCCGGGAGACCGAACGGGGGCTCAGTAGAGCCTCTACCAGCAGTGATACGCGCACTGCCCTACTTCTTCGCAGCCGCTGATCCGCTTCGGAACTCGACCCTCTCGACATCGGACAGCAGAAGTGAAAGCGCGATCACTTCCCCATACCCCGAACCCGCGGTGAAGCCCGCGAATGACACTGCGACACAGGCAATTCGAGCACGTCGGCCAATTCCGCGATACCCGCCACCTCCGAGCCGAGCCGAGCCGAGTTCCGAAGCCGAACAACCTGTGCACACCGACCCACCTATCCAACCGACGCCGACAACGCTCGAGACGGGTCCCCGACCACATCGCCAGGCTGGCTATAGCCGGGCAATGGTGCGCGCGGCGAGATGCCTCTGACTTCCCTTGGTCTACGAGACCTCGAGGACTGCTCTTCCAACCGGATCGTCGGCTACTCCATCGACGAGCGCATGACCTTCGCTCCAGCGGTGGCCGCGCTGCGCAACACGGTCGCGATGCGGACCCCGGTCGTCACCGTCGTCCACTCGGACAGGGGCAGTCAATTTCAATCCAGAACGTTCGTTCATGCGTTGTCGGCCAACCGATTACAGGGATCGATGGGTCACGTCGGAGCATGCGGCGACAACGCCGCCTGATACCCATCGAGTTCGAGACAATCAATCAGCCCGCACTCTCGGCCTGAAACACTAAACCCCGCAAGTCGACCGAACTCGGGGCAGTCCCATACGCCTTCTGTCCTACCTCGAGCCACTCCTGCCGGAAGCACCCGTGGCCCTTCACCGTGACCACCGTGTCGCGGAGTTCAGGGCAGCGGGCCGTTGAGGTTGATGCGGTGCAGGGCGAGGGCGAGGTGCAGGCGGGTTCGGCCGGAGGCGGTGTCCGGGCGATAGCCGAGGACGGCAATCAGGCGGCGCAGGCGGGCCTGCAGGGTCGAATGGTGGATGAACAGGGCCTCCGCCGCGCGCCGGAGGCTGTCGGTTTCGGCGATGGCGGTGAGGGTTTCGAGCGCGTCCGGCAACTGGTCTCGTGCGGCCCGCAGGGTATGGACGTCCTCGATCAATGCCTCGTCGGCCGAAATACGGTCCGCGACAAGGGCCCAGCCGCCGAGGTCGTCGTAGCTCAGCAGCCGCGGGCCGGGTTCGCCGGTGAGCCGGAGGGCCCGCAGCGCCGCCGTCCAGGATCGTGGCAGCTCGGCGGCGGTGACGATCGGTCCGACCCCGGCGCGCGCCGCGGGTGTGGGCTCGATGTCGGCGGGTATGACGGCGGCATGCACGCGGCCGATGCGGGTGGTCCAGCGCACCGCGGGTTCCGAGTCCGAGCCGGGGTGGTCGGGCAGACTGGCCACCACCCGTACCCGCAGCTCGGCGGGCAGTGCCAGTCGGCGCAGTGCCAGCCGGCGTGCGGCGCTGCCGGTTTCGGCGGACAGCAGCGCTTCGACGCTGGCGGGGTCGTGTCCTGGGGTGGTTCCGCGGGTGCGATCGAGTACGACCGTGGCGCCGACAGCCAAGCGCTCCAGGATGATTCGATCCGTCGGCAGGGCGGGGGCCTCGCGTTCCAGCCAGACGTAGCCCGTGGAACCGCCGCCGAGGTCTGCCGTGGCATAGGCGTCGGAGTGAGGCGCGGGATCGATCCGGTGACCGTCAGGATGAATGCGGATCGTCAGATGCCGGTCCGGGTCATGCAGGCCCGCAGGGCAACCGGACAGGATCGCGGCGGCCCGGATGAACGAATCCAGGCCGGCTCGTCGTTCCATGAGGCGATCGAAGTAGCTGATGGCGTGAACCGCGTCCTCTGCGGCGGGGTCGAGCGCCGCAAGGCGTTGCAGCAGTTCTTCCATATGCGCTACAGCCTAGCGAACATCCGCCAAGTGGCGGATTTCCCGTCGTAACGTCCGCCGGTCCGCGTATCGACCACGCCGTTCCCGGCTGCGACCCTGATGTGGTCGGCCTATCCGAGGAGAGAACACACGATGAGCACACGCCCGCCGTTCGATGCCGAACTGGAGGCGATCTTGCTGTCCTATCCGCTCGAACTACGGAAACTTGGCTGGACCGGTCCGCACGACCTGGACGCTTACCGGCAGATGAACACGTCGCGCCCTGATCTGGTCGCCTTGGAGCGCGAGGGTGCGGTAGCGCTGGAGCAGCGCCGGATCCCCGGTTCCGAGGCGAGCGTGGACCTTCCGGTCGTCATCATGCGGCCGACGCGTCGTGGCGGTCCGTGGCCGTGCGTGTTCCACACGCACGGCGGCGGCATGCTTTCGGGCGACGAATTCGAACTCTCAGACACGCTCGCGCGCTGGGTGGACATCGTCGGGCTGGTCGTGGTGTCGGTCGGCTACCGGCTGGCACCCGAGCATCCCTACCCTGCACCGGTCGAGGATTGCTATGCCGGGTTGACCTGGGCGGTCGAGCACGCCGGGGAGCTCGACATCGACCCGGAGCGGCTGATCATCTTCGGCAGTAGTGCGGGCGGCGGGCTCGCGGCGGCGACGGCGCTACTGGCCCGGGACCGGAACGGACCACGGCTCATCCATCAGATTCTGCAGGCACCCATGCTCGACGACCGCAATCTGACCCGCTCCAGTCACGCCCTCGACCGCGAGGGATTCTGGGATCGCGGCGCCAATATCGCGGCCTGGACCCGGTATCTGGGCCATGCGCCCGGCGGACCGGAGGTGTCGCACTACGCGGCTCCGGCTCGTGCGCAGGATCTTTCGGGATTGCCGCCGACCTTCATCGACGTCGGTCAGGTCGAAACCTTCCGCGACGAGGCGCTCATCTACGCGATGCGCCTGTCGGACGCCGGGATTCCGGTCGAACTGCACATGTGGCCCGGCGCCTGGCATGGTTTCTCCACGGCCGCCCCGCAGGCCGCACTCTCCCAGCTCGCGGCTGCCGCCCGCACCGCCTACCTGCAGCGCGTCCTCGGCTGACCAGCCTCGGACCGGCGGTGTTCAGCAGCAGCGGCGACCGCGACCACCGAAGCGACAAGGACCCCCTGATCCAGTGGTTGGCGGCGAAACGGCCGCGAGCCAAGGACATCCGCTCATTCCGCATATCGCGGGGTTCGAAGCGGCCACGCGGCAAGCCCGAAGATCAACGCGCCGAGATCATCTCGGCCAGTCGAGCGCACTGAACTGCCGCATACCGCGCTGACCGAGCCGGCAGCGCGAGGTGTCGGCGGCCGAAACCTGTTGCGGTGCAGAACGTCCGCTATTGCCGAGTTGAGCGCATTCGAAGGTCGCTGGGTTGGATCGATGGTTCGGCTGCCGGTGGGCTCGCTAGTCTCGGTTGGCGAGCCGGGAGTATCAGTCGTGCTGGGGATCGGCTGCCCGATTGGAGTGCTGACTGGGGCCGGTGGGCAGCAACGGACGGGTATGTGAGCACGTGGCGGGCCAGCTCTCAGCTCACGGCGAACAACTTTGTCTCACGAAAGTGGCGAATCTTCAGCCGCCCGCTGTGCGCGCGTTCATCGCCCCGCCACTTTCAGCAGGATCTTGCCGCCACGGAGCTGATGCGACACCGCATCCTGGATATGCTCGAGGGGGTACACGCCCGCCACCGGGACCACGAGGGTGCCATCAGCTACCAGCGGTGCCGCCTCACGAATGACAGGCACCACCTTGTCGCGGTAGTCGAAGTCGCCGACAAGGAATCCGCGGACCGTGAGGTGCTTGCCGACCAGTGCCAGGGTGTCGACCCACATGGGTTCGCCACTGGCCCAGGAATAGCCGACCAACCATCCACCGTCGGACAGCAATTCGACCAGCCGCGCCACCGCTGGACCACCGACGCGGTCCACTGCCAGCGCCACGCGCGCGTCGCCGATCACTGCTCGAACATCGCCGACCGCATCGGGGTCATCGGCGTGGACCACGTCGGCCCCGGCTGCTGTGAGTTCCGCGAACGTTGCGTCGTCACGGGCCAGGTTGATCGTCTTCAGTCCACGAATTTTGGCTAGCGCTATTGAGCATCAACCCTGCCGTCGGGGGGTTGCTGCCCAGCGTCGGGTACTGCTCGATGTCGCCGGCGGGGAGTGCGAACAGGCTGTCGGCGGGCACGACGAGCCGCTCACGCCACGCAAATGGCCGCTCGCGCAGCTCAGCGACGCCCTACCAGACGTGCGCTCGGTGTCCCCGGATGCTGGACACCTGGCGACGGGTTCGCGAACGTGCGCTGGTCCCAAGCCGATCCGCATTCGCGGTCGGCTACTGCGATCTCCTCACTCCGGGCGAACCTGCTCGGCCTGCGGGCCCTTTTGCCCTTGGGCAGCGACGAATGACACCCTTTGGCCCTCTTTAAGGGACTTGAAGCCCTGGGTCTCAATCGCCCTGAAATGCACGAACAGGTCGTTTCCTCCGTCATCGGGGGCGATGAAGCCGAACCCCTTATCGTCGTTGAAGAACTTCACGGTCCCGCTCTGCCTGTCGGCCATGATGTCATTCCCAATCGTGTGAGGTCCTCGAGCCGTGACGGGCGGGATTGCCGGTCACGGCGTTTATCATCTCTTGCCGGTACTCCCAGGGACAGTTTCACAGGCGGATAGCGCAACACCAGAACTGCGATGATCAACGCGGCACCCGCATCAGTGCCGGCGACGACCTGCCCGGGCTACGCTGCAGCCACTGTGTATCGGCCGGTGGCCAGTAGACTGACCAGTGGCTTCGGTGATTGCCGAGGGCGTCCAAGGCCTCTCTGCGGATCTCATCTCGCGGTGCCGCCCTGATCCCACGAAAGGGCGAATATGGCAACCTCCGCCGACGAAACGACCGACCAGCCTCCATCGGATGTCGATATGGCCTCGGTAAGCGTCGAAACCGATGCACCGGAAGAGGATTCAACCTTCGATGTCGCAATCGACCCAGCGCAGCGAGGTGGCGCCGGGGATGATTCGGAATCGGATGACAGCGAGTCCCCAGCGATGCGACGGGTGCGCATGGAAGCCGCGCTCACGGCCGGTGGGGATTCGACGCGCGCGTACCTGAAGCAGATCGGCAGTGTTCCCCTGCTGTCTGCGGAAGAAGAGGTGGATCTCGCGATCCGGATCGAGGTTGGACTGTATGCGGCGCAGAAGCTGCACGAGGAGCTCGAATCGGGGTCCGGCATCACCACCGCGCGTCGCCGCGACCTGACCTGGGTCGTGCAGGACGGCGTCAAGGCCAAGAACCACTTGCTGGAAGCGAATCTGCGCCTGGTGGTATCGATCGCCAAGCGGTACACCGGGCGCGGTATGGCCTTTCTCGACCTGATCCAGGAAGGCAATCTGGGCCTCGTTCGTGCGGTCGAAAAGTTCGATTACGCCAAGGGATTCAAATTCTCGACCTATGCCACCTGGTGGATCCGGCAGGCGATCAGTCGCGGCATGGCCGACCAGTCCCGGACCATTCGCATCCCGGTGCACGTGGTGGAGATCATCAACAAGCTCGGACGCGTCCAGCGTGAGCTGCTGCAGCAATTGGGCCGCGAGGCCACGCCCGAAGAGCTCGCGGAGAAACTGGCCATCGCACCCGCGAAGGTTCTGGAGGTCCAGCAGTACGCGCGTGAGCCGATCTCACTGGATCAGACGATCGGCGACGAGGGTGACAGCCGGCTCGGCGACTTCATCGAGGACAGCGAGGCGGTCGTCGCGATCGACGCCGTGTCGTTCACCCTGCTGCAGCGCCAATTGCGGTCGGTGCTCGACACGCTCACCCCGCGGGAAGCAGGCGTAATGCGCCTGCGGTACGGCTTGGATGATGGGCAGCCCCGGACCCTCGACGACATCGGGAAGGTCTACGGCGTCACGCGTGAACGAATCCGCCAGATCGAATCGAAGTCCATGTCGAAGCTGCGCCATCCGTCACGCTCACAGGCCCTGCAGGGCTACCTCGACTGACCGGCCCTGAGGTCTGCCGTCCGCAGTGAAGGGCGAATTGCACAATCGCCGAAACCGCGACCCGACATCCTGTAATGGCACCCCGCATACCGCGCTGACCGAACCGGCCAGCGCGCCGCGCCGGCGAAACGACTGAGCCCCCACCCGGATACCGGATAAGGGCTCAGCAGAGTCTCTACCAGCAGCGATACGCGCGCTGCCCTACTTCTTCGCAGACGCTGATCCGCTTCGGAATTCGACCCCATTCACATCCAATTGCTGCACGTCAAACGCCCTGCTCGGGGCCCGACTCGCGTTCCGAAGCCGAATAACCTCTGCACGCAACCTACCGAGCCGACCGATGCCGGCACCGATCCGAGACCGCCTCTCCGGCCGCACCACCTCGCTGGCTATGCTCAGGAACGGATGAAGGCGAGCAGGTCGGCGTTGATGGTGGCGGCCTCGGTGGTCGGCATGCCGTGCGGGAAGCCCGGGTAGGTCTTGAGGGTGCTGTTGGGCAGCAGTTCGGCCGAACGGATGGCGGAGTCCTGGATGGGGACCACCTGGTCGTCTTCGCCGTGCAGGACCAGCACCGGGATGGTGATCTTGGTGAGTTCCTCGGTGAAGTCGGTCTGCGAGAACGCGACGACGCCGTCGTAGTGCGCCTTGGCACCGCCGGCCATGCCCTGACGCCACCAGTTGGCGATCACGCCTTCGGAGGGCTGCGCGCCGGGCCGGTTGTAGCCATAGAACGGCCCTTCGGCGAAGGTGCGGAAGAAGTCCGAGCGGCGGGTGGCGACCTGTTCCTGGATATCGTCGAAGACCGACTTGTCCAATCCGCCGGGGTTGTCGTCGGTCTTGACCATGATCGGCGGCACCGCACTGATCAGCACGGCCTTGGCCGCCCGATCCTGCCCGTGGCGCGACAGGTAGCGCACGACCTCACCACCGCCGGTGGAATGACCGACGTGTACCGCGTCCGTCAGATCGAGGTGCGCGACGACGGCGGCCAGGTCATCGGCGTAGTGGTCCATATCGTGGCCGTCGGCGACCTGCGCCGAACGGCCGTGACCGCGCCGGTCGTGGGCGATCACCCGGAAGCCCTGGGACACGAAGAACATCAATTGCGCGTCCCAGTCGTCGGACGACAGCGGCCAGCCGTGGCTGAACACGATCGGCTGTCCGGTGCCCCAGTCCTTGTAGAAGATTTCGACGCCTTCGGGCGTTGTGATGACGGGCATGTGAGACTCCTTGGTCGGATATTCGGTTCGCAGTCTATGGATGGGTGGCGCGCAGTCAGTGTGCGTCATCATGGGTCCGTCACGCCCCACCATCCACGCCACGAATCCCACCAATTCGGCCATGCCGGGCGAATCGATTTCTCCTTACCGAGCCGCTTGTTCGATCAATCTGGCGACCACGGCCGGTTGGGAAACCAGCGAAGCATGTGAGGCTTCGACCTCGGTGGTGTGCGCACCCATCCGCTGCGCGAAGAACCGTTCGGCGGCGGGCGAGATCACCCGGTCGGCAGCCGAAACCAGATACCAGGTGGGAGTCGTCGTCCAAGCGGCCGGACCGCTGGGTTCCAGCAGCGCGTTTACTGCGATGGAGCGCTGATGGGTGACCATGTTCACCGCCGTATCGGGCGACACATCCTGCGCGAACACACTGTTGAAGGCATCGGGGGCGACGTATCCGTCCAATCCCGAACTCGATGGCTCCAATGCCAGTGCGGGCGGCTGCAATTGGCTGCCGGGGAAGCGGGAGGGATCCATGGCGATCGCTATGGGTTCGCCCTGCTGCGGCGCGAAGGCCGCGATGTAGACCATGGCCTTCACATTCGGGCCACGGGCCTGTGGCTGGGCGATCAGGGCGTCGCCGCTGTGGTCAGCGCGGTAGGCGGCATAGAGCGGGTACGCAGGCGCGATAGCCCTGCGCTGCAACAGAGTTCGGCTCGCGTCGCCGCTGAAACGGTCAGAGTCGCTGTTTCGGCGAGTCCAGGTCTAGCGTTCCCGGTGTGGGTGTAGATCTAGGTGACTGAGCACACACTCGACACCGAACCTCAATGCATCTTCCCTGTCAGCACCCCATTCAGGTGCGCTCAAAATGCAACCGCTCGTGGGAACTGAGCGGTCTGGCCCGGAAGAGTTCGCGTCAGTTGCTCGACCGGGGTCGACACGAACGACGTCACGGCAATGGAGCAGCTGCGCGACGAATACGACGGTCTGGTGGCCCGTCTCACAACTGTGCTGGGCCCGCCACACGACGTTCAACGAGGGCCGGAGCCAAAGGCGCGCTGGGACCGCAAAATCTGGTTATCCGGCTCTCTGTGGTGCTGAGCGGTTACATCAACCTCTATCTGGTCAACCCCGCCTACCAGGAATGGGTCGACACCCCGGAGGACTTCGAGCCGTACTGGGTTGGGAGGGGTTCGAACCGGTCCCACGACAGTCCGGAAGATCAGCGGCCCGAGATCATCTCGGACCGCGGTCGTTGGACCATGCGAAGCAGCTTTGAATACGGCGAGCGCCACCGCGAACACATCCGCTACTGCCGCATACCGCGCTGATCGAACCGGCCAGCGCGGGACAGGCAAAGATCAACTGGCCGTGCCGATCCAAGGCCGGCCGAACGCACCATAATGCCGATTATGTGATGTGGCAGGTGTCGGGATTGCTTCCTGCAGGATGCGCGACTCCACCGTTCGAATCTGCTGGCCATGCGGCCACGTGATGCCACAGGTCGGGCACGACGACCACCCAGCAACACGCGATAATGAACTCCCGGTACACCAATTGATCTCAGCAATCACTGCTCTACCTGGGTTCATTCAAAT